>CAINLT010000017.1 GCA_903850505.1 uncultured Myxococcales bacterium | reverse complement strand
CGGCGGCGTGCGTCGGCGCGGCGGCGTACCTGCTGGCGATGCCTGAGACCGGGGCAAGCTCCCTGCGACGGCGGTTCGCGGTCGGCGCGCTGCTCGGTTTCGCGGGCCTTGTCGACACGCCGGTGTTCATCCTGAGCGCGCTCGTGGTGCTCTGGGCGGGCGCGCGGGCGCTGCCAGAATCTGCCGGTTTCGCCCCGCGGGCGCGCATCCAAGCGGTGCTGCCGATTGTCGCGATGGTCGCCCTCGGCGTGCTCATGCAGTTCGTCCACAACGCGTGGATGCTGGGCGATCCGCTGCGGTTCGCCTACCAGTTCAAGGGCGACAAGGGCTTCGCGGCCATGCACGGCAGCGGCCTGTTCGGTTTCCATGCGCCACAGTTGGACATCCTCTGGCTGCTGCTGATCGGCCCAAGCCGCGGCCTGTTCTACCACGCGCCGTGGCTGCTACCCGCCGTCGCTGGCCTGCTGGCCGCCGCGCGCGATCCCAAGCTCGGGGAGACCCGCCGGCTCGACGCCATCGCGCTCGCGCTCATCGCCCTGGCCTATGCGCTCACGGTCAGCGGCTTCTCCGATTGGAAGGGCGGCGATTCCGCCTACGCCCGCCACCTGATCCCCATCCTGCCGCTGCTCGCGCCTGGCCTCGCCTACGCGCTTCGTCCGCCGCGCCTGGCCCGGCCGCTCCGCGCGCTGCTCCTGAGCAGCATCGCCATCGGGCTGATCCTGACGATGCCGACGATCGCGACTTTTCCCTATCACTTCACCAAGCTGGAACGGCCGGTGCTGGAGCTGGGTTGGCCGCTGTGGCTGCTCGGCAATTTCTCGCCAAGCGTGGGCCGCGCGCTGGGCTGGAGCGACTGGACGTCGGCAAGCGTCTTCCTCGGGATGTGCATCGTGCCGTGGCTGCTGACGTTGCGCCTGCCGCATGCGATCGGCGTCCTGCGCGAGCCCTTGGCGGAGCGGCTGGCGGTGTGGACCGTGGCGCTGGGCGCGACCGCGCTGTGGCTCCTGACGCTTGTCGCCGCGGTGCCGCATCCGGGGCGGATCGTGCAGGTCGCGCGCGCGCAATCTTCCGAGATGCTGGGGCCTGACGCCGATGAGCGCGACGGCAACAAGGAGTGGCAGAAGCTGCTGCAGCGCGCCAAGGAACGTCGACTGCGGCGTCTTCAGGATGCCCAGCCGGGGCCGCCCAAGTAGCTGCCGCCGTTGTTTTTGGGCTAGTTGGTGTCGCCGCCCATCGCCGCGCACGCGCCTGTGCCGCATTCCGCCTTGCCGCAACCGCCGCCCTCGCTCGCGGGCGCCGCTTCAACCGGCGGCGACGTCTTGCCGCCGTAATCGCTCGCGTACCAACCGCTGCCCTTCAAGTGGAACGTCCCGCCGGTGATGAGCCGCATGCAGTCGACGCTGCCGCAGTCCGGGCACGTCGCGCCCGCGGGTTCGCTGATGCGCTGGTTCTTCTCAAACACTTTCTGGCAGTTCTGGCACCGGTAGTCATATGCGGGCATAAGGCCTCATGGGAATGGCCGCGGTAGCACGGCGGTTCGTCCTGTAGGTTAGGATTTGCACGCTGTGCGTCAAGCGGCGTCTTGCCGGCAACGTCCCAGCAATTTGTTTCAGTCCGCCCCACATGGTAGGTTCTTTCTGCGGCTTGCCGGCCTGCACGCCCACTCTTCTGGAACACCCGATGCGCGTTTGCCCCAAATGCTCTGAAGAAATGCCGGACGCGATCTGTCCCAAGGACGGCGCGCATACGATGCCCGTGGCGGCCTCCTCGCGCCAGACCTACCCGCTTGGCACTTTGATCGCCGACCGCTACCGCATTGACGCCGTGCTCGGCATCGGCGGTTTTGGCGCCGTCTACCGGTGCACGCAGCTGAACATGAACCAGGTGGTCGCGGTCAAGGTCCTGCGCGCCGACCATCTGAGCTCGCTGGAACACGTCAAGCGCTTCTCCGGCGAAGCGCAGGCGGTGAGTCGGCTGCGCCATCCCAATACGATTCGCGTTTTCGATTTTGGCACCCATGCGGACGGCGCGCTGTACCTGGCGATGGAGTACATCGAAGGCGAGACGCTGGGCCACCGCTTTGACACAAAAGGCGCGCTGCCCTGGCCGCAGTTGGTGCGCATCCTCACGCAGGTGTGCCATTCGCTGACGGAAGCGCATGCCGCCGGGCTGATCCACCGCGATCTGAAGCCAGAAAACGTGATGCTGCTGTCGGTGGCGGGCGACGCGGACTTCGTGAAGGTGCTCGATTTCGGCATCGCCAAGCAGCAAAAAGAAGTCGGGGAAGGCAACCTGACTGAGACCGGCATGATCATGGGCACGCCGACCTACATGTCCCCCGAGCAGGCCAAGGGCGAGCCGATCGACGACCGCAGCGATGTCTACGCGCTGGGCGTGCTGGCGTTTGAGGCGCTCGTCGGCCAGCCGCCGTTCACGGGCGACACGCCGATGACCGTCCTGGTCAAGCACATCAAGGATCTGCCGCCGCCGTTCATCCGCGAAGGCGCGCTGCGCGAAGTGCCGCGGGAGCTGGAAGCGCTGGTGCTGCAGTGCCTGGCCAAGGATCCCCGGCAACGGCCGCAGACGACGGCGGAATTGGCCTCGAAGCTCGTGCACATCGCCGAGACCGCGCGGCGACCGCCGCCTGCGGTGGACGCGCCGCCGCCCCAGGAAGACCGCGCGACCCGCGTGGTGCCGGTGCAGGAGGAGGCGTTGACGTTGACGAGCGCGATGCCGGTCACCTCGCCGCCCAGCCGCAAGCCGCTGTGGATCGCCGGAAGCGCGTTCGCGGTCGTGCTCGCGGTGACTGCAGTTGTCGCGCTGATGGGGCCAACGCGCGCGCCTGACGTGGCTGAAACGAAGGCCGAAACCCCGGCACCTGCGCCGATTCCCGCTGCCGCGCCGGTCGCCCATGTCGTGCCCGCGGTTGTCGCTGAGCCTGCGACGGCCCCTGTGCCAGCGCCGGTTGCTGCGCCTGTAGCCCAGCCTGAACCGGCGCCGCTGAAGGTCGAAGCCGCGGCGAAACCTGCACTTGAGACGCACCGCAAAGAGCCGGAAGCGCACCACGACGTCGCCCGACCCGAAGCGGTCAAAGCCGAGCCGAAGGTGGAGCCAAAGATCGAGGTCAAGCCCGAGGTCAAAGTCGAGCCTGCGCGCGACCCGAACGCCCACGATCGCAGCCACGATCGCACGCCCGATCACGGCCACAACCACGAAGCGTTCCGCCTGGACGACGATCGCGCCGATCCGCCCAAGAAGTAGCCGTTGGTTCGCGCGACAATTTGCCGGCAAAAAGTTTGACGGGGCCCCCGGCCTGCGCGACACCGCTGGGACGCACGCACGCCCCTCAAGCGGCGGCGGTCAGGCTGAACATGCAGTTTCGACGCAAAAGCACGGGATTCTGGATACGGCTGCCGCTGCTGGCGCTGCTGATGGCGCTCGCGCTGCCCGCGCTTGCCCAGCCAGCCGCGCTCACGACCGAGCAGGCGCACGCGCGCGACGAAGCGATCGAGATCTTCAATCAAGGCAAGGCCGCGTTCAAGGCAGGCGACTATGACGCCGCGCAGCAGCTGTTCCTGAAGGCGTGGGGCAAATTTGACCGCGAGCCGCTGATCGCGCTGGCGCTGGCCAAGGCTTGCGACCGCGCGGCCAATCTGGAAAAGGCGCAGATTTACTACGAAGCGTTCCTGCGCCTGGCGCCCGCGGAGAAGGACTTTGCCAAGGATCGCGAGCAGACGGTCAAGCGGCTGGCTGAGGTCAAGTCGCTGCTGGCGTCGCGGCCGGGCGTGCTGAAATTCCAGGGGCTGCCGACGGGCGCGCGGCTGACGCTCGACGACCAGCCGGCGGATCCGGACACCAACGGCGAGATCAAAGTGACGGCGGGCACGCATTCCGTGCGCGTGGCAATGGACAAGCGCGAGCCGTTCGTGCGGCCAGCGGTGGCGGTCCAGGCCGGCGAGACGAAGTTCATCGACGTTGTGCTGATGGCGCCGATTGATCCGGCGACGTTGCCGCACGACTACACGCTGACGTGGATTCTGGGCAGCGCGGCCGGCGCGTCGCTGCTGGCGGGCGGCATTTTCGGCATCCTCGCGCTGGAACGCAGCGACGCGTACTCCAAGCGCTTTGACTCCCAGGGCTACGCGTATCAGGCGACGTTGGACACCTACGGCTGCAAGCTGACGGACAGCAAGAAATGCGACGGCGCGCTGGCCGAGGGCAACACCTTCGTGAGCCAAATCGAATTCCGCCGCAACGCGATGATCATCTCGCTGGGCGTCGGCGCGGCGTTGACCACCGCGACAATCATCGCCGCGGTGAAGGCGCCGGTCATCGACCGCAGCGCGTCCGTCCAGCAAAAGCCGTGGTGGCAGGACCTGCGCGCCTATCCGACGATGGACGGCAAGGGCGGCGCAGGCGCGGCGGTCTCACTGGCGTTCTGAGCCGATCGAGCCGGCAGCCGGAGCGCCGCGAAATCCCCGCAATCCGCCGTCCCTCGCGTGCCTATGGCGCTTCCAGCAGCCCCTTGATCGTGCCGTCGGCGAAGGCTTTCTTGGCGTCAGACGCGCCGCCAATCAGCGTGCCGCGCACGAACACCATCGGGAACGTCGGCCAGCCGGTCCACATCTTCAGCGCGAGGCGACGACGCCACTCGGAGAAGTAGCCGCCGTATTCCAGGTACGTGTGCGGCACGCCGTTGGCGTCCATGAGCTTGCGCGCTTTGTAGCAGGCGTCGTTCAGGCGCATGCCCACGATGACCACGCGATCGCGCAGGATCGCTTCCTGCACCTCCCGCACGATGTCAGGGTGAAACGCCGCCAGCGTGGCTTGCACGGCGGGCGAGAGGTGGGCGTTGTCGAGAATCGGACGGTCGAGCATGGGATTCCTTGGTAGGTCGATGGGACGCGAGCAAACACGCGCGCGCCGCGGGTTATTCCGTTTCAGATGCCGAGCACCAGCCACCAGGACGTGCTCTGCGTGAGGAATTCGTGGCCGGCACCCAGGCGCAGCGTGCCGTCCAACGCGTAGCCTGCCTCCCAATTGAGCAGCAATTCCGCGCCCGTCGACCACACGCCGCCGGTGAAACGCTCAGCCTTGGGCGGCGGGAGGAACGCCCAGGCGCCATCGACAAACGGCGTGGCGCGCACCCGACCGAACCAGAGGGGCAAGGTGTCAAAGCCGCGACCGATGTCGAGAACCGGGATGTGGACCTGCGCAGTGCCCCACGCCATGCCGTCGCCAGCGCGGAAGATGCTGTTGTAGGGCATGCCGCGGATGGTGATCCCCGATGTGCCGCTGCCCGCCAGCAGGTTGGTCGGCATAGGCTGGATGCCGCGGACCGCGAAGCTCGGGCTGGTGTCCCCGCTGACGGGAATCGCCGTGACGTTGGTCGTCAACTCCGCAACAAAGTGCCTGCCGAGAGGCCAGCGGTTGGCGGCAAGCGCGCTGACGATGATGCGCCGCCGCGCGCCGCCGGTCCAACTGTCACTCACGCTGCCGCGGACGGCGACGGAGTGGAGGCGTTCGGTGGTGCCGGCGTCCGGGCTCGTGGCGCCAAACGCGTAAGAGACGCCTGCATCGACGAACGAATCGATGCCGGTCCATGGCTCAACGGGCGGCGGTCCTGCCGGATCGTACGGGAAGCGGATGGCGTAGCGGTCGTCGCGGAGGGAGGACTTCACCATGCGCCAGCCCAGGTCGAATTGCCACGCCTGGCGCACGCCCGGCAACTGCCACGCACCGCGCGCGCCGATTCCCCAGCGATCCGTCGGCGTCGTCGCCCAATAGAACCCGCGCCGCAGCCATGAAAAGCCCTGCTGATAGCCGGTGTCCAGCGTCCAGGTCGGCTCCCAGCGCGTGATGTTGATGGCCAGCGAGCCGATCGGATCGGTGCCATCGTCGCGAATTTGCCCCGTCGCCAGCCAATTCCAGTGCGAAAGCGCGTCTTCGCCCGCGACCTGCGCGCCCAGCCAGAGGCCGCCCGGCTCGCTGGTCAGGCGGTCGCCCGTCGCCGTCAGGAGCGGTCGCCATGCCCGCGGCCAGGCCGAACGCAGCGGATTGTACATGCCCTCGACCGCGTCTGTTTGCGTCGGGTGGTACGGCAGATCCACGTAGGTCGGCCGCTCGCCCGGCTGCGCGAACCAGAACGGCTTGCGCAGGTGGAACACGTCCAGCCCGCGCCCGCCATGGCGCACCGTGAACGGCTCACTGCCCGCGGCAAACGACGTCACGCCCGTCAAGGTCCGCGTTCGGGGCAGCCAGCCCCAGCGCGTCAGGATCGCCGCTTCGCGAAAGCCGTCGACTTCGATGAGACCGTTCAGGTACCAAACGTCGTCCGCGCCGCGCCGCAATTGCAGGTCGCCGAGCCACAGCGGCTGACGGGGGGCAAAATTGCGGCAGGTCTGCGCAGCGATCCAGCGCGGCGTCTCGGGCGGCTCGGTCTGCGACCGCGTATGGACAGCGAGCGCCGCTTCAGCTTCGGCACAAGCCGCGGCATCCAGCTGCGTGTCGGTCTCCAGTCCGCGATGGCCGCCCAGCCACGCCGTCCACAGGAGATGGCCGTCCGGCAGCACCACCGGACTGTCGAGCGTCTGCCCGAACGGCGCCGGCGCCACGCGACGCACCCACGGCGGCGGATCGTCGCCCGCCTGCGCGGCGGTCAGCGCTTGCGGCAAAGGCAGCACGTCAATCGCCGTTCGCCCGCGTTCCACGCGCACCGCCGCCAGCAGCTGGCCATCGACGCTGAGCGACGGCGACCTCAGCCGCGCGCCGGACGTCAGTTGCAGCTCTGAACCGGCAACGCGCCCGTCGGCGTCCAGCGGCACCGCGATCAGGTCGCGGAACTTGTACAGCCGCTGGAACGGCCGCGTCTCGGTGAACAGCAGCCACTTCGCATCGGGCGTGACGAGCACTTCATCGCAATCCGCGCGGCAGGTGTGCAGCGTCGTCACGCGCCCGTCGGCGAAGATCCGCTGGATGACGTAGAACTGCGCGTCGCTCGCCAGGTGCGTCACGACCGCCGACTGGCCATCGGGCCAGCTGCGAATCCGCCCGCGGAGCTCGCCATCGTGCGTCAGTTGGTCGCCGTCATGGCGCCGCACATACGCCTGGAACGCTTGGGTGTCCGTCAGCGGATCCGGCAGCGCCACGCCCGCGCGCTCCTGCCACTGCGTCACCACGCGCGACCGCAGCCGCGCCTGCGCGTCATGCCACGCGCGCGTGAGACTCTTGCCCCACGTGTAGCGCGCCGTGCCCTGGATGCCGAGGCCAAAAAGCCGGACGGAGAGGCCGTCGATGAAGCGCCGCACCGACTCCGGCCCCTGGGTCTGCGCCAAATCGTCGACAAGCAGGCTGCCGTAGAGGTACCAGCCCTGCCCGCGCGGCCACCGCAGCGGCGATCCCGTCAGTTCGTTGAGGTCCGGCTGGCCGCCGTCCAGCACCGTCGCCCGCAAAATGGCCATGAACGCCGGGCTGTCCACGCGTCCGCCGTGCCCCGCGACGCCCGTATCGCCGCCCGTCAGCCGGGTCTCCGCCCAGACCGCGAGACCCTCCGTGAAGAACCGCGGCAGGCCCGCGTTTGGCATCAGCGTCCGTCCCAGCACGGCGTTCACCCACGTCGGCGGCCCGTGGACGTCGCCCATGTGCAAAATGTGCGAGTACTCGTGGAACACCAGCGCGCGCAGCCAATCGCCGTGGTCGCCCAGCTCGCTGTCCGGCGCTGGCGGGTACGCGTAGAGGTGGACGTGGTCGAATGGCATCACGGTGGCAAAGCCATTGGCCGTGTCCGCGTAGTCGTCCAGCGTCAGTTGCAGCGTCCCGTCGCGCGCCGGCAGGACCTGGCCAAGCGTTTGCCGCGCATCCTGCCAGGTCGCCAGCACGCGGCGGGCAAGATCCTCGTGCGTGCGCGGATAGGTCAGCTCGATGCCGTCCGCGCGCAGCGTGCGCCAAGCGATCGCGCCATCGCCGGCGTAGCTTGGCCCGCTGACCAGAGCGGTCAGTGCCAGCAGAATCCCCAGCCAGCGCTGCCGTTTCTCCACGATTCGCCTTCCTGGGTGTTCAGACGCTCGCCAGGGCAGCCTCAACCTCGGCCAACTGCCGCGCCAAATGCGCCGGCATCTCCGCATAGACGTCCTCAAACAGCGTCGCGGTCGCCGGCGGCGGCACTTTCTCTACTTCCGCCAGCGTCGTCCGGACTTCGTCGTCGTATTCAGCGCGCATCTTGGCCAGGTCCGCATCCGTCAGCACGTCGCGGCGGATCAGGTACTTGGCCAGCCGATCAATCGGATCCAGCGCTGCCCACTGCTTGGTGATGCCTTCATCGCGGTACCGGCTGGGATCATCGGACGTCGAGTGCGCGCCGACGCGGTAGGTCACCGCCTCCACAAGGATCGGCTCGCCACCCGCCCGCACGCGCGCCGCCGCCGCCCGCATCACGCGCAGCACCGCGAGCGCGTCGTTGCCATCCACGCGGCATCCGGCGATGCCATAGCCCAGCGCCTTCACCGCCAGCGAAGGCGCGGCCGTCTGCTTCTCCACCGGCGTTGAAATCGCCCACTGGTTGTTCTGCACGTACAGCAGCAGCGGAAGCCCGAGGCCCTTGGGCCGCATCACGCCGGCAAACGTCAGCGCCACGTGAAAATCGCCTTCGCTCGTCGCGCCATCGCCGATCGCGCCCAGACACACCGGTCGGTCGGGCGCCTCGTGCAGCATCGCCATCGCGTACGCCGTGCCCACCGCTTGCGGCATCTGCGTCGCCATGACGCTGGAAAGCGTCACGTAGCCCAGCGCGCGCGAGCCGTAGTGGCACGGCATCTGCCGCCCCTTGGTCGACGTGTCGTCGGCATTGCCAAAGATTTGGCTCAGATACGTCCACAGCGGATAGCCGCGGTGCAGCGCCATGCCGCCTTCGCGCAGCGCCGGATGAATCCAATCGCGCAGTTCCAGCGCGTGACCCGCGGCGATCGTCGCCGCCTCCTGTCCCGTCGCAGCGCCGTAGAAGCCGATGCGCCCCTGACGTTGCAGCGCGAGCATCCGCTCGTCGACGGCGCGCACGCGGATCATCGACCGCAGCATCGCCAGCGCGTCGTCATCGGCCACGCCGGTGCCATTCTCCAGTTTTGGGTCATTGACGATCGGCAACCCATCGGGCGTCAGGACGCGAAAGATGCTGCGCATCGCCGCTTCGTCGTCGCGCGTGAGCTTGGGGAACGGCGCGGAGTCGCTTTGCGCAAAGTCCAGAACCGCTGGACTCGCGGCTGCGACGGGCGCCTGCACGTCCGGCAGTTTCTGTTGACTCTGTGCGCTCTTGGGCTTGCTGCTCATGGGACTCCGCGTGTCTGAAGGCGGCAAGGGCAGCGCCGCCGGACCGTAGTCTCGCGGCTTCGCGCGCAGTCGGCAAGGGCTGAGCGCGCTGTTCAACGTGCGAGCAAATTCACCATGGCAGGTCAAGGAAAAACCGAGCACGCCGCAATGTTCTTCACATTCCCGGACTCTCGTCTACACTCGCTGACAGGATGGTGGGCACCTCGCTTCACAACTTGCTGGAAGAGTACGCGGTCCAAGGACTGCTGACGGGCGCTATTCTCATCGTCGATGATGAGTTGCCCAACCTCGCGGTGCTCGGATCGTTCCTGGACGGCGACTACACGGTCCATGAAGCCGGTTCAGGCGACGAGGCATTGGCGATCGCGTTGACCACGCCAATCGACGTCGTGGTCTGCGATCAGCGGATGCCCGGCATGACCGGCGTGGAACTGCTGCACAACCTGCGCGAAGCGGGCATCGACGCGCCGGGCATCATCCTGACCGGTTACACGGACACGCCAGCGCTGATCGCGGCGATCAATGACGCGCACGTGTTCCGCTTCCTGCGCAAGCCGTGGCAGCCGGAAGACGTGGTGGCGGCGGTCTCTGCCGCGAGCGACTCGGTCATGTACCAGCGCGCGGCCCGGCGGCTCCTGGAGCTGCTCAGCGACCGCACGACTGAACTGCAGCGCACGTTGACCGAGCTGAAGTCGGCACAGCAGAGCCTGCTGCAGTTGGATCGCCTTGTGACGACGGGCCGGCTGGCGGCTGGCATCACGCACGACCTGCGCAACGCGATGTCGAGCCTGGTGATGGTCGAGTACGAAGTGACGGCGAAGCTGGCGGACCCGGAGCTTGTGGAGACGATCGCGGTGGGCCTCGCGGGCCTGCGTAACCTACTGGAATCGCTGGAAACGATGAACCAGTACGCCAAGCAGAAGCGCTTGGCGATGACGATGGAGTACTTCGATCCGTCGCGGGTCGTGCGCGATGCGATTACCGTGATGCGCATGGACCTGAACTTCCGCGCCCGCAACCTCGTGATCGACGCGCCGCGCGAGACCCTGCCGCTCCTGTTGGGTGACCGCCAGAAGCTTGTGCAAGTGCTGGTGAACCTGCTGCGGAACGCCGCGCAGGCGACCAAGGTGGACGATCGCATCTGGGTGACGGCCTCGACGGACGCGAATGGGCACGTCTGCTTTGCCGTCGAGGACGAAGGCCCAGGCATTTCCCCAGAAGTCCGCGACCGGCTGTTCGAGGCCTTCGCGTCGACAAAGAACGACCAAGGCGTCGGCATGGGTTTGTACATGTCGCGTCTGATTGTGGAAAACCACAAGGGCGATCTGCAGTGCACTGAACGCGTAGGTGGCGGGGCACGGTTTGCGATTGCGATTCCGCCAGCGGAATTGGAGTCCTAGAGACGGCAAAAAAAACCGGAGAAGTGGACTGCGGTTGAACAAGTGGAGGACAAATGACCGACGACAGCGGCAGCAGTGTAGGGACGGGGCCCTCGACGGCGGCGACGGGGCCGAGTGCGCCGAGTGCGCCGAGTGGGCCAGTGGGATTCGCCGTCGTGCAGGTCCATGCGTGGCGCAACTACGAAGACCTGGAGGGCGGCCAAGGGCGCGAGGTCTTCTTCCGGCCGGTGCGATTTCGCCCTGCCGACTTGGCGCCTGTAGAGGCGCGCGTCGCGATCACTTGCGCTGGCGAGACTACCGACTGCAGGCTGCACGACGTGTCCCAGACGGGAGTGGCATTCGAATGGCATCATGCGAGTCCGCTCGTCCATGTCGATCAGCTGACGCTCGCGTTCGATGACTACGAGGCGTACCGCGGCGGCTGCCGCATTGTCTCGATTCGCGAAGTGGAGGGCGTCACGATCGTGGCAGCGACCTTCCTGGACTTTCTCATCAACATCGACCACGTGCTCCAGATGCGCACGGTTCGCCAGTGGCGCCAAACGCCAAGCGACAGGATGAGCGCAGTTCGCCTCCCGTGGCACGTCGACGGGCATGAGGGCTTCAAGGCCAAAGTGGCCGAATTCCGGCTCTTCATGGAAGAGGCGAAGCGCCAATTCGGCGAACTGGAACTGGCGTTGCCGTGGAACGTGGTCAATGGCGTGCACAACGCCCCAGGCCATCAAGCGCTCATCGAACGCGTCCGATCGGATTTCGTCCCGGACGTCGTCCGCTTTTCCGCCGAGATCGACGCGCTACGCCGCTTGGCCGACCCCGAGGAAGACACCCGGCTGAAGGCGTATTCGCGCCTGCACGTGCATGAGTACATGATGCAGTCGCCTTGGATGGCGCGTGCGTTGGCCAAGCCACTCGGGTACCCGGGCGATTACGAGGTCATGAACTACGTCTACGCCCGCCAGTTCGAGGGTCCCAATCTCTTCGGCCGCGCGGTGAGCTACGCATTCCTGCAGGCGCCGGCTTCCATCGCCGTTCGCGCCCGCAAGGACATGGTACGCGATCGACTCCGTAGCTTGGTGCAGGGTTGGCAGGAGTCCCGGCCGATCCGAATCCTGTCGGTCGCCGCGGGTCCGGCGCAGGAGGTCTTTGAGCTTCTGACTGGCCTGGAAGACATCCCCGCGCCAATCGAAATCATTCTCTTCGATCAGGATCACGCGGCGCTCGCGTACGGTTACGGCCGGCTGATCGAGACGATCGCGGCCAAATGGGCGGGCCGCGTGCGGGTCACCTTCCTGCACGACTCGATTCGGCGTCTACTGAAGGATCCCGAGATCTTCCGGTCCTTTGGAGCGTTTGACGCCATCATCTGCGCCGGCCTGTACGACTACTTGCGCGTGCCGACGGCGGTCGATCTTACCCGCAACATGTTCTCGCGCTTGAACATGGGTGGCGAGGCCTACATCGGCAACATGGCGGTCGAGAACCCGAGTCGCTGGTTCATGGAACAGCATCTCGACTGGGTCCTCATCCACCGGACCCGCGACGAGATGCGGGCTTTCGCTGAAGAAGCGGCTCCTTCCGGTCACGTCTCCATCATGGAGGAAACGTCCGGCGTGAATCCGTTCTTGTGCGTGCGGCGAACCTAGACGGCGAGGGTGAGATGCAAGGTCCGATCGAACTGCCCGAGATTGGCGAACGGTGGGTCGAGTACGTCCGTGCGCAGAACCGCAGCGGCGCGAGGGTCCTGCTGTACATCGTGCTGGCGCTGTACCCCGCGTTCGGCATCCTCGACTACATCATCTCCAAGATCACTCCGAATTTCCCCGACAGCCGGCTCTACATGCTGTGGGCCAGCCGGGTCATAGTCACGACCTGCACGCTCGCCATGTTTCCGCTGATACGCAGCCGCTTCTTCGACCGACATCCGAACTCGATCACGTCGGCATATATCCTCCTGTGCGCGGCCGGCATCGACGTCATGATCGTCCTGATGGGCGGGCTGGAATCGGCCTACTACGCCGGCCTGAGCCTCGCGATGGTGGCCGTCGGCCTGCTCTTCCTGTGGCCGCTACGGATTGTCCTGTTTACGCACAGCGCCATCGTCGTGTCGTTTGTGGTGCCCAACCTCATCTTGAACCCGATCGGCAAGCCAATCGACGCCGTGTCCAACTTCTTCTTCCTGACTGCGACAGGCGTGATCGCGTCCGCGGGGCAATTCTTCGCGTGGCGCAACCAGCGGCAGGAACTGGCCAACACGATTCTGCTGGAACGCACCAAAGCCAACCTCGAAGAAGCCCACGCCAAACTCAAGCAGCTCGACGAATTCAAATCCACCTTCTTCGCCAACATCACGCACGAGCTGAAAACGCCGCTGGCGATGATCCTCTCCCCGCTCGAGCTCATGATCGACGGTGAATTGGGCAAGGTCACCGATTCCCAGAAGGCCACGCTGCAGACGATGCTGCGGTCCGGCATGAAGTTGTTGAAATTGATCAATGACTTGTTGGATTTGACCAAGCTCGAAGAGTCGCGCATCCGGCTGCGCGCGAGCGAGCAGGACCTGACCGAGTACCTGCGCGGGCTGGCCGATCAGGTCAAGCCGCTGACGCACCGCAAGGGCATCGAGCTGACGTTCATCGCGCCCGACACGCCGTTCCTGATCTATTGCGATCTGGAGCGGTTGGAGCGCGTCTTCATCAACCTGCTGTCCAACGCCGCCAAGTTCACGCCGCAGGAAGGCCACATCAGCGTGACGATGCGCGCGGTGCCCGATGGCGTGGAAGTCGACGTGACGGACGACGGACCGGGCTTTCCCAGCGACAAGGCGATGCAGGTCTTTGAGCGCTTCTTCCAGGTCGATCAGTCCGGCACGCGGCGCTACGGCGGCACGGGCATTGGCCTGGCGCTGGCCAAGGAGCTCGTGGAACTGCACGGCGGGCGCATCTGGGCGGAGAGCGAAGTCGACAAGGGCGCGACGTTTACGGTGTTCCTGCGCAGCGGCTCGGCGCACCTCAAGGCGGACCAGCTGGTCAAGCCCGAGCAGCAGACGCTGCGCCGCGACCGCAAGGACCGCGATTCCGGGCTGATGGACACGTCCGTCGAGATCTCCACGCGCAATGATTACCGCCTGTTGGACATCGCGGAAGCGAGCGAGCGGCGCGTCGTCGAGCGCGATTTTGACGAGAACGAGCGGCAGTGGACCGTGCTCATCGTCGAGGACAATCCGGACGTCATCCGCGTGATCCACCTCTCGCTCCGCCGTGAATTCAAGGTCATGGCGGCGCCTGACGGCTTGAAGGGCTTTGAGCTCGCGGTCAAAGAGCAGCCCAACCTCATCATCACGGACCTGATGATGCCCGGCATTGACGGCCTGGAGCTGACCAAGCGCCTGCGCAACGATCCGGTCACCAAGTACACGCCAATCATCATGCTGACGGCGCGCGGCGGCACGGAGGATCGCATCGCCGGCATTGAGCAAGGCGTGAACGCGTACCTCTCCAAGCCGTTCTCCGCCAAGGAGCTGCTGTCGACCGCGCGCAGTCTGCTGAACGTCCAGGAATCGCAGGCGGACATGCTGATGACCCAGCGCATGGACTCGCTGGAGACGATCGCCGGCGGTCTGGCGCACGAGATCAACAACCCACTGAATTACATCAAGAACTCGGTGGCGCGCATCAAGCTCGACTTTGCCGAGACGCTGACGATGGTCAACGCCGCCAAGACGGAGCCGCTGCCGGACGTCCAGGCGCAGAAGATCGACAAGATCGCCGCGCGTTTCCAGAAGATGATCGACACCGCGGAGTCCGGCGTGAAGCGGATTGCCGGCACGGTGGAGCTGATGGGCCGCTACAGCCGGGAAGGCTACAGCCGCGATCTGCGCGAGCACGACGTGTTCCAAGCGGCGCGCGATGTGGTGGGCGTTGTGCTGCCCGCGACCGGCCGCGACGTGAAAGTGACGGAGACGATGCCGCCAAGCGGGACGATTCGCTGCGTGCCCGAGGAGTTCAATCAGGTGCTCAGCAACCTGCTGCAGAACGCGATTGAGGCCGTGCCGGAAGGGACTGGCGAAGTCCAGCTGTTCGGCACGGTGACGGACGACGTCGTGGAGCTGCACGTCAAGGACAACGGCCCGGGCATGCCGGACGCGGTGAAGCAGAAGATTTTCAACCCGTTCTTCACGACCAAAGGCCCCGGCAAGGGCATGGGCATGGGCCTGACGATGACGCGGCGGGTGATCCAGAGTCTGGGCGGCACGATCGCCGTGTACAGTGAACTGGGCAAAGGCACGGAATTCGTTGTGAAGATGCCGCGCAACGCCGCACAAGCGGGGACGTGATCGGCGATGGAGGACTGGCCGTTTCCAGGCGAGTCCGCCACACTGCCGGCGATGTCCAGCAAGCCGACGAAACTCCTGCACGCGAACCTGATCCGGTGGACTTTGCCGCTCGTGGCGCCGCTGCTGATCGCCGTGCACTTCTTCCTCGCCCCGGCGCTGCAACACACCCAGCCTGAGCAAGTCGCTGATTTGACGCTGCGTCTGGCCGCGCTCCTGACGGTGCCCCTGCCGCTGCTGGTGCTGCAACTCGTGACGACGCCGCCGCAGCTGGCGACGCGCCGGCTGCTCGGAGAAACGGCGCACGCGACGCTGCAGACGAGCCTGCGCGACGTGCTGCTGTGGACCGCGCTGCTGTTGACCGTGCCGGTGGCGCTGGCGCTGGACGGCCTGTGGCTTGGTTCGCCGCTGCTGCTGCACGTCGCGGCGGTGCTGGCGGGTGTGGTGCCGCTGACTGCGGGCTTGGCGATTGCCGCGATGCTGCACGGGCTGCGGCTGCTGGCAGGTGGAAAACACGCGGGCTGGGCGGCGGTGTCTGGCGGCGGCGCTTTTGGTCCCGCGGAAAGTGCGCCGCTGCTGTACTTGCCGGCCTTCGCGCTGGTTGGCGCGCTGGCGCCCGTGGCGTTTCTCACCGCGGTCTGGAACGCCCGTCCGGAATGGCTGACTCCGACCGTATGGCGGCTTCTGCCGGTGATTGGCATGCTGCTTGGCGCGCGTTTCGCGGCCGGGACGTTCCGCCGCGCCCGTCCGTGGCTGCACGCCGGCCTGCGCGCGGTCGAGCAGGCGCACGCGAGCCGTTTTGCCCAATCCGACGGTCTGGACGAGCCGCCCGCGTGGCTGACGCTCGGACAATCCACCGATGAGCAACGGTTTCTGGCGCGGGCTTGGCATCGCCGCTGGCCGCTGGCCGGCATCGCGACGCTGGCATTGGCGCTGGTCACGACGCTGCTGGTCCGCGCGGACGCTGCGCACTGGGCGCTCGGGACGTCCGCCTTTGGCTTTGCCGCCGTCGCGCACCTCCGCGCCCGCGCGCTGATTGCAGAGCCGGCGTGGTCCGCGAGCCACTGGCTGGGCTTGACCGAATCGGCGCGCTGGGCGGTCCTGCGGCGGCTGGCGTTGGGCCTGACCTTGCCGGCGCTGGCGTTGCTGGCCCTCTTCGCTTGGCGCGGCAATGGTCTGGACGCGGCGATTGGCCTGCCGCTGGGTGTGGGTGCGGCGGCGTGGCTGTTGCGCGGCAGGTCCATCTCGCCGCATGCATCGCGCATCGCGTGGCTGATCTACGCCGCTGGCCTCGCCGCGGCCGCAACGGGGGCACTGTGAGCGCAATCCTGCAAGCGACCGGCATGGTCCAGCGTTACGGCGAGCAAGCCGTGCTCGCCAATCTCGATTTGGCGCTGCAGCCGGGCCAAGTGACGGTGGTGCTCGGCGAGAACGGCGCGGGCAAGTCCACGTTGCTGCGGACGCTGGCGTGTGAATTGGCGCTGGCGGACGGTGCGCTGCGGATTGCCGACGTCGATGCCGTGCAGCAGCCCGAGTTGGCGTCGCGAAAGCTGATCCACGTCGCGCAACACCCGCCGCTCGCGCAGTTGCTGACGCCGCTGGAGCATGTGCAAGCGCTGGTGGCGTTTCGCGGCCTGCCGACCGAGGCGACGCTGGCGCAAATGCGGACCCTCGCCGAAACGCTGCGCATCGACGGCGTGCTGAATCGGCCGGTGCGGGCGTTGTCGGGCGGCACGGCGCACAAGGTCGCGCTGATGCTGGCGTTCCTGGCGCGGACGCCGCTCATCTTGCTCGATGAGCCGCACGCGGGGCTGGATGTGCGGTCCGCGCTGGCGTTGCGCGGGCTGATCCAGGCGAGCCGCGATGCCGGGACGGCCCTGGTGCTCGCGAGCCATCTGGCGGAGGCGACGCTGGCGGTGGCCGATCGCGCGCTGGTGCTGGCCAAGGGCCGCTGGGCGCTGGATCTGGACGCGGCGCAACTGGCAGAATTTCGCGGCGATGCGCGGCAATTTGAAGCCGCGGTGCTTCGCGCAATGGGCTGAGAAGGAGCCAACCGTGCGCGCGCAGTTTGACCCGGAGATCGCCGACTGGTTCCAGACGCGCTACGGCGCGCCGACGCCCGTGCAGGCGCAGACCTGGGCGGCGGTGGCGCAAGGCCAGCACGTGCTCGCGACCGCACCGACGGGCAGCGGCAAGACGCTGGCGGCGTTCTTCTGGCCGATGCAACAACTGCTGACGGGCGCGTGGCCGGCGGGTCAGCTGAGCGTGCTGTACATCTCACCGCTCAAAGCGCTGGCCGCCGACATCCAGCGCAACCTGCAGACGCCGCTGGAAGCCCTCACCGCGCGGCTGCAGGCCGCCGATCGGCCGGTGCCGAATATCCGCGTGCAGCTGCGCACGGGCGACACGACGCAGGTGGAGCGCCAACGGATGCTGCGCCGGCCGCCGGAGATCCTGGCCACGACGCCGGAGAGCCTGCAGTTGCTGCTCCTGTCCGGGCGCGGCCGCGAGATGCTGGCGCACGTGCGGCTGATCGTGCTGGACGAAGTGCATGACGTGGCGCAGAGCCGGCGCGGCACGCTGCTGATGGCGGGCGTCGAGCAGCTCGCCGATCTGGCCCATGAACCGCAACGCGTGGCGCTGTCGGCGACGGTGCGGCCGCTGGAGCGGATTGGCCGGTTTGTCGGCGGTTGGCAGCCCGATGGGCGGCCGCGGCCGGTGACGTTGGTCGCGCCGCCGGCGCAGAAGACGCTCCACCTGCAAGTGCGCGATCCCGCGTGGCTGGCGCCCGAGGGCGAGCAGGAGGACGGCGCGTGGCCGGCGGTGGTGCGCACTTGCCGGGAGATCGCCTGGCAGCACAAGAGCACGCTGTTCTTTACCGCCAGTCGGCGGAGCGCCGAGCGGCTGGCGCGGCTGCTGGTCGCCGATGACGCGGAGCCATGGGTCGCGGCGCATCACGGTTCGCTGTCCAAGGAGATTCGCCGCAGCGTGGAACATCGGCTGGCGCGCGGCGAGCTGCGGGCAGTGGTCGCGACGTCGTCCCTGGAGTTGGGCATCGACATCGGCGATCTGGATGAAGTGGTGCTCCTGGGTGCGCCGCGTTCCATCGCGTCCGCGATCCAGCGGGTGGGCCGCGCAGGCCATCACGTGGGCGCAACCAGCCACGGCACGCTGTTGCCGCTGCACGCCGTCGATGCGCTGGTGGCCGCCGCGCTCGTGCCGCTTGTGCAGGGCGGCAAGACCGAGGCGATTGTGCCGATCGAGGCGCCGCTGGACGTGCTCCCGCAGCTGCTGATCGGCCTGTGCCTGACGGAGCCGCGCCAGCCGGACGCGCTCTACGACTTTGTGCGGCGGATCGACGCCTACCACGAGCTGGCGCGCAGCGACTTTGACAACGTGCTGGCGATGCTGCGCGGGGCGTATGGCGACGTGCGCCTGCCGGCGTTGCTGCCGCGGCTGGACGTGGACGCGCAGGGCAATGTACTGGCCCGCGCCGGGATGCGGCGGCTCCTGGCGGAATCGGGCGGCGTCATCCCGGACCGCGGCTACTTCACGGCGCGCATCAGCGGCAGCGGCGCCAAGCTCGGCGAGCTGGACGAGGAGTTTGTGTGGGAGCGGCGCGTCGGCGACGAGTTCTCCATCGGCGCGCAATCGTGGCGCATCGAGCAGATCCTGGACGATGCGGTGGAGGTCTCGCCGGGCCGCGGCAGTCGGCCGATGGCACCGTTTTGGCGCTCAGAGGAGGAGGCGATGCCCGCGGCTTTGGCCCACGAGATCGCCCTGCTGCTGCAGCAGTTGGACCGCGAGCGGCACCATCCGGTCGACCTGCCGCAGCTGGACGCGGCGGCGCAGGCGCGGTTGCGCGACCTCGTGACCCGGCAGGCGCGGGCGACGCGGGGCTTGCCACACGCCGCGCGGCTGGTTGTGGAAGCCTGTCCGTCGCGGACCGCGCGGGATGACGGCGCCGTGGGCCAGAACCTGCAGATCATCGTCCACGCGCCGTGGGGCGGGATGGCGCTGCGACCGTGGGCGCTGGCGCTGCAGGCCGCGGCGCAACTGGATCGCGGCGAAGCGTGGGTGGTGACGACGACGGATTTCTGCCTGGGTATCGCCGCCCCCTGCCCGATCGACGGCGTCGTGGACCTGCTGCGGCGCGTGACAAGCGATCGCATCGAGCCGCTCCTGCGGTTGTCGCTCGGCAAGACCGGTCTCTTCGGCGCGCGTTTTCGCGAGGCGGCGGGGCGGTCGCTGCTGTTACCGCGGCGGCCAAACAAGCGGATTCCGCTGTGGCTGACCCGCCAGCGCGCCAAGCAGATGCTGGAAATGGTGAGCGAGCTGGCGGATTTTCCGCTCATCGCCGACGTCTGGCGGACGTGCCTGACGGAGTGGATGGACCTGCCGGCGCTGGGTGCGCAACTCGATCTGCTGCACGACGGCGCGATCGCCCTGGACGTGGTGCGGACCGCGGAGCCGTCGCCACTGGCCCAAGGGCTGGTGTGGGCCGAGGTGAACGCGGCGATGTACGACGACGATGCGCCGGGCCAGCGCGTGCCGTTGGGCGAGCAGGCGGTGCAGTCGGCGGCGCGGGACAGCGGGATGCGCGTGCCGGTCGCGGTGCTCGACGCCCTGCGCGGTCGGCTCATGCGGACGCTGCCGGGCTGGGCGCCGACTGAATTGGCGGATGTCCGCGCCTGGCTGTACGACCACCTGCTGGTTCCGCACGCCGCGTGGGCGGCGCTGCACCGGGCGGCGCAACTGGAAGGCGGGGACTGGCCGGCGGATCTCGCAGGCGAGGCGGTGACTTTTGCCGGCGGCGTGGCGCGGCGCGATCGGCTGGCGTTGCTGCACGTCGCGCTCGCCGATGAGCGCGCGTTGGGGCTCCTGCTGCTGGATTTACTGGCCCAGCACGGCCCGCTGCCGCCGCAGGATCTGGCGGACCTGTTGGCAATCGCGCCTGAACGGGTGGCGGCAGCGCTGGAGCCAGCGCGCGTGCAGATGAATGCGCTGCTCCGGCCAGTGTGCCGCGACGACGACGCGCCGCTCTGGCTGCTGCCGGAGCACATGGAACGGCTGCTGCGGTTGACGCGGGCGGCGCAGCGGCCGCGGCTGGACCCGATGCCGCTGACGCGCTGGCCGGCTTGGCGGGCGCACTGGCAAGGCGTGGGCGCGGAAGGCGACGCCGCGGGACCTGAGGCGGTCGAACAGGCGCTTCGGCCTCTGTACGGCCTGCCGAGCCCCGTGGCGCTGTGGGAAACGGATATCCTCCCGGCGCGCGTGGCCGACTACCAGCCCGCGTGGCTGGACGCGCTGATGGACCAAACCGACCTGCTGTGGCTGGGCAGCGCGGGTCCCAAGGTCGCCTTTCTGCCGCGGCAGGCGCTGGAGCTGTTCCATGACGCGCCGATCGCGCCGCAGACGCTGCTGCCGGACCCGTTTGCCCGCTACGACGTGGCGGCGCTGGCGCAGCGGCACAATCGGCAACTGGCGGACGTCGCGCGGGAACTGTGGCTGCTGGCGTTCCAGGGCGCGGTGACAAACGACAGCGTGCAGGCGCTACGGCAGGGGCTGCGCACGGATTTTGCCCCGCCCGCCGATCCGCCGCGGTCGCGCCGGGTGGGTCGCGCGATGAGCGAGGGGCGGCTGCATCCGGGGGCCTGGCAGGCGCTGGTTGTGACGCCGGCGGTCGACGCGCTGGACGAGGCGGAGCGCAACAAGGAGCGGGTGCTGCAGTTGGCGGATCGCCACGGCATCCTGTTTCGCGAGGCGCTGGCCCATGAAGTGGCGCCGACGACCTGGCAGCGGCTCCTGCCGACCATGCGGGCGCTGGAGTTGGCCGGCGAGCTTGTCGCAGGCCACTTTGTTGCCGGCGTGAACGGGCTGCAGATGGCCTCGCCGCGCGCGGTGGAGCGCCTGCGCACGGCGCCGGAGCCGCGCGTGATGTGGCACGCGGCGCAGGATCCGGCGTCCGCGTGCGGGCTGGATCTCGCGGGCTTGCGCGGGTGGCTGCCACCGCGGCTGGCGGGCACGCACCTCCTGTGGCACGGCGAAACGCTCGTCGCGACCGTGCGGCGCGGCGGGTCGTTGCTGGAGCCGTTGGTGCCGGCCGACGATAGCCGCCTCGCCGCGTGCCTCAGCGTCTTTCTCGCCCGCACCGCGCGCACCCAGAGCGGCAGCCACGGCTGGGTCATCGAACGCGTCGGCGACGAAACCGCCGCGCGATCCGGCTACCGCGGCGTCCTGAGCGCGCTCGGCTTTCACGCCGAGTTGCACGACATGGCATGGCGGCGCTGGGCCGGCTGATGGCCGGGAACGGGACGACAAACCCGTGACAAACGCTCCGGTTGCGCCCGCTCCTGCCCCGGCAAACCGGCTACACTCCGCCGCGGCCGCTTTCGGCCTCGGGGACTCCTGTGGAACACACGCACCGTACGATTATCGAGCCGTTTCGCATCCGCGCCGTGGAGCCGCTGGGCATCACCACTGCCGCTGAACGCGAAGTCGCGCTGCGCCGCGCGGCGTACAACCCGTTTGCGCTGCATGCTGACGAAGTGCTCATCGATCTCCTGACCGATTCCGGTACGGGCGCGATGTCGGCGGCGCAATGGGCGGCGATCATGATCGGCGATGAGTCGTACGCCGGCTCGCGGTCGTTCTACCGGCTGGAGGCCGTGGTCCGCGAGCTGACCGGCATCCGCAACGTGATTCCGACGCATCAGGGCCGCGCCGCCGAGCACATCCTGTTCTCCGCGCTGCTCAAGCCGGGCAACGTCGTGCCAGCCAACGCGCACTTTGATACGACGCGCGCCAACGTCGAGTTCCTCGGCGGCGTCGCGGTCGACCTGCTGCACGATGAGGCGATGGACCCGCAGGCGGATTTGCCGTTCAAGGGCGATCTCGACCTGGTCAAGCTGCGCGACGTGCTGGTTCGGGAAGGCAGCAACGTGCCGTGCGTCATGGTCACGATCACCAACAACCGCGGCGGCGGTCAGCCGGTCAGCCTCGCCAACATGCACGGCGTGCGCGCGCTGTGCGACGAATTCCACGTGCCGATGTTCCTGGACGCCGCGCGCTTCGCCGAAAACAGCTGGCTCATCAAGATGCGCGAGCCGGGCCAACGGGACCGGACCGCGACGGAGATCGCCCACGAGACGTTCCGGCTGGCGGACGGGTTTACGCTGTCGGCCAAGAAAGACGGGCTGGTGAACATCGGCGGGCTGCTGGGCATCAACAACGACGCGCTGGCGGAGCTCTGCCGCACGCGGCTCATCCTGACGGAAGGGTTCCCGACCTATGGCGGGCTGGCGGGTCGCGATTTGGAGGCGCTGGCGCAAGGGCTGCAGGAAGTGCTGGACGAGGACTACCTCCACTACCGCCACGCGTCCGTGCGCTACGTCTTTGACCGGCTGGACCAGCTGGGTGTGCCGATGATGCGGCCGCCCGGTGGCCACGCGGTCTACCTCGACGCGGGCGCGTTTGCCCCGCACCTGCCGCGCAACCAGTTTCCGGGCGTCGCGCTCGTGAACGCGCTGTACCTGGAAGGCGGCGTGCGCGGCGTGGAAGTCGGCTCGCTGATGTTCGGCAAGGCGGAAACCGACGGCCAGCCGGAGGAACTCGCCGCGCTGGAGCTGGTGCGCTTGACGTTCCCGCGGCGGACGTACACGCAGAGCCACATGGACTATCTCGTCGAGGTGGTGACCAACGTGTGGGCGCAGCGCGCGCGCCTGCCGGGCTACCGCGTCGTTGAACAGCGGCCGGTCCTCCGGGCGTTCACGGCGAAGATGGAGCCGATCGTCTAAACCTACTGGAGTTGCACGCGCCGTTGCCACGTCCCGCAGCGGCGCGTGGCGCCCTTGGGCGTGTCGCAGCGTCGCGCGGTCACCAGCAATGTGTCGCCGATGCTCGCGTGCACGCTGGCAAACGGGACGATGCACTCGGCGACCCACTCTTCATCATCGTCAGCCGGCGCATTCAGCGTACCGTCCATTTCCACGGCGCATACAGCCCCAACCGCCTTGGGATCCGCCGGCGATTCCCGCACGGTACCGTTGGCCGTGACTTCAAGCTGATAGCCCGCGTTGGTGCCGACGCGCTCAAACTGCACCACAAACGTGTCGTCCCGCGCGTCAAACGGTGCGCCCTTCGTGGCGTACGCGACGATGTCTTCGTCAGCGGCGTACAGACCCAGCAGCACGCGCTGGCCATCGTTGGCAATGCGCAGTTCCGAATGCGGCACGCCGAGCTTGCCGGTCTTTTCGTCGGCGAATCCTCCCGAATGCGCCGCGTCGCGCCAGACCGTCTC
Source organism: uncultured Myxococcales bacterium (assembly GCA_903850505.1). Lineage (GTDB taxonomy): Bacteria > Myxococcota_A > UBA9042 > UBA9042 > UBA9042 > CAIYBN01. The sequence goes on along the minus strand of CAINLT010000017.1, from coordinate 27,566 downwards.
GGCGAGCTCGCCATCGACCGCCAACGGCGCGAGCACGCGCGGCGCAAACAGCGGCAACTCGGGCAGCGCCGCGGGCGCACGCGGGGCGACGAGCGCGGGTTGCGTCACGGGCGCAAGCGTCGGCTTGGGCGGACGGCGGCAACCGGACGCGAGCGCGCCGACGACAAGCAGCGAAGTGAAGAGGCGTTTACGGTGTTGGCGAGCCATCGGCCTTGATCGCAAAAGAAGGAGTGAAGTCGTTGCCGGTCGAGTAGTCGATCGCGTGGAACTCAATCGCGCCATCCGGGCGGCGCTTGACCAGGACATAGCCGTAATTGACGTTCCCGGAAAGCGGCGCGCCGCCATTGCCGACCACGACCTCACGCGTGTCGGGCTTGTACGCGTAGGTGTGCGTGTGCCCCACGAGCCGCAGCGTGACGGGGTATTTCTTGATAATCGCCTCGCTCGGCTTCACGCCCGGGGCCGTGTTGGCCGCGACCGGCTCGTGGCGAACAACGAAAGTGTACGTCGTCGGAACCGCCATTTCGCTGTCCAGCCACGTCGCCTGCTCCGTGTCCCACGCGTTGGCCGCGACAAAAACGAACTTGGCCGTCCAGCTGTTGTCCGGTGCGTGCACGTGGAAGGCATACCACGGATGGTCAAAGCCCAGCGGCTCCAGCATCTTGGTCAGGTACGCCGTGTAGTTCTTGGTCAAGCCATCCTTGCCGTTGCTGCCGCAGTTGGACGTCGTGGACCCCGTGCACTCGTGGTTGCCCAGCGCCGGCAGTCGCAGTCCGGTGTATTGCGCCGCCGCCGCCAGATACAAATCCAGTTGCGGCGCAGCCTGGCTGCCCCACGCCGTCGCGAACATGTAGTCGCCCGTCGTGACCGTGAACGGCGGCGCCGCACCCTGCACGCCCTGCCAAATCTTCTTGGCGATGGCGGAAGGATACGCCGCGGTGTCCTCAATCAGCGCTGGCCGCGTGTCGCCCACGATCGCGAAGTACAGCTCCGGCACTTCGCCGCCCGCCGGTCCCAGCGCGCCGGGCGCAATATCGAGCATCTGGATGTCAGCGGGACCTTCGTCCTGATCCGCGATGTCGGGCGCGCTGAAGCCATCCGCACCTGCGCAAGCGCCCGCAGGCGGGGCCGCAACGCACTTGCACGCGCTGCGGTTGCAGAACCAGCCGTTAAAGCAGCCATTGGGGTCGCACGTGCCGGACGCGCCGCAGCTCGTGCAGCAGCTCGCCGTGCCGGGTGGATCGTACGGGCAAGTATTCGGCCCGCTGGCGTCGGCGGGATCGCCGGTCGCGCTGCACACTTCAACGGCCGGGACGCACGCCTTGACCGATTCCCCGGATTCCGTGATGAGCAGCTTGCACGTCAAACCGTCCGCGCACGGGCTGTTGGTGCAGTCGACGGCGCAGTAGGTGTCGGCGGCAAATTGCACGCACCAGCTCGTGCCGCAGTCGGCGCGCTGCACGCACGGCACGCAGGTCCAGCCCGTTCCGGTGAGGACGGCGTCCGTGCCGGCTGATTCGCCCGAGTCGATTGCCGCAGCGCTGGCCGCCTCGTCCTGGGAGCAGGCGGCCAGAAGCGTCAAGCTGCCGACGAGGAGCACGAGCCCGAAACGGCGGAGGCGCGCGGCGATGCTGCGGTGAGAAGGCGAAAAAGTGCTGACCATGCTGACCCAACGGCGTCAAGAGCCGGTGGGCCAGCATAAGGTCTGCACGGGCCTGTCGCAAGGCTGTAACACACGGGACGTCACGCGGCCGGGCGCATCACTTCGACTTCGAGTTCCACGTCGATCTCGTCGCCCACGACCGCGCCGCCCGTTTCCAGCAACTGGTTCCACACCAAGCCGAATTCCTTGCGCGACAGCTTGGTGTGCGCGGCGAAACCGAGGCGCGCGTTGCCCCACGGGTCCACGCCGGTGCCGGTCGCTTCGCCCTTGAGCGTCACGGCCTTGGTCACGCCGCGGATCGTCAGTTCGCCGGAGATCGTCAGCGCATCGCCGTCGGCTTTGACGCCGGTGGACGTGAACGCAATGACCGGGAAGTTGGCGACGTCGAGGAAGTCGGCAGAGCGGAGGTGGTTGTCGCGGTCGGGCGTGCCGGTGTCGATGCTTGCTGCGTCGATCGTGACCGTCGTCGTCGCGGCGCCGAATTGGCCCTCCGTGGCCTCAAGCGAGCCCTGCCATTTGGTGAAATGGCCGCGCACCTTGGCGAACATCATGTGGCGGACGCGGAAAGAAATGCTGGAGTGCGCGGTGTCGAATTGCCAGGTAGCCATTGTGATCCCCTTGTGATTGACGCAGTTGACGGCGTTGATTGCAAGGTACCATCCGGCACGACAGAAACAAGACGGCATTTTGCGGCAAGATCGTTTCTGTGTGGAAACAATGACGGGGCGGAGCCTATCGCGGCTTCCCGGCCGGCCGGAAATGCGCCTTGCCGCGCGCCAACATCTCCGGCACGGGCATCGCGGCGGTCATGACCAGCGCGTATTCGTCGTACTCCGCCGGGCGCCAGGCGAACGCCACCAGGGACATTGCCACGATGTTGGCGATGGCAACGGCTTCCATCGCCCAAAATGGCTGCACGGCGGCGATGACCGCACCGACGACATAGACCATCGCCGGCAGGAACAGCCGCCGCCACTGGGTCGCCGCCATCATGGCGACGACGACGGCGACGATGACGAGGTCAAAGCAGACCGTCGCGACGAACGGCAGACCGAAATACCAAGCGAAACAGCGCGAGATGAACGTGCCGATGACCGCGACGATGCCGCTGCCGATGACGCTGCGGTTGAGCTTGCTGCGAAACAGCGATTCCCGCGCCCAGACCGCGGCGAAGATCATGAACGCGGCGAAGATGCCGGTGCTCGCCACGTGGCCGCCGTGCGTCTGCTGCATCTTGCCGGACTTGGAGAGGTAGTCGACGGTCAGCGGCAGCACGGACCAGATGACGCCCAGAACCAACGCCAGAAAGCTTCGCGTGCGCGCCCCGATGCGCGGGTCAAAGTCGCTCTCCAGCTTGGCCAGCTTCTGCGCGCGCAGATCGGCGGCGCGTTTCTCTTCGTCCAGCCGCTGCTGCAGCGCCGGGTTGGCTTGCGGCAACTCCGCGACGTGCTGCGCGGCGGCCTTGACGTCGCCCTGCTGCAACTGCCAAACGATGAAGGGCTCCAGCAGCGATTGCAGTTCGGCCTGCGCCGCAACATTCTCCGGCCACGACCGCAGCGCCTCGCGCAGCGCCAGACGACCTTCTGCAAACACCGCCGCGACCGCGGTCTCGGCATCCTCCAGTTCGGCCAGCGGCGGCTCCGCCATGGCCCGGAGCGTCTGCGCGAGCGCCAGCCCTTCGTCAAAATCCCGACGCCGTTCCCGCGCCGCCGCCAACAGGCGCATGGATTGCCGGTGCTGCAGGAACGTCGCCAACGCGAAGCGCAGCTCCGCGGGCGTGGCATAGCGCGCGTCCGGATCGCGGGCCATCGCCTGCGCGAGGATGCGCTGCAGTTCGTCAGGCACGTCGTCGGCATACGCGAAGGGCTCGCACTGGAACGCCGCGAACAGCATCTGATAGACCGTGTCGCCCAGAAAGCGCGGCGCGCCCGTCACGATCTGGTGCAGGAGAGCGCCCAGCAGGAACACGTCGCTGCGCGCGCTGAGCCGCAGGCCATCGCCCTCCACCATCTCCGGCGCCATGGACGACGGCGTACCCGCGACGACGTTCGCGTTCCGGGCCAACGGCAGCGCACCGGAGCGATCGTCGAACAGCGCGACCGCGATGCCCCAATCGAGCACGTAGACCTCGCCAAAACGGCCGACCATCACGTTTTCCGGCTTCAAGTCGCGGTGCAGGATGCCCTTGCCGTGGGCGTAGGCCATCGCGTGGCAGACGCGCATCAGCACCTCCAGATGCCAGACCAGCGGCTCGCGCGGATCGTCGCGCAGCAGCGGATGGTGCGGATCGCTCAGCACCGTCGACCACGCGGTGCCTTCGACGCGCTTCATCACCAGCATCGGCGCGCCTTCTTCGTTCTGGCCGAGCGCGTAGACCGGGATGATGTCCGGATGTTCCAGGCTGCCCGTGATCAGCGCCTCATGCAGCAGCTTGCGGATCGCGTCCGGCGTCGCCTGCCCCGGCCGCAGCGACTTGACCGCCACTTCACGCCCCAGCGCCAATTGCCGCGCCGCGCGCACAACGCCCATGCCGCCTTCGCCGATCGTCGCACCCAGCGCCAATTCCGGCGGCGCATCGTTCGCCGGCTGCGTCAGCTTGGGCAGGGACGCCACGCGCAGGGCCAGCGCCACGTCCTCCAGCGACGGCGGCGGCCGCAGCGTGCCGTGCAGCTCCAGATCCGCGGTTCGCACCGCCAGGTCCTGCTCCGCCCAAAGCGTGGCAAACCGCTCGCTGGTCCTCTGTTTCATCACGCCCTGCAAGATCGCTCCCTTTGGCCGTCGCACATCGATTTGCCGCTGCGAAGTCCGTAAGGTAGGCGGCCCCGCGCGGCGCGGCAAGCCGGCAAAGCACTGGACAAACGTTCAGTATTTTGGCAGCATCGCCGACCTGCCCGCTACCTGAACGAGAATCCCATGCCTGATCAGCCACTTACTAGCACGACGCCGCCTGCCGACACCCGCAACAGCATCGTGATTCGCGGCGCGGCGCAGCACAACCTGCGGCACGTCGACCTGACGCTGCCCAAGCACAAGCTCGTGGTGTTCTGCGGGCCGTCGGGATCGGGCAAGAGTTCGCTGGCGTTCGACACGCTGTACGCGGAAGGCCAGCGGCGGTACGTGGAGTCGCTGTCGGCGTACGCGCGGCAGTTTCTCGGCCAGATGGACAAGCCGGTGTATGACAAGCTGTCCGGGCTGGCGCCGACCATCGCGATTGAGCAGAAATCCGCGGGCAACAATCCGCGCTCGACCGTGGGCACCATCACGGAGGTCTACGACTACCTGCGCGTGCTGTGGGCGCGGGTCGGCGTGCAGCATTGCCCGGGCTGTGGACGGCGCGTGGGGCGGCAATCGCCGGCGCAGATTGTCGAGGCGATCCTGGCGCTGCCGGAGAACACGCGGATCCTCGTGCTGGCGCCGGTGGATCGGCAGCGCAAGGGCACGTTCGCGGAGGTGTTTGAGGACGCGCGCAAGCAGGGCTTCGTGCGCGTGCGGGTCGACGGCAAGGTGGTGGACGTCACGGCGGAGCTGACGCTGGAGAAAAACAAGAAGCATGACGTCGATCTGGTGGTGGACCGCGCGGTGGTGCGGCCCGAAGAGAAGCGGCGGCTGACGGATTCAGTGGAACAGGCGCTGCGCCATGGCAAAGGCCGCTGCGTGATTGCGGTGGCGGAGAAGAACGACGCGCTGCCCTGGCAGGAAGAGGCATTTTCTGAAGCGCTGGCGTGCGAGGCATGCGGTCGCAGCTTCGTCGAATTGACGCCTTTGATGTTCTCGTTCAATTCGCCGCTGGGCGCGTGCCCGGACTGCAACGGCCTGGGTTTTGCCATGCAGGTCGACGCCACTTCCGTGATTCCCGACCCGACGCGGACGCTGCGCCAAGGCGCCGTGGATCCGTGGGGCGGACCGGAAAACAGCTGGGCATGGCGCGTCGTGGAAGCGCTGGAGAAGACCCACGGGGTGCCGCTGGACACGCCATGGCAGGATTTGTCGGAAGACCACAAGCAGCTCCTGCTGTACGGCACGGAAGACCGCGTCAAGATCGCGTGGCAGGGCAAGCACGGGGAAGGGTCGTGGGCGACGCGCATGGAAGGCGCGATTCCGCAGCTGCAGCGGCGGTGGAAGGACACGACGTCGGAAATGGCGCGCGCCGGCTATCAGAAGTACTTCGTGCAAGCGAGCTGCCCGACTTGCGGCGGTCTGCGCCTGAAAGAAGAGACGCGGGCGGTGCGCGTCGCGGGCAAGTCGCTGACGGACGTGGTCAGCCTGCCGGTTTCCGCGGCGCACGACTGGATCGCCAACATGGATCTGGACGGTGCGGCAGCGACGATTGCGGCTGAAGTGCAGAAGGAAATTCTGTCACGGCTCGGCTTCCTGCTGTCGGTCGGCTTGGGCTACCTCAGCCTGAACCGCGGCGGCAACACGCTCTCGGGCGGTGAGGCGCAGCGGATTCGCCTCGCCAGTCAGGTGGGCTCAGAGCTGACGGGCGTGCTGTACATCCTCGACGAACCGTCGATTGGCCTGCACGCCCGCGATTCAGCGCGGCTGGTGCGGACGCTGGAGCACCTGCGCGACCTGGGCAATTCCGTGCTCGTGGTGGAGCACGACGAGGAGACGATCCGCGCGGCCGATCACATCGTCGATTTTGGCCCGGGCGCGGGGCGGCTGGGCGGGCGCGTGGTGGCGGAAGGCACGATGGCCGATCTCATCGCGACGCCGGAGTCGCGCACGGGCGCGTGGCTGAGCGGCCGTGTGCGCACGAAGGTGCCGGAGAAGCGCCGCAAGCCCAAGGGCTGGATCGCGATCCGCGGCGCGGAGAGCCACAACCTACAGAACCTGGACGTCGATTTGCCGCTCGCCTGCCTCGTGGCGGTGACGGGCGTTTCCGGCGCGGGCAAGTCCACGCTGGTCCACGACATCCTGTTGCCGTCGGCGCACAACGCGCTGCACAAAACGCGGCATCAGGTGGGCAAGCACCGCGCGCTGACGGGTCTGGAGCAGCTCGACAAGGTCATTGAGGTGGATCAGCAGCCGATTGGCCGCACGCCGCGCTCCAATCCGGCGACGTACACCAAGCTGTGGGATCTCATTCGCGAGGTTTTTGCCCAACTGCCGGAATCGCGCGCCGCGGGCTACGGACCCGGGCGATTCTCGTTCAACGTCAAAGGCGGCCGGTGCGAACATTGCCACGGCGACGGCGTGCTGCAGATCGAGATGCACTTCCTGGCCGACGTCTACGTGCCGTGCGAGATCTGCAAAGGTCGACGCTTCAACGACGCCACGCTGGCCGTGACGTTCAAGGACAAGAACATCGCGGAGGTCCTGGAGACGACGGTGGACGAGGCGCTGGAGATGTTCGGCGTGCACGGGCAGATCGCGCGGATTCTCAAGACGCTGCAGGAGGTCGGCCTGGGCTACGTGGCGCTTGGGCAGCCGTCGACCACGCTGTCCGGCGGCGAGGCGCAGCGCATCAAGCTGGCGCGGGAGTTGGCGCGGCCGGGCACGGGCAAGACCCTGTACGTGCTGGATGAACCGACGACGGGGCTGCATTTTGACGACGTGGCCAAGCTGATTGAGGTGCTGCAGAAGCTCGTCGCGAAGGGCAACTCCGTGCTGGTGATTGAACACCATCTGGACCTGATCGCCGTCGCCGACTGGGTCGTGGATCTGGGCCCGGAAGGCGGCGCGGCGGGCGGTTTGCTCGTCGCGGCAGGCACGCCGGAGCAAGTCGCGCGCGTGGCGGGAAGCTACACGGGGCAAGTGCTGGCGCACACGTTGGCGCGGTTGCGCGGTTGACGGCTTGGGCGGAGTGTGTCGAAGGTTCTCCGTCGCACGCCTAGCGGGGCTTCTTGCGGGCCTTCACTTGGGCCGCGCGATCCGCTGCAGCCACCGCCGCACGCGACCATGCGAGCAGCAGCGCGTCATCGCTCATGACGTCGTCCGGAATCGCGTAGAACGGCATCGTCGTGGTCTTGCCAGCGCGGGACGGCATCATGCCAGGCTCCCACGGACCGATGCCGTGGGCCTCAAACGCGCCGGCGTTCTCCGCGTCAGCGCGCAACATGAAGCTGCCTTCCGCGTAGACGGCGAACATGCACGGGCCGAGCCAGAAGCCCGCGCCGCCAAACATGCGCTTGTAGCGAATCGGCCCCAAGTCGGCGATGCGCTCCGCAAAATCCGCCAAATCGCGCAGGTCCACCGCCATCGGTCATTCTCCGCGCAGGACGCTGAGCGCCAGCGGATCGGTCAAGTCCTCAACGACCCAATCCGCGTCGGTCGCCCGCAGCACGTCCAGCTGAAACGGCCCGGTCGCCACCGCCAAGCACTGCGCGCCGATTGCGCGGGCCGCGAGCACGTCCTTGGGCGTATCGCCGATGACCAGCACCGCGCAATCCTCCAGACGCCGCGCCAGTTGCTGCGCACCGCGTCGCGCGCCGGCCGCCAGCAGCTCGCCGCGATCCTCGTGGTCGCAGCCAAAGCCGCCAAAGGCAAAATGCTGCATCAGGCCCATCGCGCCGAGCTTGGTCTCCGCGCCCTGCCGGACGTTGCCGGTGCCCAGCCCAACCGCGCTGTCCCGCCGCGCTTGCGCCAGCGCGATCGCCGCCGGCACACCCGCGAGCACCCGCGCGTCCTGCGCCGCGGCCATCTCCACCTTCAGCCGATCCAGGTACGTCGCGAGGACGTGGTCGATCCGCGCATCGTCGTCCGCGGCCTCAATGACCCGCAGCGCCTTGCGGATAATCGCCCGGTCCGTCATGCCGCCGAGCGAGAAGCTGTCGCACGCGTCCCGACGGCCCTGGACGGCTTCAACAGCCCAGCCCATCGCGCGCGTGCCAGCGCCGCCGGTTGAGACGAGCGTGCCGTCGATATCGAACAGGAAAATCATCGGTCGTTGCATGCGCCCTCGCGGCAGCCAAAGTACCACGCAACGCTGCCGACGTCAGCACTGCGTGCGCCGTGACGGCCCTTGTCACCAGTCGCGCATTGTGGTGCGCTTGCGGCCATGAAGCTGCTGCACTTCGCGTTCCTGCCGTTCCTCACCCTGGCCTGCGCCGCCACGCATCCGGCCGCGCGCGACGATCTCCTGACGCTGCCCGAGCAGGCGCTGCTGACCGGGCACGCCGTCAATCCGGCGGCGCTGCGGTGCAACAGCCTGCGCACGTGGAATCCGACCCTGCGCGCGGAAGCCAAGGCGGGCGCGCAGACGATGCTGGCGGATTTGCAGACGCTGGGCGTGCCCGTGCCGCCGGAGAAGGCGGACGCGGCCAGGAAGGTGCTGACGGACGCGCTGATGTGGCGGATGGTGCGGGCGACGATTGTCGACGGCGACCAGAACAACCTGGGCGTTGTGGCGATCAAGGACGTGACGACGGCGGATGGCCGGCCGCTGCTGCTGTTTCGCAGCGGGTTTACGTCGCAGCCGGGTCGCGCGGATTCGTGCGTGGCGAGCCTGGTTGCCGCAGGCGTGCGCCACGGCGTGAACCTGTACGAAGGGCCAATGCCGACGGCCGATCTCGCGCAGGCCGAACGGCAGGTCTACACGCAGGCGGGCGGCAGCTATTTCAACGTCGCGGACGATACCGAGTTGGCGAGTTGGCGCGACGAGCTGCGCGACGATCCGGCGTCGGCGCAAAAGGCCATGGCTGCGGTGGCGCGCGTCATCCGCGAAGGCATCCTGCGCCCGGGCGGTCATGAACCGCAGGGTCACGTCGCGGTGCATTGTGGCGGCGGCATGCACCGGACCGGCATGGTCGTCGGCGTGCTGGAGCGGTGCTGGAATGGCGCGCCGCGGGAGGTCTGGGAACGCGCGTACCGGCGGCACGTGGCGTGGCAGAGCGACGCGCAGCCCGGCGGTTTTGAGCCGGCCAATCTCGCCTTCATCGGCAATTTTGACTGCGCGCTGTTGCAGAAGAATCGTTAGCGCTTCCGGTCGCCGGGCAATTTGCCGTTGAATCCGCGCCAAAGCCAGCGTACGGTCCCGTCCCTCTGACGGAGTCTCCATGCGCGCATTCCTGTGTTCTGTCCTGCTCATTCTGACCGCATGCGGTTCCTCGACCAGCAGCGGCGGCGGCTCCGCCAGCTTGGGCATCTCGCCCAAGCCCGGCTTGTGGCAAGGCAGCGACCTGTCATTCCGCCTCGTGGACGGCAAAGTCACCGCGCTCACGCTCACGCCGCACACGTGCACCGGCGCCCAGAGCTGTAAAGGCAGCCTCGCCGGTCCGCTCGTCGGCAGCTGGGCCTACGGGACGTCCTTTCGCGCGGTCCCCGCGGCGGGCACCGTCAACGGCAATTTCATCGGCGACACGACCGTTGCGGGCACGCTGGAGCTGCAGACCGGCGCGTGTTGCACCATCACCGCCGCATGGTCGGCGGTTTGGGTCGGGGACATTGGCGACGCCAGCGGCGGCGACGCGATCGGCGGCGCGGACGCGGGCGGCGGCAGCGAGACGACGACGGGCGGAGAAACCGCATGGGGCGGCGCCTCGTTTGGCACGATCCACCCCGGTCCAGCCCAGAACAATCCCTCGCCCGCAGCGTTGAGCTGCCTGGCCAGCGACCAACAGGCCGCGGTGACGCAGCTCAATGAATACCGCAACGCTGTCGGCGCGCCGGTGGTCGACGGCAACTGCGCGCTGGCGCAGGCGTCCAAGGCGCACTGCGATTTCTACGTCGCGCACATCAGCAACTACAACGGCTCCGGCTTGAGTCCGCATGAAGAAGACACCAGCTATGGCACGGGCTTTACCGGCGTGAACTTCTGGGACCGCGACACGGCCGCGGGCTTCACTGGCCAGCCGTCGGGCGAGGTCATCGCGTTCATCGGCTCGCCCGCGGGCGCGCTTCAGGGCTGGATCGACACCGTCTACCACCGCTTGCCGCTGCTCAGCCCCACGACGCAGCTGATCGGCTATGGCGCCAAGAAGTCCGGTGGGACCGCGTGTGACACCATCGACACGTCAGCGCGCAACGCCGTCAAGACCGATCCGATCATCGTCTGGCCGTGGCCAGGCCAGCACAACGTGCCGGCATCGTGGAATGGCCTGGAAGGTCCGACGCCGCCGTCGCCGCCGGGCGGCTTTCCGTCAGGCCCGGTCGTGACCGCGCAGTTCTGGAAGACGACGACCGTGACCGCACATGAACTGACGGACGCAGCGGGCAACGCCATCGCGCACACCTGGCTCGACTACAAGACGGACGCCAACCTGAAGAACCTGGCGCCGGAGACCGTGGGGCTGTACGCCAACAAGCCGCTCAGCGCGGGCACGTACGCGGTCAAGCTCACGCTGACCGGCGGCGACACGCTGGCGTGGAATTTCACGGTCGGGAAGTAGACTCAGAGGTTGTGGAGACAAGTTCTCCCAGGTTCTCAGAAGCAGTCGGCGGGGCAGCTTGCCGCGGTGTCGCCGCACGACGCTGAGCAGATGCCGTCCCCGCAGGAGCCGCCCGCGCCGGACATGCACTTGCCCGCAGAGCAGAGATCGCCGCTGGTGCACAGGTTGCCGTCGTCGCAGGCGAGACCGTCGGCCATTTGGGTCTTGGCGCACTTGCCGACGCTGCACCGCGCGTAGCCGCAATCCATGCTGCTGTCACAATCCGTCGCGCCATAGTTGATGCAGCTGCCGGAATCCGTGCACGTCGCGTTGCCCGACCAGTCGACGCGGATAAACGGCTGCGAAGCCGATTCACCGGCGAGCACGAGGCTGTGCCAGTCCGCGGCCGCGATCGCGAGCGCCCGACCGCCGCTCGTGCCGTACGTCTGGTTCCACTGCAGGTTGCCCGTCCCGGAAAGGTGCGCGAGGCAGAACTGGCCGTTGCACGCGCCGGCGACGTCCATCGTGCCGTCGTTGCGCAGGTAGATTCCGCGGCCCTCGTCGGGACCGCTGGCGAAGTCGAGCTTGCGGACCCACGACTTGGCGCCCTGGCTGTCGAAGCGGACGACCACGATGTCGAGCTTGTTGGCGCCGATCCCGGCGGTGGTGCCAACCGCGATGGCGCCGCCTTCTGGCGTCGAGGCCGCGTCGTAGAAGGAGGTCGCGCCGGTGCCGACGTAGCCGCCGCTCCATATGACGCCGCCGGCGCTGTTCAAACTGGCGATGTAGCCGCTGCTGGTGCCCGTCCCGCCGGGGCTGGCGCTGCCGACGACGAGGAAGGAGCCGTTGGTGACATTGCCCGTCGCGTTTTCGCAAACGGTGGCCATCAACGAGTCGCCGAGGTCGATGACCGTGCCGAGCGAACCATCCCCGCCGGAGACCTGTTGGATCCAGCACTTGCTGAGTCCGCCGCCGACGGCGCTGTGTGCGCCAACCGCCCAGTAGCCGCCGCCGTTGCGGGACACCACCGCGTTGAGCACGTCAGCGCTGCCGATGTTGCCGGGCATGGACATCCACATCTTCTGTTGGCTGCCGTCATAGCGCGCGATCCACCCGTCGGGATCCAGCGCGTTGTTGGTGCGGCCGGCGACGACGTAGCCGCCGTCCATGGTGCCCTGGATGCGGCCGTTGCCGGCGACGACGCCCTTGAACTGCACCAGCGCCTTGGAGGTGCCGCTCATGCTCCAGTTGCGCAGGCTGAGGATGCCCGTCGCCGTGCCTGAAGTGACGAAACCGCTGCCGGATGCCGCCACGCTGGCGATTGAGGTCGCGGTTGGATCGGCGGTCTGCCAAAGCGCCGGCTTGCCGTTGCCACAAACGCCCGCGGTGCAGGTTTCGTCGGCCGTGCACATGTCGCCGTCCTCGCACGGGAGGCCATCCGTGACGTTGATGTGCTTGCACTTGCCGGCGCAGACGTCCAACGTGCACGGATTCTTGTCGTCGCAGGACTGCGTCCCATAGTCAAAACAGACGCCGGAGTCGCCGCAGGTTTGGTTGCCAAACAGGTCCGTGTGAAGCAGGACGTCGTTTACCGACGACGTCGCCGTCGTGGCGATCAGCAAGCCGCCGGTGCCCGCTTGCGCGACGCGCGAGGCCTTGTACCCGCCGAGCGACCAATCGCCAATCGGCGCGCTGGACGCATCAAAACGCCACAGATGGGCGTCCGTCGTGCGGCCGACGACAGCGAACGTGCCATCGGCGAGCGCGGCGGCGCCAAACGCGAAGTCGTCCGTGCCGTTGCCGTTGTTGTCATCGACCATGCGGCTCCAGTCCTGGCCGCCATTGCTGTTGAACTTGGCGATCCAGATGTCTTCGCTGTTCAAGCCATACGCGGCGCCAGCGGCGAAACAACCGCCATCGGGCAGCGCGACAATGTCGTAGGCGGAGCTCTCGCTGCCGTTGGTGTATTGCCAGTACGTGCTGCCGGTCGCGGGATCGACCTTCACGATGTGCGCAGCGCTCGGCGTACCCGTCTGCGGCACGCTGTTGCCGATGATGTAGACCGAGCCGTCCGTCGCGAGGGCGGCCGACGTTGCGGTATCGTGGTTGCCGACGGCGTTGCTCCCAAAGGTACCAAACTCCCATGCGCTGCCGTTTTGCGAGAGGTCGGCGAGCAATGGGACAAGCCAGAATTGGCGGCCGTTGGACAATGTCTTGCCGGTCGAACCGACGGCATAGTAGCCGGACGCGCCGTTCGCGAGCACCGCGCGGAATTCGCTGTTGTTGCCAGCGCCGTAGGTGGAGCCGGTGCCGGTCGCATTGCCCGACGCGTCGAGTCGCCAAATCCAGCCGGCATCAGAGAGGCCGTCACGCCCCGCGATGAGCACGCCGCCCGCGCCGTCCAACGCCGCGCGGCTCTCAAAGACTTCCTGGCCTTCGAGCGATACCTTGCCCCAGACGGCGGCGCCAGTGGCGTCGCGCTTCTCAACGTACGCGTGGTTGGCCTGGGTGTTGTTCACTTGCGAGACCGTCAAGCTGGCGTCGCCCCACGGCAGGACGCCCTGGCCAAACGTCGCCTTGCCGGGGAACGCGCCGAGGACGGGCTGGCCCGGAACGCAGGTCTTCGCAGCGCACGCGTCGGCGTAGGTGCACGCAGAACCGTCCGTGCATGCCGCGCCGTCCGCCCGCGCGGTGTGCACGCAGGCGCTCGTAGCGCAGGTGTCGAGCTGGCACGAGTTGCCCGTGTTGCACGTGCTGGGCACCATGCCGGCGCAATTGCCAGAGGCGGTGCAGGTGCTGTTGAGAAACGCGTCCATGCGCCAGACGCCGAGCGAGCCCATGCCGCCAGCCGGGTTCACGTAGAAGCTTGTGAAGGCGAGGCGGTCCTTCGGTGACACGGCGATGGCGACGGTGTTGCCCGGACCAGGACCAGCGGCGATCGGCGTGCTCGCCACGATGTTGCCCTGCGGGTCCACGCGGCGAACGACCAAGGGCGTGCTGGCAATCGTCACGATGAGGCTGCCGTCGCTGGTGGCGGCCACGCCCGAGGGCCAGGTGGCGCCCGGGAGGATGCCGGTGGTGAAGCTGTCCGTTTGCTTCAGCAGGCCGTCGGGGCCGAACCGCAGGATCCGCATGGTGTCGGCGGCAATGCCAACCGCGCATCCGCCATCGGGCAGGACCGTCGGCGCGCTGAGACTGCCGGTGATGCCGGAGCCAGCGGGCGGCGTGTAGTCATACCGCCACAGCTTTTCGCCCCACGCGGAGTACTTGGCGACAAATGCTTGGGTCATGCTGCCCGACATGGCGCTGCCGGTGAAGTAGAGCCCGCCGTCAGGCGCGAGGACCGGACCGCGCAACTGGGACATGCTGGAAAGCGGATGCATGCCATAGACTTGGCCATCGCTGCCGGCCTGGATGAAGTAGCCCTGCATGCCGTCGCTGGCCAGGAGGACGTAGCCGTCCTTCGCCGTCTCGACGCCGCCGACGAACGTCAACATGTTGGTGCCCTTGAGATCGAGCGTCAGGTTGGCGGTCTCCGTGCCATCGGGCGCGACGCGGCGCATCCAGCCGCTCGACGTCATCGAGCTGTAGCCAAACGCCAGCGTGTTGCCGTTGCTGTCGACGAACACCGAGCCGCCGTAGTAGCCGGGGTAGGACTTGGTCCATTTCTGCTTGCCGGTCGCGCTGTAGGCGACGAGCGCGAAGCCCATCGGCGATTGCGTCGTCGTGGCGATGACCCACGCGCCATCGGGCAACGCGGCGATCTGGGTGCCTTCGCCGAACGCCGAATCCGCGTTGAAGCCGAGGATGTCCGCGCCGCCGTTGCAGCTGCCGGAGTTGCACGCGCCGCCCGCATGGCACGCGTTGCCGTCGGCGCACGGCGTCGCGACAAAGTCGTACGGATGGCTGCAGCCGCCCAAGTCGCATTCGTCGGACGTGCAGGTGTTGCCGTCGCTGCAGGTGGCGAACGCGATGTCCACGCACCCACCGGAGCTGGCGCAGTCGGCGTTGCCGAAGTGGTCGATGCGGCGCGCGTGGACGACCGATCCGCCAGCGCTGACGAACGCGACGGTGCCGTCCACGAGCCCGGTCATCCGCGGCATGCTGACGTCCGACGAAGTGTGCGTCCACAGCGGCGTGCCGTCGGTGTCCAGCACGCTGGTCAGGACTGCCCCGGCGTCGCGGGACGCGATCATCCAGCGACCGTCGGTCAACGCCGCTGCGCCGGTGCCCACATCGTTCGCGCCCTTCGCGGCGTCGACGTGGCTCCACAAGACTTTGCCCGCGCCGTCGAGGCGCACGTACAACAGCGCCATCAAGCCGTCGCCCAGGACGTCGACTTCACCGATCGCGAACACCCCGCCATCTTTGGCGGGCGCGACGACGTTGAAGCGGCCCGTGCCGGCGCACGGATAGTTGTAGGTCCACAGACTGGAGACGCTGGGATTGGCTGGGCCAGCGGTGACTTTCATCAGGAATGGCCCAGAGTTGGCCGACGTACTGGCGATGCCGCCGACGATGAAGTTCCCGTCGCTGGCCACCGCTGCCGCGTAGAGCGCGTCGAGCGTCGCGCCGCCGCCTTTGGTGTTGAGCTTGACTGCGCCGGCGGCATCGAGGTCGATGAACCAGGCATCGCCGGGATCGCCCGGGCCTCCCTGGATCCGGCCGTATGCGTGGTATCCGCCCGCGGGGTCAGCGAGAACGGCGTCGAGTTCGCCCGTCGAGCCGCTGGGGATGGTGTTTGCGGCGATGACCGCGCCTGTGCTGCTGTAGACGTTGACGAAGCCGTCATTGCCCTGCCCGCCGACGACGGCCACATCGCCGTTGGCGGCAACCGCGACGCCCGCGCGAATCGGCGACGTGCTGATGGTGGCCGACCACTCGACTGCGCCGCCCTTGCTCCATGCCCGCACAGCGAGGACCTTGTTGTTGCGCGTGACCGTGACGAAGCCGCCCGTCGGGCGCGCGGCCACAGCGACGGCGTCCTGATCGGTGTTGACCGTCGACTGCCACAACCGCAGCAAGCCGGCGCACGTGCCGCTCGCGCAACTGTCGTCCGAGGTGCAGCTGTTGGCGTCGTCGCACGTCGCGGTGGCGTCGAGTTTGTGCCCACAGCCCTTGAGCGTGTCGCAGCTGTCGATCGTGCACGGATCGCTGTCCTTGCAGTTGATCACCGTGCCCGCGCACGTGCCGCTCGTGCACGTGTCCGCAGTCGTGCAGGCGTCTCCGTCGTCGCATGGCGTGGCGGAGAGTGCGACGCTGACACAGCCGAGTGACGGATCACACGAGTCGCCGGTGCACGCTTTGCCATCGTCGCATCCGATCGCCAAGTGGGTGCAGCCGGTCTTGGCGTCGCAGCTGTCGACCGTGCACTTGCTGCCGTCGTCGCAGTTGAGCGCCGTGTGCATGCAGCCAGTCGGGTCCTGGCACAAGTCGATGGAACATGCGTCGTTGTCGTTGCACGCGGCGGTCACGTCGATTGGCGTGTGGACGCAGCCGAGCGCCGCGTTGCAGGCATCTGCGGTACAGAATTTGTCGTCCGCGCACTCGGCGGCGGTCTTGGCCACGTGAACGCAGCCTGTTCCTTCAACGCAGCTGTCCTTGGTGCAGGCATCGCCGTCTGAACAGTCGCCAAGCGTCGCGCAGCTCGGTCCGGCGTCGATCTCAACGGCAGCATCCGCGTCCGCCGTTGCGTCCGAGTCGGCGCCAGAATCCGCGGAATCGCCGTCGCTCGCAGCGTCCGGCGCGGCGTCGACGGTGTCCGTGCCGATCCCCTCACCGTCTGGCGCATCCGTCGACACATCCGCGTCGCCCGTGACTTCAGAAACCGCCACGTCGTCCGTCCCGGCTGCGTCTGCATCGATGGCAGCGGCGGCGTCGTCGCGATCGGCATTGGTCGCGAACTGGAATTTGTCGACGCCCGGCACTTGGGCGCAGCCGGCCATGCCTGCGCTCAAGAGCGCCGCCGCAAGCCACACTCGCCACGCCATCACGTTCATCGCCTGCGCACGCCACCGGAATCGCATTTAGTCCTCGCCCGCGCGCATGCCCGTGGGCATCAGTCCCGCATGTTTTGGTTCAGAAGCGCCACACAAGCATCGCACCACCGGGCTGTGGGACAACCACCGCCGCCCGTACTGGCGTCCGCACCAGGAGCCAGGAACCCACGCCCGCCGCCGCCAATCCAGCGCCGGCAAGACCAGCCGCCACGCCCATGCGCGTGTTGATGCTCGAGGCCATGGACACGGCTTCCTCGTGCGTGACGCCATTGATGAGGCCGCCGGCATTGATTTCCGCCAAGTCATTCTTCAGCACTTTGTTGTCGGCAGCCGCCCCCATGTACAGGACGAGCCCGACAATCGCGAGCGCGCCGCCCGTCCCCACCAGCGCCCATCCCGGCCAGCGCGCCGGCTCGGTCGCTGGCGCCTGCACCCCAAGCGGCGGCTGCACCAGATCGGGCTGCGGTGCGGGCTTCGGTTCCGGTTTTGGTTCCGGCTTGGGCTCCGGCTGCGGTTGGGGTTTGGCTTCCGGCTGCGGCTGGGCCACCGCCGCGGGATTCAGCTTGCGGCGAATCGAATCCAGCCGCGCCTGTGCCTGGCTGCGTTCAGCCGCTCCGGGCGGCGCCTTGGCGAGGTACTCCTCAAACCGGGTCTGCGCGGACGCCAAATCGCCGGCCTGCTGTTCAGCCACCGCAGCGTGAAACAGCAAATCATCGCGCGTCGGCGCCAGCTTGTAGGCATCGAGGTACAGGCTTGCCGCCAGCTTCGGGTCGTCGCGCTGGGCCTTCTCCGCATCGGCGGCAAGCGCGACGGCCTTGGAGCGCTCGATGTCGGCCAAGTACTCGCGGGCGCGCTTTTGCCGCTCGGGGTCGGCGTTGGCTGCGGTCAGGAACTGCTGGTAGGAATCCTTGGCCTGGTCCGTGCGACCGGCGAGGTGCTGGCTGCGCGCCGCGCCGTACAGGAATGCGCTGTTGGCGTCGGTTCGCCAGGCATTCAGGTACAAGTCCGCCGCGCGCGCATAATCCCCCGTTTCAAAGGCCTTGCCGGCCTGGACGGCCATCGCCTCCGCGACTTTGGACTTGTCGACTGCCAGCGCCGGCAAGCTGACCGCGGCGCACAACAGGACCAGCAGCAGGCCAAGCCAACGGCCCGCGGTGCGCGCAGACGACCGGGAGTGCGACCTCATTTCGCCCACGATTTGCCCCATTCAAGCACACATCCCGTCTGCAATTGAACTACCGGAGGACGCCCACTTCGTCAAGTCAGAAACCGGGCTTGGCCATCAGTCGAGCGGCGTGTCAAGCAGGACGCCGTCGGAAACGCGCACGAACTGCAGCAGCCCCGCGCCTTCATCGACGACGTAGAGCGTGTTGAGCAGCGGTCCGCTGGCCATCGCCACCGGATTGGCGCCCGCTGCCGTGGTCCGCACCAATTGCGCCGACGTGACACCGTAAATCCACTCCGCGCCGCGAATGCTGGGCACGAGGTTGATGATGGCGTTGCCCGTCGCGTCATAGGTCGAGGAATCGCAGCCAGGCGACAGCGTGGCGGTGAACGCCGGATGCTGCAGCGGCGTCACCCGCCAAATCGCCGGATCCAGCGTCTCGCCGGCGTACGGGCAGGCCAGCACATCCGCAGCCGTCTTGCCGGTCTGCAGCGTCGTTTCCTGCGCGCGCGAAGCAGCCGCATCGCCCGCGGGCAGCGCCGCACATTCGCCATCGGCTGACAGGCGCGTGGAGAGAATCCCCGTCCGCGAACCGCGCACCAGCCACGAACCCGCGCGCAGCGTCCACGAAGTGCCGCCATCGGCAACGCACGTCGCCAAAGCCGCCGTCCAAGGCGTCTGCGCCTTGGGGTCGTAGGAAAGCTGATTGTCAAACGTCACCGGCACGTCAAGCACGCCTGATTTCGCGTCAAATTCCAGGCGATCCGCGTGCACCGCGGTCACCGTAAAGTTGTACGTGCCGCCGCCCTGACAGGCCGCCGTGTTGGCGATCTGCAGTTGCAGCATGTCGCCCGGCAGCGCGCCGAGGCCACAGAAATCCGCCGTCGCATCGTGCAGCACGCCAGCCGCGATCAGGCGCGCATGGGCACCCACGGCACCGGGCAGCAGCCCCTCGCGCGTGAAGCGCCAGGTCTCCGCGCGCTGTTCGGCGTAGTTCGCGCTCGGCGCGAGGCCGTAGTAAATCGTGTTCTCGTTCGCGTCGGTCGACAGGCTCGAACCAAACGCGGCGAAACGCGTCGGAATCGTCGTCGGCAGATCCAGCGTCGCGCCGGGGATCAGCAACAGCGGGCGGCCCGTCGTCAGCGTCGGCGTCACGTCGCTGGCGACCTGCACCAGGTCCACGGAGACCTTCTGGTCGTCGCCAAACGCGTAGAACTGCAGGAATTCAACGCCGACTTGCGCCAAGCCCACCGCCATGAACGGCATGAACTGCGCATTGGACTGATCGCCGTGGACGATGGTGTCGATGATCTGGCTGGCGGCCAGCGAGAGCGGCAGGTCCGGAAGCGTCATGCCCACGACGCCGTCGCGCAGGTCGAGCCGACTCGCCCGCAGGTACGGCGACGTTTGGCCCGGCACGGGCCGCAACAGCGTGTTCGTCGCCGCATCGATGATGAGCACCGCGCGGCGGGTGCGATCGGCGATGACGACGAAATGGCCGTCAAAGGTGGCCGCGACCGTCGTGCGCAATGCCGTGGCGTTGCTGATTTCCGCCAAAGCGTTGCGATTGTAGCAGTCGCCGTCGTCGAGGTCGGTTTTGCCGTCGCCGTCGTCGTCTTTGCCGTTGGCGCACGCGGGCGCGCCTTCCGTCGCATTGCCGGGGACGTTGCAGTCGCTGTCCGCGGCGTCGGTCTTGCCGTCGCCGTCGTTGTCGATCCCGTCGTTGCAGAAGTTCACGCCCGGGTTGACGCCCAGGCCGTTGTTGAGGACCTTGCAGCCGAGCGTGCCCGCATTGCACAACGCCTGCTCGCTCCATTCGCTGTTGTCGCCCCAGCCGGTGCAGCCGGGATCGCCACCGCCGACGGCGTAGTCGGTCAAGCCGTCGCCGTCGTCGTCGATGCCGTTGCGGCAGGCGTCCGTGGCGGTGGCAGACGGGGTCGTCGCGCAGCCCGCGTCCTGGCCGTCGGTTGCGCCATCGCCGTCGTCATCCACGCCGTTGTTGCACAGCGCGCCGAGCTCGGGATTGCCCTCGAATACGTCGTTCGGGCCATCGCAGCCGCTGTCGTCGCGGTCGGTCTTGCCGTCGCCGTCGTCGTCCAGACCGTTGCGGCATTGCGCGACGAGGCCGATGTGTTGGACGTCGCCAAGCACGGGATCGAGCACGGACACGAAGCCCGTAGAGAGGTGGCCAATGTAGAGCCGCTGGCTGAAAGTCGACCACGTGAGGTTCGAAGGCGAGCCGCCGATCGCGATGGCTTTGGGCATGATCGACTTGCCGCCCGCAGTCTTGGCGAAGTTGCTGAGCGCGAGCCACCACACCTTACCGTTCACCGGATCGGCCATGTAGAGCCGCGGCTCCGGCGTCTGGACGATGAGCATGTCCTGCGCGGCGACGCCGACGTCCTGCCAGTCCACGACGCTGAACTTGTAGCCGCCCAAGCCTTTCAGGTCGACGCGCACAACCCAGCCGAGCAGCGGAATCGCGACGTAGCCCTGGCCGTTGAGCGCATCCATGGCGATCGCGCCGGGCAGCCCGGGCATGTGCAGCGGCGTGAAGCCGGGCGTCGACTCATCGACGTCCAACCACGTGCGCTGGGACGGCATGGCGGCAGCGACGCTGTCGAGACCGCTGACCAGCGCGCGCATGTTGTCGTCGACGCAGTTCGGGTCGTCGAGCGCAATCGGCGTGCCGTCCACGCTCAGGCAAACGACGCCAATGGCGTGGGGCGTGGCGGTGCCGCGGCGAACCGGGACGGTGGGCGTCGCGCAGGCGCTGACGAGCGCGCAGGCGAGGAGGAGCGCGAGCGAACGGCTCATGGCGTGCCTCCGATGCCAACGTGGACGATGTGATCGGCGACGTTGAAGTTGGGCGCCCCCGCGCCGATTGGCACGACAACGATGTGATGCTCAGAGACTGGCGGCACGGAGAAGAGCGCAGCGTACAGCTGCCAACCGCGGTTTGGCACGTTGACTGCGGCCAGGGAGAACGGCGAACCGCGGACGATTGTGGCGTCGACGCCGGGCTCGTGAATGCCGAGGCGCATCGGAATGCGGGCGATGGAGGTCCGCTCCACCGGATCGACGACCCAAATCGCGCCGTCGCCGTAGCAGCTCACGTACACCAGATCGCGACCGCCGGGACCGGTCGGCGCAACAGCGAGCGCGGACGGTTGGTTGCCGATCACGATGGTGTCGACGAGGCGGTTGTTCGGCACGCCAGAAGCATCCGGCACGACGTCGAGGATGTTGAGCGACGCGGGGCTGCGCCAGGCCACGTACAGTCGGCTGTAATCGCTGGAGAACGCCATGCCGCGGCCGTAGTCGGTGACGGGCGACGCGGGAAGCACGATCGACGGCTCCTGCGCGATCAGCCACGGCTTGTCGACGCTCGGACCGGGATCGATGCGGTAGGTCTGGATCGCCGCCGCGCGCGTCGTCGTGACGTACGCACGCTGCGAGAGCGGCGAGATCACGATGGAATTGAGGCCAGCCGGCATGGACACGACGTCCAGCGCTCGCAGGTTGATCGGCTGCTCTTTCGGATCGTAGTCAAACAGCGAAAGCTGGCCGTTGTTGGCCGCGGCGATGTGGACGCGCCGGCGGCCGTCGGGACCGTCTGACAGCGCGACCGCGATCGGATCGTCGCCGACCGGAAAGACGCCCGTCGTGCCGGCGATGCGGTGGTTGTCGCCGCAGATGCCGGTGAGCGCGTCGGCGTTGCAGTCCATCGTCGTGGGCGTGGCGTGGCCAACGTCGAGAACGGACAGTGAATCGTCGTCGCGCGACGGCACCAGAAGGTGAAACGCCACAGTCGAGGTCGGATCGGCGACCGGATCCAGGGCAAAGCTGCCACCGAAGCTTGGCACTTCCGTCGCGATGGCTGCGCCCTGTTTGTCGACAAGGAAGCGATCGGTCGCTGTGTCGATCGTGCGCATGCGGCCGGCGCGGTATTGGCGATCGAAATTCGCGCCAAGCGCGAAGACCTGCTTGCCCGACGGATCCGCGACGAGCGCGATCGGGTAACGCAGGCCGGTGCCAGAATCCGCCGGCAGGCCAATGTTGTTGTCACAGGCCGCAACCGACGCGACGAGCGCGAGGCAGAGCAAGGGCAGTCGGGTCGCGGCTGGAGTCTTCAAAATCACGCCTGAATCCTTGCGAAGTCGGCCAACTGGGCAAACAGGCTGGCACAACTACGTAGCAGCGCCAAGCGGTTGTGGCGCACCGCGACGTCGTCCGCCATCACCATCACGTCGTCAAAGAAGCCGTCGACGGCGGGTTTCACTTCAACCAAGCGACTGCACGCTGCCGGGTAGTCGCTCGCGGCAATCGCCTGCAGCACCTGCGCGCCGGTCGCCTGCATCGCGTCATACAGCCGCTGTTCCGCGGGCAGCGCGAAAAGCGCGGGCTGGACGGCGAAGTCCACCGGCACTTCCGCGCCATTCTTGCGGACGATGTTGGCGATGCGCTTGAAGGCCGCCGCCAGCGGGGCAAAGCCGTCGCCTTGGCGCAGCGCGTCGAGGGCCTGAAGGCGCGGCAACACGGTCTCCACGCGATCGTATCCGCTGTCGAGGACCGCTTCCACCAGATCGGTCGGAAACTCCTGGCCGTGCATGGACGCCAGACGGCCGCGGAAGAACGCTGCGATGTCGTCGACAATCTGCGGACCGGTCGCGTCGAACGCGGTCGCCGGCAGCATCGACCGCACAGCCTGCTCGATGACAAATCGCAGGCTGAGGCCAACGCCTGTCTCGCCGAGAATGCGCAGCGCACCGAGCGCAGCGCGCCGCAGCGCGTACGGGTCCTGGGTGCCCGACGGCACGAGACCGAGCGAGAAACACGCGGCAATGCCGTCGAGCTTGTCCGCCAAAGCCAGCACCGCGGACGCGCGATTCGTTGGCAGCGCGTCGCCGGCAAAGCGCGGCTGGTAGTGCTCCGCGATCGCGGCAATCACCGTCGGCGATTCGCCATCGCGCCGTGCGTAGTCCGCGCCGATGAAGCCCTGGAGTTCCGGGAATTCAAAGACGACCTTCGTCGACAGGTCCGCCTTGCAGAGGAACGCCGCGCGCTGGACGTCCGGGTACTGATCGGGGCACGCCAACTCAGCAAAAGCCAGCGCCAGCCGTTCCAAGCGCGCCACTTTGTCGCGCAGCGTCGGCTCAGCAAGTCCCTGCATATACAGCCGATTCTGCAGCAGCGGCACTTTGTCGGCCAGCGGCGTCTTGGTATCTTCCTGCACAAAGAAGCGCGCATCCGCCAGCCGGGACGACACGACGCGCGTGTTGCCCTTCGCCACATTCGCGCGGCTCGCCTCGGACAGCGTGTTGGCCACGGCGATAAAATTCGGCAACAGCGCGCCGTCCGGACCCGCCAGCGTGAACAACTTCTGGTTCTCGCGCAGCGTCGTGCGGATCACCGGCGCGGGAATCGCCAGGAAGTCCGGGGAGAAGCTGCCAAGCAGCGGCGCCGGCCATTCGACCAGCTGAACAACCGTCTCCAGCGTCTCCTGATCTTCATGCCACGTGCCGTTTGCTTCCGCCGCCAACTGGGCAATCCCGCGCAGGATGACTTGCCGCCGCGCCGCCGGGTCGACCATGACCTTGGCCTGCCACAGCGCCGACTTGTAGCCCGCGAGGTCAGACGCCACTTCGACCGGCTCATTGTGATAAAAACGGTGGCCGCCGCTCAGCTTACCGGTCTTCACGCCGGCAAACTCAGCGTCGATCACGGTGTCGCCGAGCAGCGCGACGATCCAGTGAATCGGCCGTGTGAACGTCTCCGGGCGCGCACCCCAGCGCATGCGCTTGGGAAACGGCAGCGTGCGCAGGATTTCCGCCAGCTTGTCGCCGATCAACTGCACCGTCGCGACGCCCTGGACTTGCTTGCGCGCCGCGACGTACACGCCCTTGGGCGTTTCCAGCTCGTACAGCGCCGCGATGTCGACGCCCTGGCCCTTGGCAAAGCCCAGCGCTGCCTGGGTCCACTGACCGGCGGCATCCTTCGCGGCGCGAATCGGCGGCCCCGTCAACAGCTCTTCGCGATTGGGCTGCTCCAGCGCGACGTCCGCGATGTGCACGGTCAGGCGCCGCGGCGTACCGAGCCACTGCGCCACGCCATGCGCCACGCCAGCGCCATCCAGCAGCGTGACGATCGCCTGCAGGAGGGCTTCTGCGCCCGGACCCACAACGCCAGCCGGAATTTCTTCACAGCCGATTTCAATCAGCAAGGGCTGCGTGTTCATGACCGCACCTCAACGCCCTTGCCGGACTCAACGCCCTTGCCGGACTCAACGCCTTTGCCCGATTTCTTCGCCGCCTTTTCAGCAGCCAGCGCTTCCAGCCGCGCGCGCTCCACGAGCCAGCGCGTGCGCTCTTCTGGCGAACACAGCGGCAGTTCAAGCCGATACCGCAGCGCCTCGTAGCCCTGCGCGACCGTGCGCGCGAGCCCGCGAACGCGACCGATGTACTTCTGCCGCTCGCTCACGGAAATCGCACCGCGCGCGTCGAGCACGTTGAACGCGTGGCTCGCCTTCATCACATAGTCGTACGCCGGCAGCACCAGGTTGTTCTGGCACAGCAGGAGCGCCTGCTTCTCAAACTCGTTGAACAGCGTCAGGTGCAGATCGACGTTGGCAAACTCGAAGTTGTGCGCGCTGAACTGCCGCTCGTCTTCCAGGTGCACTTCGCCGTATTTCACCGGCCGGCCGTCGGGCGCGATCGCCCAGACGATGTCGTAGACGTTTTCGACGCCCTGCACGCACATACACAGGCGCTCGAGACCGTACGTCAATTCCGCCGCCACCAGCGGCAGATCGAGGCCGCCGCACTGCTGGAAATACGTGAACTGCGAGACTTCCTGACCGTCCAGCCAGACTTCCCAACCCAGCCCCCAAGCGCCCAGGGTCGGCGACTCCCAATCGTCTTCGACGAAGCGGATGTCGTGGGCCAGCGGATCGATGCCGATCTCGCGCAGGCTGTCGAGGTAATCGTTCTGCGGATCGGGCGGCGACGGCTTCAGGATCACCTGAAACTGGTAGTAGTGCTGCAGGCGGTTGGGATTCTCGCCGTAGCGGCCATCGGTCGGCCGCCGGGACGGCTCCACGTACGCTGCGCTCCACGGCTCAGGACCGAGCGCGCGCAGGAAAGTCGCGGGGTTGAACGTGCCCGCGCCCTTTTCCACGTCGTATGGCTGCACCACAAGGCAGCCGCGACTGGCCCAGTAGCTCTGGAGGCGCAGAATCAATTCCTGAAACGTAGCAGCGGGTTTGCTCATGACTCGCAATCGGGCCATCGGGCCGGGGGCGCAAAGACTAGCACGCTGTACGCTGATCGGCCAAGCCGGACGGCGTCAGGCACGGACAAGCATCCGGCCGGGGACGAGCCGCAGCCCTACTTGCACTGACCAACGGCCGTGCAAACGGAACCGCTGGCGAGGCCACAGCAGACTTCCGTCGCCGCACAGTCAGCTTTGGTCTTGCACGGCGTCGGCGCGGGCGGAGCGCAGTCGGCGGGGCAATTGGCCGCGGTCTCTTGCGGCGCGGTGCACGTGCCATCGCCGCACGCGGTCGGCGCGCCGCCGCACAGGGTCGTGAAATCCTTGCAGCAATCGCCCGCCTGCGTGCACTGGTTGTCGCATTGGCAGGAGCCCGCGACGTTGCTGTAGTTGTTGCAGTTGCCCTGGCAGGTCGTCTGCGCGCTGCCGCCACCGCCGCCACCACCCCCGCCGCCGACGCAGCCCGAGGTCTGGCCGCACTCGAACAGGCCGCCAACCGCGCCGCCCATGCCGCCGCCCTGCAGGCACTGCTGCGGGTTGTTCTGGTTGTTGTTCACGCAGTCGACGACCTTGACGCAAGCCGGATCCGCCTGGCAGCTCTTGTATTCCGTGGCGCAGGACTTCTGGAGGCAGGTCTCTTGCGGATCGGTCGGCGTCTTGCAGTCGGCCGGGCAGGTCAGCACCAATTCGCCGGGATCGCAGACGCCGTTGCCGCAGTTGGCCAAGCCGCCGCCGCCACCGCCGCCGCCGCCCGTGCAGCCGGAGCCCTGGATGCATTGGTTCAACGCCATCTGGTTCTTGTTCATGCCGCACTGTTGCTGGGTGCCGCCGGTGTTCATGCAATCGACAACCTTGACGCACGCCGCATCCGCGCTGCACGCGGTGTACTCGCCCGGGCAGGCCTTGTGGTAGCAGGCTTCGGTCGACGTCTGGGGCTGCGTGCAGTCCTTCGGGCAGGTCAGCATGGTCTCGCCCTGATCGCAGGTGCCGTCGCCGCAGGTCGCGGTCGTGCCACCGCCGCCGCCGCCACCGCCACCGCCGCCGTTGCAGCCGGATTGCTGGACGCACGTCGTCAAGCCCTGCACTTCCTGGCCAACCTGCTGCGACGTGATGCACTCGTTGCCGCCGCCGGCGTTGAAGCACTTGACCGCAGCGACGCACGCCGCGTCAGCCGTGCAGGCATCGTACTCTTTCGGGCACGCCTTGTGCTTGCACGTCTCCGCCGCGCTCGCGGGCGCCTTGCAGTCGGCCGCGCAGAGCAGCATCGTCTCGTCGGGGGCTTCGCAGATGCCATTGCCGCATACCGCGGGGCCGCCAGCGGCGTCGGGGCCAACAACCGTTGCACAGTCGGCGGGACACGTCGTGGACGTCTCCGTCGGGCCTTCGCATTTGCCGTTGCCGCAGACAAACGACACGACCGCGTCAGACGTCGCGATGCCGTCGTCCGTTCCGGTGCTCGCGTCTGAGCCGCTCAGTGCGCCATCGTTGCCGGACGTGGAATCGTCGCTGCCCACGGACTGACTGCCGACAACCGCCGCGTCCGAGCCGCAAGCGGTCGTGCCCAAAGCGAGCGCCGCGAGGATCGCGATCACGCTACGGCTGCTGTTTCGCACCAAAATATTGACGTTGCGCATGTGACTCGTCTCCAGGATTGCCCGAACTTGCCCGATTTGTGGACTCGGCAGCCGCGGATTCCCGCGCCAGAACTGCGGCAATAGTTGTACCCGTCACGCGGCGACTTTGCCAGTACTGATTGGTACGGCTCCCCTTGACGTGTACATCTGCTGTCCTACCTTGCGGCGTGCCTTGGTCAGCGTTAAAGCTGGCTCTGGGCCTAAGAACTCAATTTGATTGAGGAGTCCTGATCGACGTGGTTTAGCGCGTCCCTGACACAGCCGCCGCGTCGTTCGCAAATTTCTCAGTTTCCCGGTCAATCTTCGTCATTCCAGCTACATCAAGGAGCCACCATGAGCATTCGCCCCCTCTACGACAACGTCCTCGTCAAACGCGCTGAAGCCGAAGAACGCACCTCCGGCGGTCTGTTCCTCCCGAGCGCGGCCCAGGAGAAGCAGGTGTACGGCGAAGTCAAAGCCGTCGGCAAAGGCAAAGTCCTCAAGGACGGCAGCCTGCGCGCGCCGACCGTCAAGGTTGGCGACAAGGTT
>CAINLT010000016.1 GCA_903850505.1 uncultured Myxococcales bacterium | reverse complement strand
GGGCACCAGCTACGCGTATTCACTGGAGAAAAACGGCGTGAAGGTCGTGTATGCGACCGACAACGAGATCGACCTCACTTTGGCCAAGACGTTTGACGAGATCCAGTCGGATCTGGAAAAGCAGCGGGAAGTGCCAGAGACGCTCGTGGAGTTTGTGCGCGGCGCGGACCTGCTGATCGCGGACGCGCAGTACACTGACCTGGAGTACCCGAAACACGTGGGCTGGGGCCATCCGCGCGCGACGACCGTGGTGGATCTGGCCGTGCTGGCGGGCGTGAAGCAGCTGGCGCTCTTCCACCACGACCCGATGCACAGCGACGCAGACGTTGAGGCGATTGTCCAGCAATGCCGGACACGTGCGCGAATGTTTGGCAGCCAGTTGTTTACGTTTGCGGCGCGCGAAGGCCTGGAACTCAAGCTCGAATAAGCACCGCGGACGCGCTACCTTCCGCAAGCCTGTGTGTCGCCGCTGGCGCAGCCTTTCTTGAACAATTCCTTGGATTTGACCGGATCGGCGGTGACGCCGCGGCCTTTCTCGTACGCCTCGGCGGCCATGCGGCAGGCGTGGAGCGCGCCGTTGCCGCACGCACGGATGAAGTAGAGCGATTCATACTCCGCGGTGCAGTACTTGATTTCACCGCGGCTGCACGATTCGCCGAGCGTCAAGCACGCCCCGCCCGCGCCCAACTGGCAGGCCTTGTCGCGCGACGCGATGGCTTTGCGCGGCTCAACGTCGCACATGTCGCCGATTTCCTGAAAGTCGGCGAGCTGCATGCACGCGGTGGCGTGGCCGTCGTTGCAGGCTTTGGTGAAGTACTCGATGGCGGATTCAGGATCCAGCGAACGGCCGATGCCGAAACGGTAGGCGACGCCCATCGCGAGGCAGCCGGCGCCTGCGCCGAGGTCGCAGCCGCGTTCAAAATGCCGGAGCGCGCGTTGGCGTTCGCGATCGATGCCATGGCCAGTTTCGTAGATCGCACCGAGGTGGACGCACGCGGGGCCGTAGCCGCCGTCGCACGCGGCCGTGAGCAGTTGGATGCCCTGCGCCACGTCGACCGGCGCGCCTGCGCCATCCGTGAGCGCGAGCGCGGCGCCCGTGCAACCGCGGGGTTCCTGCTTCTCGCACGCCATCGTGAAGAGCTTGAACGCGAGGCCAGGATCGCGGCTGGACGCGGCGCCGTGGGCGTACAATTCGCCCCACCAGGCGCAGGCGAGCGCGCTGCCCGCTTTGCAGGCCGTTGAAAACGCGTCGGCGGCCTTGGCGGGGTCGCGCGAGGCGCCGATGCCGAACCGCCACGACTGGCCGACCCGCGCGCAGCTCTCCCGGAGTTCCTGGCGGCATGCGTCGAGGAGCACGAGCGAGGCCTTGGAGAAGTCCGGGCCAAGGCCGCTTGCCTCATCCAATCGGTCGTCCAGGCGCGTGCAGTCCGCGAGGTCGCCGGCCAGGCAATGGCTCTCCGATTCCGTGAACACTGATGATCGCGTGACTTTGGCGCTATTGAGCGGCGCCTTGGCCGCGGCGCTGCACCCGACCGTCTGGACGAAGCAACCGACGAGAACCGCCAAACCGCCCCACTGAATCGCACCGAACCGCCTTCGCATCCACTCCCCCGACTTCACGGGGCGACGATACCCCACTCGCCCGCCTGTGTCACAAAGTTCCGTGAATTGCTGTTTGTTCAGGGGTCCCGTGTCTGATACGATGACAACACGGCGCTATGTCGCGTCGTTTTGCCCCACGGTAGGACTCGCCGATGTCACGTCCGTTGATGCATCGATGCGC
>CAINLT010000015.1 GCA_903850505.1 uncultured Myxococcales bacterium | reverse complement strand
TTCGACGCGCCCGCCGCGAAACCGCAAGGCCCGAAGCGCCGCGACGCCATCACCGACGCCGGTCTCGCCCACTTTCAGGCCGCCTACCCCGGCCAGACCCTCAGCAAGGAAGACCTCTTCTACTACGTCTACGGCCTGCTGCACTCGCCCGACTACCGCGAGCGTTACGCCGACAACCTCAGCAAGGAGCTGCCGCGCATCCCGTGCGTCAAGACCGCCGCCGACTTCTGGGCGTTCTCCAAGGCTGGCCGCGCGCTGGCGGAGCTGCACTTGAACTACGAGACCGTCACGCCCTATCCGGCGCAGGTGGACACCGGTGGCAAGACGCTGACGGATGCCGACTACCGCGTCGAGAAGATGAAGTACGGCAGTGCTGGCAGTGGAGGACGTGACAAGGACAAGACGACGCTGCACTACAACGCCAAGATCACCGTGACCGGCATTCCGCTCGCGGCCTACGAGTACGTCGTCAACGGCAAGCCGGCGCTGGACTGGGTCGTGGAGCGGCAGTGCGTCAAGACGGACAAGGACAGCGGGATTGTGAATGACGCGAACGACTGGGCGGTGGAGACGATGGGCAATGCGCGGTACCCGCTGGAGTTGTTCTTGCGGGTGGTGACGGTGAGCTTGGAGACGATGAAGGTTGTGAAGGGGTTGCCGGCGCTCGACATCTAACGACGCTTGGGATCTTGGATGATCGAGGCTGGAGGCAGTGATGGCGAGTTCGGTCAAGAATAGCGAAAAGGAAGTTGTAAGTCTCCGCGCCGTGTTCGCAGGCCTTGCGCTGATCGCGGTTGGATTCGGCGTCGTCTGGACGGGAGTCTATTACGCGGACGACAAACGAATCTGGTGCAAAGTCCTGGCAGAGACAGCGAAGGCAGTAGGCGCGACATTGGTCGCAGCTGGCGCCATTTCCTTCGTGTGGGATGTGTTCGTCAAACGCTCGTTCGCATCCGAGATCCTGCACTTGGCGAGCATTTCTCGATCGTTGCAGAATGCTGGGATCGAGACCGTCGTCGAAAACTACATCACCGATGTCGACTGGGATGGCGTCTGGGCCTCGACTTCGCAACTCGACATCTGGATTTCTTATGGATCGACATGGCGTAAGACGTTGGCGGCCAAGCTCTCTGAACTTGATGACACGATCCTGAAGGTACGCCTACTATTACCTGATCCCGACCATCCGCAAGTAATCGGCGAACTTGCACGGCGCTATAACAAAGACGAGTCCGCAATGAAGGCTGACATTCGCGAAGCCGCGAAGGACTTCACTACCATCTTTCCAAAGGCTTTCGCGAAGAAGCGGCTTGAAATCTATTATGTGCCGCGTGCGCCTCTGTACACCGCCTATCTCGCAGACAGAAAAGGCGTGATTGCGATGTACAATCACCGGCAGACACGCGGCAGCGTGCCCATCTTCACGGTCGCCAAGCGGGGTTCTTTTTACCGTTTCGCGCGCGCCGATATCGAGGCACTTGTCAAGGAAGGCAAACTCGTCCCGGCCCCGAGGCAGGCATGACGGCGCTGGCCCCTCCGACCATCGATGTCGCGCTAGGCGATCTCACCGCCGGCATGTGCCAGGCCATTGCCCGGGAAACGACGATCGCGTGCGACGTCGAAACCAGCGGCCTGGATTGGTTCAAGGATGAGATCGGCACATTCCAAGTCTACCTGCCGATGCATCGCGCCGTTATGGTGGTTCGGACCGAGCCCGGCCGAGAGCCAGAACGACTCGTTGGGAT
>CAINLT010000014.1 GCA_903850505.1 uncultured Myxococcales bacterium | reverse complement strand
CGACTGGTTGTGCTTCTCGGCGCCGCTGTAGTCCTTGTGCCCCTCCACTTTCACGTGGAAGGCCTTGTTCTGGCCCGGCGCCTTGACGACGACATTGAGCAGCTGGTGCGAGCGCGGCCGAATCTTCGACTTGTCCCACGCGAAGAAGATCTTCTCCTTCAGCTCAATCTTGTGTTCCTTGACGACGATCTTGCCGTAGTCCGGACAACCCTGCATGGCCACTGTCCCTGGCACATCGGGGCAGCAATCGAGCGAGTCGGGCACGCCGTCGCCATCGCGATCTGCGGCCTTCTGATCCTGCGGCGGGCACACCAGCTCGGGAGGCGGCGGGCAAGCGGGCGCAGGCGGACACGCGGGGCATTCCTTGACGGCCGGGCATTCGACCGGCGGCGGCACAACAACCGGCTCTGGCGGAGCCGGATGGCCAATCATGCCATCCACTTCGAAAGTCAGGCCGACCAGGAGGATCTTGGCGTCGCGGTTGTCAAAATCGACGCGATCGCCCTGGACGGTCTGGAAATAGCGAATGAACGGACCAAACCAGAAGGGCCGGGTCTCGCCCACCGGGATCGACAGGCCAGCGCCGACGTCGAAGCCCAAGCGATTGAGGGGACCTGTGCGCACGTAGAGCGCATCGGCTTCCAGCCACGGCGAGATGCCGTAGGCCCCCTGCGCGTCATGGGGACGCTTCAGGCGCAAGCCACCGCCGCCAAACCAGGCAGCGCCGGCGTCAGACGCCCCCTGCCCTGGCAAGCCAACCCCACCGGCAACGGCCGCCACATCGAGGTAGCGGCTGAGGCCGAACAACGCCTTGAAGGAGCCGCCGCCGCCGACCTTGTAGATGTCGGATTGTGGGCTGCTGAGGGGAATCGCGACCGACGGCTCCAGCTTCAGGCTGAAGTCGAGCGCGAAGACGGATGTCGGACAAGCCAACATGAAGAGCACTGTGAACCATAGTTTTTTCATTTCAATATCCTCCCCAAACAGATGTTTGGCGCCCCTTTGACGGAGCTGTGATGGGACTGTGCGCCCTGAGCAACGCTCCCCGACAACGTTTGACCAACGCGGCGGCATGCCGAACGTCGCGCTCTGCGACACTCAAGTGGACAGTCCCTTAGCTTTGCAGAAAGAATCGGCGACCGCGTCACTCGAGCGGAGAAACCTCCCTCAGTGCCCGCGCCAGACACCTGACGCAATTCACCGCGTCAGTGTCCACTTGCCATTTTCAGCTCTCCCAATTGCCGGGTTGCCACACGCGGGCCAAGGCCCGACCACGGCAACCCGCACGTGTTCAGTGCGGCGCGTCGGTGCAGACCTTCGCGGCAGTACAGGTGCCGAGCGCGACGACGCCGTCCCAAGCATCCCCAGTGCAGGCGACCTGCTTGGTCGACTCCTCGCAGCTGACGAAAGCGGCGTTGTTGATCCGGCCGTTGCCGCACTGCTCGATCGGCCACGCGCTCGCGGCCTTGGTCGTGTAGTCGGTGCGGCACGCCTGCTGGTCCGCGTACTTTTGACCGGTTGCGGTGCCGTAGCCATTGCAGGCCTGATAGCGGCTGCAGGTCGCAATCGCCAAGCTATCGATGCGCTGGTCACGGGTGGGTTCCAGGAGCGTGTTGTCCGTCGTGGAAGTGTTGCAGGCCGAAACGGCCCCCGCAAGAATCGAGACAACGATGAGAATAGATTTCATGAGATAACAAATCACTTTTCGACGCGCGAAGCATCGAGAACTCGCCTGAAGCGCACAACCGGATGCTCCGCAGTCCTGCCGCCGCACCTTTTCGGGTGGACGGCCATGCCGCGAAAAATCCATTTGCCGGACACATCTGCATTGGAACTGACCAACCATTTATAATGTAGGTCGCAGAACGCCTGCGTCAAGGCCTTGCAAAGAAAAACGCTTCACGGTCGTAGAGATATGCGACAGATCCGGGCGCATCGTGAAATTATCTTCGGCAATTTTCAACGATCATGCACGGCGTTGAGACAAGCCAGGTTTGAGTTGTGATCCGTGGATGCAAGACTGCGCACCTGCCTGCACGCCCGGCAGGAACCCGAGCGCCGCAAACGGAGGGGCCCAGGAGACCAGCTGCATGGCCAAGCTGCTCGTCGCGGGGCTGGTGTTCGGCGTGGGGGTTCGGCCTTGGCGCGCGCCCGGCAGTCTTCTCCAAACCGCGATGGGTCATGGGAGGAAGATGCCGGCTGTGACGCTGCGGGGGCAGGCGGACCTCAGGGAAAGGCGGAAGCGCTCGTCTTGGCAGCCTCGCCCGGGTCGCGGCCTGCGGTTGCGGGCTAGTTTTGCCCGCTGAGCGGTGTCACGATGATCTCGACGCGGCGGTTGTTGGCGCGACCTTCCGGCGACTTGTTGTCCGCCACCGGCCGCTGGCTGCCATACCCGACCGCCGTCGAATTCGCCGACGGGTAGCCGCGGCTCGTCAGGTAGTCGCGCACCGACTGCGCCCGGCGCTGGCTAAGGTCCTGGTTGTGGCCAACCGCCCCCTGCGAGTCCGTATGGCCTTCCACAATCAGCGTGCGCTCCTTGGATTCCATGAGCGCCGCGGCGACCTCATCGAGCCGCGAACGCGCCTCGGGCAGCAGCGTCGCCTGATCGGAGCGAAACAGCACGCTTCCCGACAGCGTAATCACCAGACCGCGCGCCTCTTCCTTGACTGCGGCGAGACGCGCGAGCGCCTTTTGCGCGTCCGAGGCGCGCTTGTCCGCGTCCTTGCGCGCCTGCTGCTCGGTCGTCAATTGGGTGGTAAGCGAGGTCGTTGCCGCTTTGGACTCCGCCGCCCGGCGCTCGGCATCCTGACGCGCCAGTTGCTCCGTCGTCAGCTGGCCGGTGACGCTCGCAGCGTTGGCCTGCGTCGCTCGCAAATCCGTGTTCGAACGATTGAGGTCGCTCCGGGTCCGCGACAACTCAGCCTTGGTGTCCACGACGATTTTTGCCTGCGTCGTCGCCAGTTCCGCCTGCGCGCGCGCCTTGGCGGCCTCTTCCTGGGCGATGCCAGCCTTGCCTTCAGCGATCTCCGCCTTGCGCTGCGCGACATACGCCAAATCGAGCGTGTGAAATCCCTTCGGGTCGTCACGCCACGCCGCTTCGGCAGCTTCGAGCGCCTGGTGGGCTTTGTGCAATTCCGCCGGCGTCATGGTCGCCGCGGGGCCATGGCTGGCGTTCTCATAGGCCTGTCGGGCGTCACGCAATTCAGCGGGAACGACCGCCGCGCAGGCAGTGACGAGGAAAAACAATGCTGGGACGATAGTTTTGAACAGTTTCATGGATCCTCCTTTTGCGCTTGTTAGCGGCTTTCCTGTTGCAGCAGGCGAACGCGCTCAACGGCCTCGGCCGCTGCCGTCTTTTCGTTCTGCTCGTGGGCCAGCACGACGGCTAACTCAGCGTCGGCCTCCGCCCGCTGAAGATAGGAGGCCGCCATTTCTTTCTCGCCATCCTTGGCAAGCTTCTGCGACCGTTCCATTTCCTCTTTGGCGAGTTGCAGGTGGAGGGACGCGCGCGGCATTTTGGCGGCACCGCTCTCTTCCGCCGCACGAATCGCTGAGGCGGACACGTCGGTTTTCAACATCTGCGCGCCGCCGCAACCGGCGGTCAGGATCAGCGCCAGTGGCGTGAGCTTGTTCATTGGAGACTCCATAAGCTGGCGTTTTGCCATCATCTTCAAGGTAGGACGCGTTGTTCCAGCAACCATAAGATAGTTGGATCCGATGTGTTAGGAATAATCGAACGGTTCGTGTGGATCGCTAAACATCCCTGCCGAGACACGGGATCAAACGAAGCGCGCCACATGACCACGCACCAGATCGGGTTGCCGGTTGAATCGCTCGAAGGTCGCGGTCAGCGCCGCGTCGCGCTCGGCGGTCGTTTCAAAGTAGCGGTTGTG
>CAINLT010000013.1 GCA_903850505.1 uncultured Myxococcales bacterium | reverse complement strand
CCGGCGCAACCGACGCCGGGCTTGGGGCCGCCGACTTCGATGCACTCGACGTTCTCGCCGCCGTCCATGAGGATGTCCGACGGCACCAGGTCGGTCTTGCCAACGGACAGCAGGTCCATCAGCGTCGTCGGCGGAAACGTCTTGATGAGGTTGCGCGAGCTGTCCCGCTTGGGATCGCAGCCGACCTGGAGCACGCGCCGGCCTTTGTGCGCGAGCGCGGCCGTGAGGTTGCTGACGACGGTCGACTTGCCCACACCGCCCTTGCCGTAAAAAGCCAGCGAACGCGGGCGGTTGTGGCTCTTTGCCGCCTTCTCAGCCATCTGCAAGTTGCGTTCAATCGATAGCACGAGCGGGCGACCTCGGTGGTGGTTGATGGACCATTCCGGTCCTACATGCAGCGTAACGTAGCCCAACGGCGCGTCAATCGAAATCGCGGCAAGTTGGCCGCGCGGCTCAGCAACTGAGAAAGCTGACTTCGGTCGGATGCCGGACTCAGCCGGTCAGACCTGTTGCATTGCGGACTGGACCGCGAGCCGTTGCCTCCGGTGGTTCAGCTTGGACTTGGGTCATGGCGTGCGGGCCAGTGGGCGAATCGTGCCGCGCAGGTGCACGGTCCGTCCGTCCTTGCTCACGATGACGAATTCCAGGCCGCCCTCGCCGCGCGCAACATTCAGCACCACCGTCGATGGCAGGAAGATCGGCCGGCGGAAGGCAACGTCAATCGCCACGGGACCGGCGGGCATGTCCTCCTGGCACACCGCAACGGCGCGACCCAGCGACCACATGCCGTGGATGATGGCGCGCTTGAAGCCAAACGGCTTGGCGAGCAGCGCGTGTTGGTGGATCGGGTTGAAGTCGCCGGCCACGCGGGCATAGCGCCGGCCGAGGTCTTCCGGCACCTGCAGCACCACCGAACGCAGGGGATGGACCGCGCCCGTCGGCTCGGCCATCGCCACAACCGCAGCCGGCGTGCCGCGCTTCACCTTGCGGGCGCGCGACAGCATCGTGATCACCGCGCGCCAGAGCAGCTTGCCGTTGACGGTCGCGTCGGTCACCAGGTCGATCTCATCGCCCTTGTCCGTCACGCGCAGCGGTTCGAGATGGCACGCGTAGTGCAGCGGCGCATCCACCGGAATCGGCGCGTACTGCTCGATGTGGTTGCGCAAGTGGACGACGCCCATCGCCGGCAGCGGAAAGCCCGGGTCGGTCAACATCTGCATGTGCAGCGCGCCGGAAGCGACTTGCGGCCACGTCGGCGGCAGCGTCGGTCCGTCGACAAAACCGCACAGCTGCCGGTAGTTCGCCAACCGCTGGGCATCGAGAGGCTGCGGCACCAGCTCCATGTCCAGGCGCGGCAGCGTCAGCTCGCCTTTGGGCGATTTGGTCGCGGCGGCGATCGCCCGCAGCCACGACGGCGCAAAATGTGGCGGGGTCTGGAAGATCTGCGGTTGGGTCTGTGCCATGGGGACTCCGGAAAGGCGCGCGGGGCGCTACTTGGCCAGCAGGTGCGCGAGCAGTTCATTGGGCCGCACGTACGCGGCCAGCTGCCGCACGGCACCGCGAAAATCGAAGAGCATCTGCAGCACCGCCCACGCGAGCAACATCGCCGCCAGGCCAGTTTGCACCGCCGCGGAAGGCCGCAACACGAGGCACGCCAGCGCCGCGACGACCATCGCCGTGAGCACGCGCACCTCCGGGCCGACGTTTTCCTGCTTGGTCACGCGGCCGAGGATGAACCGCCCGCCGGTCAGCGGCCCCACCGCCGCCGCGAGGACGCAGTGCAACAGCAGCGGCACCTGGCCGAGGTGCTGCCACGCAAGCAGTGACCCGAGCACCGTCAGCACGCCGAGCGCCTGATGCAGCTTGCGGCCCGTGCGCCACATGGGTCCAAGAATCGTCGACCCGCCCGCGATGATCCCGGCCCAGAGCGTGAAGTCGATGGCGTCATAACCGCGCCACAGCGGCTCGTGGAAGCGCGCGGTCCCGACGATCGCCGCCAGCAGCAGCATGCCCATCACCAGCAGCAGGCCTTCCAGCGTGCCGATCCGCCCCATGTACATCCGCCCGGTGACGCGCTGCTCCCAGAACGTCAGGGACGTGCTCGCGACCATCAGCGCGATAATCGCCATGCCGCGCCCGTCCTGCGCCTGCAGGGCAAAAACGCTGCCGACAAAGACGAAGATGCCGTTCAGGCAGTCCAGCCAGTGGTCAAGGAACTCGCCGAGCGGGGAAGTCGTGCCCGTCTGGCGCGCGTGCGGGCCGTCCAGGTTGTCCAGCAGCGTGTAGCTGGTGAACAGCAGCGCGACGAGCAGCAACGTCCAGCCCGACGGCGGCAGCAGCAGGGACGCCGCGAAACCGGTCGCCGCGCACGTCAGCGACGACAGCGTCAACGCGTTGGCGCTCACCCCGTGCGGAATCACGCGCAGCAACGGTTTGACGACCCACCGCGTCACATGCGGCAGCAGGATCGAGCGGTCGTGCAGCACGTACTGGACGGTCATCGCAGACTCCGGCTACGGCGTGGCGTCGACCGCTTCAATTTCCGGCAGCATTTCTCTGGCCTTCTCGACGTCCGCGTCAAAGTCGATCTCCGTCCACGGCAGATCGCCAACCAGCGCATACCGCCCCGGGCAGGTCTTCAGCATGCGGATGATGGCGGCCTCGTACTCGGCCTTGTTCAGGCCTTCCGCCAAGCACGCGTCCATCTGGCGGCGCAGCTCCGGGGCGTCTTCCGCGGCGAACTTGGTAAAGCCAACCGTCTCGCCCTTCAAGTCCCAGCCATCGCCGACAAACCGGTCGATCGTCCGCACGCGGCCATCCTTGATGCCGACCGTCATCTCTTCGCCCGTCTCCAGGCTCGTCTCATCGACAAGGAACGCCGTGCCCGGCGTTTGCACAAGCCGCCGCATCAGCTCGCGCGGGTACAGCACGTCGGCGTCCATCACAATCGCGCCGTCGGCGTGGTCGTCAATGTGGCCAATCGCGGTGTGCAGCGAGAGGATCGAGCCTTCCGTGTAGCGCGTGTTCTCGAGGAACTGCACGCGCGCCGCATCCGGGCGCTTGGCCACCGCCGCGCGGATCTGGTCACCGCAGTGACCGAGCACGATGATGACCTCATGCACGCCCGTCGCTTCCAGCGCGTCCAGGTGGCGGTCCAGCAGCGTCTTGCCTTTGAACGGAAGCAGGCACTTCGGCCGGTCTTCCGTGTACGGCCGCAGTCGCCGTCCAACGCCCGCTGCGAGAAGGATTGCTTTCATGGTCAGCCCTGTCTGCGGCGATCCCTGCCGCGGCGGCGCCATGATGCGACGGCTTGGCCATTGGTGCAACGCCGTCGCCCGTCGCCGATTGACCTTTGCCGGCGTTGCCACCAGCATGACGCGGGTTCGAGGATTGAGGCGCCGATGGCACGACAGACGGTAGAAGAGCGACGCGCGCAGCTGATTGCCCTCGGCCGGCAGCTGTTCTCCACGCACGCCTACGACGCCATTTCTACCGACGACATCGCGCGCGCGGCCGGCATTTCCAAAGGGCTGCTCTACCACTACTTTCCCGGCAAGCGCGAATACTACGTGGCGACCGTCCAGTCCCTCGCGGACGAACTGCTGGCGCTCCTGACGTTCGCGCGCGGGGAGGATCCGCAGGCGGTGCTGGATCGCACGCTTGGGCAGTTCCTCGACTTCATTGAGGCGAACGCCGCTGTCTATCACGCGCTGCTGCGCGGCGGCATCGGCATGGACGCCGAGGTGAATAGCTTGGTTGAGCGCGTGCGCCAGACCGTGCTGGAGCGCATTCGCGATCTGGTCGGGCTGGGCGACGACCCGCTGACGCGGCTGCGGCTGCACGGCTGGCTGGGTTTTGCCGAGCACACGAGCCTGGAATGGCTGGCGCACCGCGAGGTCGACCGGCAGCGGCTGCTGCAGCTCTGGATGGAGCAGTTCGTCGCGCTGTCGTTCTAACCGCTGGCGCTACGCCAGCTTGCCCTGATGCCGCAGATCCTGACCGCGCACCAGCAGAATCACCTGCTCGGCGAGGTTCGTCGCGTGGTCGCCGATGCGTTCCAGCTGCTTGGCCGCCGACTGCAGCGCCACGTTCTGCTCGACCTTGTCCGGATCGTCGCGGATCCGCTGGGCCAGCGAACGGACAATCTGGTGGTAGCGTTCGTCGGCGTCGTCATCCATCTCCAGGACGTTCTCCGCCTTGACTGCATCGCGCTCGGCAAAAGCTTCAATCGCCTTGCGCAGCATCGCCGCGGCCAGCTGCCCCAGCGCGTTCAGCGCCTCGTCGATGCCCGGAATCGGCGGCTCGCCCGCCAGGTCAATGGCCCGCTCGCACAGGTTCACGGCCACATCGCCGATGCGCTCGATGTCGGTCACCATCTTCAGCGCCGTCGTCACGAGCCGCAGGTCTGACGCCACGGGCTGCCGCCGCGCCAGCAGCAACATGCACGCTTCGTCGATTTCCACCTCCGCGCGGTTGACGCGGCGGTCGAGGCGAATCGTCTCCCGCGCCAACTGGGCATCGCGGTCCACCACGGCTTTCACCGCTTCAATCGTCATCTGCTCGACCTGGCCAACCATGTCGACAAGCCGATCGCGCAGCGCCTGCAGCTCTGCTTCATATGTGCGGTCCGTGTGCAGCGTCATGCTCAGCTCCTAACCAAAGCGCCCGGTGATGTAGTCCTCGGTCCGCTGCTCGGTCGGCCGCGTGAAGATCAGGTCCGTCGGACCGTGCTCAATGACTTTTCCGAGGTAGAAGAACGTCGTGTAATCGCTGACGCGCGCCGCCTGCTGCAGGTTGTGCGTCACGATGACCACAGTGTATCGGCCGCGCATCTCCTGCACCAATTCTTCGATGCGCGCCGTCGCGATCGGATCCAGCGCGGACGCCGGTTCGTCCAGCAGCAGCACATCCGGCTCGACCGCCAGCGCGCGCGCGATGCACAGACGCTGTTGCTGGCCGCCGGAGAGCTGCAGCCCGGATTCCTTCAGGCGCTCCTTCACTTCTTCCCAGAGCGCGGCGTTCTTGAGCGCGGCGATGACGCGGTCCTCCAGCTCCGCGCCCTTGATGCCAAGCAGCTTCAAGCCGAACGCGACGTTTTCGAAGATCGTCATCGGGAACGGCGTCGGCTTCTGGAATACCATGCCCACGCGGCTGCGCAGCGCGATGTCGTCAATCGCCTTGGGGTCGAGCACGTTGACGTCGCCGAGCTTGACCGTGCCCTCCGCGCGCTGGCCGGGATAGAGCGAGAACATCCGGTTGTACGTGCGGATGTGCGTCGACTTGCCACAGCCGGACGGTCCGATGAACGCGGTGATGCGCTTGTCGGCGATTTCCAAGTGGTTGTCGTGCAGGACGCGGGTGTTGCCGTAGAAGAACGACAGGTCCTGCACCTGAATGCGCGGCGTGTCGCCGGGTTTGAGCGCCATTGCAAGGCTCCGCTGCCCGGACTGGCGGGCGGCAACAGTGTGCGAACCCTCTGTGACAGCCGCATGACGCCCACGCGACAACCTGTGACAGCGACGGTGCGGCATCTGGCGAAACCGCAGCGCTACCCCTCGACGCGCCGCACGGACCCCGCTATACCTCGGCCCTGCGAGCTTTCCATGCTTGCCGGAGACGCCCAAATGGACCTGCGCAAAGACCGCCTGATCGAACTGCTGCTCCTCCACTCTTTCCAGGTGCGTGAAAACCCGCCGTTCATCCTCGCGTCGGGTGGAACGTCGCCGTACTACGTCAACTGCAAGCCGGTCACGCTGCAAGCGGAAGGCTTGAATGTGATTGGCGCGCTGGGCTACGAGGCGCTCAAGCCCTTTCATCTGGCGGCGGTCGGCGGCCTGACGCTGGGCGCGGACCCGATTGCCAACGCCATCGCGATGCACAGCCATTCGCGTAAGCAGCCGCTCAACGCGTTTGTGGTGCGCAAGGAACCCAAGAAGCACGGGACCGAGCAGTGGCTGGAAGGCGATCTCGCGCCGAACTCCCACGTCGCGGTCATCGATGACGTGATCACGACCGGCGGCTCGACCATCAAGGCCATTGACCGCATCCGTCAGGCTGGCCACATCGTCGAACACGCGCTGATTCTGGTGGACCGCGAGGAAGGCGGCCGCGAGGCGATTGAAGCGCACGGCGTGGAAGTCCACGTGCTTGTGACGCGCACGGAGCTGCTCACGCGCATGCACGCGGCTGTGGCGCACGCGAAAGCGGAAGTTGCTGGAAAATAGTTCGCGCGGGAGCGGCCGGGCGGCCTACTGCCCGGTCAGCTCTTTTTGCGTGTACGCCCAAATCGGCCACATGTTGGTGGCTTGGCCATCGGCCGACGTCGACACCAGATAGAAGATCGGACCGTACGGCGAGGCCGGCGTGGCAAACGCGTCGCGGGTGATCGTCAGGTTGACAACATCGCCGTTGTTGACGGTCACCGAATCCTTGCCGTCAAAGTCAAACGTCAGCGGCGTGCCGCCTCCCTGGAACGAATCGATGTCGATGGCCGTCACCGTCCACGGCTTGACCGGCATGTCCGAGAACGCGTGCAGGGCGATTGTCGCGCTCGCGCCCAGCTCAATCTTCACATGCGTGCCTTTGTTCTTCTCCGGCGCGACGTTGAAGTACGGCCCCGGGTCCGCTGGCACGCACGGATTGTGATTGGCCTTTGCCGCCGCGTTGCTCCACACGCGCGTCAGCTTGTAGCCGTTCTCCGTCGCGTGGCCAAAGCCGGCGTACGGCAGGTCCGGGCACAGATCGCCCACTTCCCCGCCGCCCAGCGCCAACTCCCACGGAATCGCGTTCATGTCCAGCATGTTGATGTTGAAGCCGCCGGGCGTCTCGCCCTGCGCCGTCTGCGGAAAATAGGGGTCGGTCACGGCTTCCGCGATCTCGTGGCTCGACGCCAGGATGACGCTATCCAGTTGGCTCATGCCCGGTCCGCCGTTCTTGCATTCCGGCACGATCGCGTAGGCGATCTGGCCCTTCCCGTACAGCATCGAGTGGTGGTAGCCGCCAAAGCTCTGGCAGCTCTTGGCCGTCTGACCGCCGCCGCTGGCCAGTGAAATCTGCGTGCCTTGCGGGAAATAGATGACGTAGACCGTATCGGTGACCGGCGCGGGCAGTTCCGCGCTGTCGAGGCGCGTCGTGATGAACTGCTGGATGGTCGACACGCCGCCCTTCACCGTCGAGTCGGTGTAGCTCTTGGCGGCGCTGGAGCCGAGGCGCACTTTATCGGTGTCGCCCTTGCCGACGCAGTTGCCCACGGACGAGCAGTAGCTGACCGACCACGCCATCCACCACTGCGTCTGCTGAAGCTGGGCGGCGAACTGTTCAAGCTGATCGACGTACGGGTCGCCGGCAAAAGTCACGGTCACGATGTGCGGCTTGTGCAGCACGTCCATGCCGCCGTAGACAAGCTGCGGCAGCGCCGTGTGGCTCGCCGTCTCAAACGGCGCGTCCTTGTAGACGACGTCTGAAGCCGAATCGGTCGCCGCGTCTTCCGCCGCCGTATCGTCGACCGTCGTGTCCGAGCCGGCGAAGGCGTCATCGCCGCCGTCCAGGGCGCCCAGGTCATTGTCGGTCGCCGCGTCTTCGGTGCCCGCGGTCGTCGCTGCCGTGTCATCAGAGCCGCACGCAGCGAGCGTCAGCCCGCACGCGAGGATCAGCAAAATGTCGGCCAGTGTCTTGAAATTACGCATGAAAATCCAGATGTCGAAGGGAGGCGCGCGCGACGTCCGCATGCGTCACAGGCCCGCGAGATTGAGCCAGCCTCCGGACGCCGTCAACGAAAAACTGGCCGTGCGTCGGCAATTTGACGTTTCCACATCGTTTCCGAAGGTCACGCGCCGAGCGTGTCACGCAGGAAGCGCGCGCAGGCCGCGATCGCCTCCCGACCCTCCGCGACCGCGCCCGCCATGCCAAAGACGCCGTGGATTTGCGTCGGGAAGTGCACGAATTCCACGGGCGTGCCCGCCGCCATCAGCTTCTGCCCGTAGGCGAGGCCCTCGTCCTGCAGCGGGTCAAAGCCCGCAGTCAGCAGCAGCGCGGGCGGCTGGCCGGAGAAGTCCGTGTTGAGCAGCGGCGAGACGCCCGGATCCGCGGTCTGCCCGGGCAGCGGCGCGTAGGCGTGGATGAACATGTCGATGAGCCCGCGGTCCAGGAAGAAGCCCTCGGCGTACGTTTCTCGCGACGGCGCCAGGTTGTGCATGTCCGTCGCCGGATAGATGAGCAGTTGGGCCGCGGGCAGCTGACCGCCCGTTTCCCACAAGAGGTGACACGTCGCCGCCGTCAGGTTGCCGCCCGCGCTGTCGCCGCCCATCGCGATCTTCATGCGGTCGATCTGCAGCGCCTTGGCCTGCTTCTGTACCCACGCCAGCGCCGCCACCGCGTCGTCGCGCGCCGCCGGAAATGGATGCTCCGGCGCCAGGCGATAGTCCACGGCGATGACAACGCAGCCGCTCAGATGCGCCAGTTCGCGCAGCGGCGGATCGTGCGTGTCCAGATCGCCCACGACGAAGCCGCCGCCGTGGACGAAGACCAGCGCGGGGAGGATGCCGGGCTTGTCGCGGTAGATGCGGATGGCGATCTCGCCGGCGGGACCGGGGATCTTGCGGTTCTGGACGTCCAGCAGCGGCCGCGGCAGGATGTCGGCGATCGGCACGAGCTTGGCGAACTCGATGCGCGCGCGGTCAGGGGGCAGCTTGTCCATCGTCGGTCGGCCTGTCAGCTTGAACAGCTCCAGGCTGAGCTGCACCGTTGGATCCAGCGCGATCCCGTGGATGACGCGCCGGCGCTTGCCGAGCAGCTTGGCGATCCAATTGGGCGGCAGGCGCAGGATGCCGCGGGCGACGATGGCTTCCAGGCGTTCCTTGAGCGTGGCGTGGGGCTTGGACATGCGGACCTCGGCGATCAGGATAGGACTGCGACGATACAGGGAACCGGCGTGGCCGCAAGGCCTGTGCCGTTGACGGAGCGCCCTGCGAACCTAAGTTGGCAAGTGGCGCGGGATCGTGGTCGCGCGTCGGGTGTGTGCAACGCTGGATCTGACAATGCGCTGGCCATTTCCGCTTCTTCCGCTCGCCGTCGCGATTTCCTTCGCGGGCGTCGACGCGCTGGCGCAATGCGGCGCAACGGTCTCCCAGTGCCGACAGTGCCACGAGATCAACAAGCAACATCCGGTCCTCGCCGATGGTCGCCCGTGGCACAAGGACCACGCGTTTGGCGACTTCTGCGTGGCCTGCCACGGCGGCGAT
The DNA here is from genome assembly GCA_903850505.1 of uncultured Myxococcales bacterium. GTDB lineage: Bacteria > Myxococcota_A > UBA9042 > UBA9042 > UBA9042 > CAIYBN01. The sequence goes on along the minus strand of CAINLT010000013.1, from coordinate 16,724 downwards.
GGCACCGCGACGGACAGCGCCGCCGCCCATGACGGCCTGATGGATCCGCTCCGTGGGTTCCGGATCACGTGTGGCACGGCCATGTGCCACGGTGGCAAGGCGGAGCAACTCGCCGCGGAATATCGCGCCGCCGTGCAGCCCGCCGCTCCGCTGGCGCACGCGCCCACACCTGTGGCAGGCCGTGCGCCCGCGCGTCCACCTGCATCGCCATCTGCGCCGGACCACAACGCCGCCGCCGCCGCCGTCGCACTTGGCCTCGCGCTCGCAGGTGGCGCGTCGGTCTGGTGGAATGAGCGCCGCCGTCGCGCTTTGGGAGGCCAACCATGAATCCGCTTCGCCGCCCCGCTTGGTCGCCGTACGTCGCTGGTGCGCTGCTGGGCATCGTCATCGCGTGCAGCATGGCGCTCTGGGGCCACCGTCTGAGCGGCGCGGGCGCATGGCAACATCTGTCGGGCTATCTCGGCCGCATCCTCGTCCCGGACAGCCTCTACTGGCGCGCCATCGTGCCCACCGGCATCACGTGGGACGTCTGGGTCATCGTCGGCGGCGTCCTGGGCGCGTTCGCCGCGTCATCGCTCGCCGGCACCTTCCGCATCCGCACTATGCCCGACCGCCAATGGACCGACGTGTTTGGCCCCAGCCGCACCAAGCGCTTCATCCTCGCGTTTCTCGGCTCGATGCTGACTGAAATCGCCGGTGGCATCGCCGGTGGCTGCACCGCCAGCCTCGCTGTTTCCGGCGGCGCCGCGCTCGTCCCCGCCGCGTTCCTCTTCATGGCCGGCATGTTCGCCGGCGGCATCCCCACCGCGTGGCTGATCTACCGGAGGCGCTGATGGACGTGCTCAAGCCGTTGCTCGTCGGTTTCTGCTTCGGCTGGCTGCTGCAGCGCGCTGGGCTGTCGCGCTATGACCGCATCGTCAACATCTTTCGCCTCCGCGATTTCGCCGTGATGCAGTTCATGCTGAGCGCGCTGGTCGTGGGCGCGCTGGTGCTGCAGCTGCTGGCGGCGCTGGGTCTGGCGGGCGCTTATCCGCTGCCGGTGACCTACGTCTGGGGCGTGCTGTTCGGCGGCGTGGTCTTTGGTGCGGGCATGGCGCTATCCGGTTTCTGCCCGGGAACAGTCGCGGCGGGCGCGGGCGAGGGTCGACTGGACTACTTGATTCCCGGTTTTCTGGGGCTGTACGTGGGCGCGGTGATTTTCGGCTGGCTGTACCCGCTCGTCATGCCGCGGCTGGTGGCGCTGGGCAATTTTGGCCCGATCACGCTAGCGGAGGCGCTGGGCGTCCGGCCGTGGCTGGTGACGTTGATCGCGTGGGAGCTTGTCCTGATCGGGTTCTACTGGCTGGAGCGGGGCGTTCGGCGGCGGGCGTGAGGGAGCACGGCCCCTTACTCCTCGTCGGTCGGCTCCACGAACTTGCCCGCCGTCCACGTGTAAATCACCGGCAGCACAAACAGCACCACAAACAGCGTCGTCACCATGCCGCCAACAATCGCCGTCGCGAACGGCCGCTGCGTCTCCGCGCCGACTTCCTCACTCACCACCATCGGCATCAGACCGAGCATCGCCAGCAGGCTCGCCATCAGCACCGCGCGGAACCGGTTGGCCGCGCCGATCGCCGCCGCCTCAAAATTGCCCACGCCCGCGCGGCGCTCCGCATCGATCGCGCCCACCACCAGCAAGCCGGACAGCGACACTTGGCCGAGCAGCGCGATGAAGCCAATCGCCGACGACACCGACATCGCGATGTGCATCCCGCCCAGCGCGAACACGCCGCCGACCATCGCGAACGGCGCGACAAACAGCACAGTGCCCGCCGCGCGCGCCGATCCCAGCGCCGCGTAGAGCAGCGCCATCACGACGAAGATCGCCACCGGGATGATCACCGCCAGCCGCTTCATCGCCCGCTGTTGGTTCTCGAATTCACCGGCCCAGACGAGGTGGTAGCCGTCCTCGACCTTGATTTTGGCCTGCACAGCCGCCATCGCTTCCTGAATCACGGAGCCCAGATCGCGGCCTTCCACGTTGAATTTCAGCGCGGCAAAACGGCTGTTGGACTCGCGGTTGATCGCCGCCCGCCCGTTGGCCATGCCGATCTGCGCCACGCGTCCCAGCGGCACCTGCGCGCCCGAGGGCGCCGGCATCAGCGTCTGGGCGATGCGATCCTCGCTCTGGCTCTCCGCGTGGGGCAGCCGCACGCGAATCGGCACCGGCCGCTCGCCTTCCCACAGCTGCGTCACGATCCGCCCGGCCATCGCGGCTTCCACGTGCTCCTGCGCGCTGTCCACGCTGATGCCCTCGCGCGCCAGCGCTTGCCGATCCAGGCGAATCTGCAGCTGCGGCACCGTCGAATCGCGGTAGATGTCCAGATCGACGACGCCGCGGATCGGCTTGAGCACGTCGATGATCTCCAGCAGCTTCTTGCGCATCACGTCAAAATCCTGACCGAAGATCTTCAGCACCACCTGACCGCGCACGCCGCTCACGGCCTCTTCCACGCGGTCCTTGATCGGCTGACTGAAGTTGAACCGCGCGCCGGGGATGACGGCCAGCTCCTTGCGCATCGCCTCGATCAGCCGCTGCTTGTTCCAGCCCGGCCGCCACGATTCGCGCGGATGAAAGCGCACGGCGGTCTGGCCGATGTTGGCGCCTTCATTGTCCGTGCCGTCTTCCGGGCGACCGTGCTCCGTCAGACACGCGCGCACTTCCGGAAATTTCAGGATCGTCTCGCGCACGTCGGCCAGCAGGAGCTGCGCGCGCTCCAGCGAAATCGACGGCGGCATCTCCGTGAAGACGAACACGTCGCCTTCATCCAGCGTCGGCAGGAATTCCGTGCCCAGCTTCTTTGTCGCGACGGCGCCCGCCACCGCCAGCAAGACCATGAGCACCACGACGACGTAGCGCAGCCGGATCGCGCGCTTGATCACCCACGCGTACCCGCGCTCCAGCGCGAGCAGCCAGCGCGGCTCGTGCGTCTCCGCGTCCTGCGGGCGCAGCAGGATCGCGGAAAGCGCCGGCACCAGCGACAGCGAGAACACGAGCGCGCCCAGCAGCGCAAACGAGTACGTCATCGCCAGCGGCCGGAAGATGCGGCCCTCCACGCGCTCCAGCGTAAACACCGGAATCAGCGCGGCGATGATGATGGACATCGCGAACAGCGTCGGCCGCGCCACTTCCAGCGCGGAGCGGCCGATCAGCAGGCGCAGCTGTTTTTGCGTCTTGGGCCGGTGCTCGCGCACGGCGTGAATCGCCCGCTCGACGAGGATCACCGCGCCATCCACGAGGATGCCAAAATCGATCGCGCCCATGGAAATCAGGTTCGCCGGCAGCCCCAGCGCGCTCAGGCCGATGAACGCCACGAGGATCGCCAGCGGAATGACCGCCGTGACGATCAGCGCCGCGCGAATCGAGCGCAGGAACAGCCACACAACCGCCAGCACCAGCAGCGCGCCTTCCAGCAGGTTGTGGTTCACCGTCTTCATGGTCTGGCTGACCAGCACAGTGCGGTCGTAGTGCGGGCGCAGCTCCATGCCTTTGGGCAGGATGCCGTGGTTCAGTTCGTCGACTTTCTTGTGCACGCCGTCCAGCACGTCTGACGGATTCTCGCCGCGCCGCAGCAGCACCACGCCTTCGACGATCTCCAGATCGTGATCCTGCGCCACCGTGCCGCGCCGCGGCGTATGGGACTGCACCACGCGCGCCACGTCGCCGACCGTCACGGGCGAACCCTTGTCGGCGCGCACTACGACGCGTTCGATGTCGCGCGGCCCGCCGAGGTAGCCCATCGAGCGAATCACGAACTCCTGATCGCCGCGGTGCAGGAAGCCGCCGCCCGCGTTCTTGTTGGAGCGCTCCATGACCTGCACGACGTCGTCCAGCGTCAGCCCGGTGGCCAGCAGCCGATCCGGGTCCACTTCCACGTGGAACTCTTTGAGCATGCCGCCAAAACTCACGACGTCGGCCACGCCCGGCACTTGCCGCAGGTGCTTGGCGATCGTGAATTCCTGTTCGCTGCGCAGCTGGTACAGGTCGTGGCGATCGGAATACACGCGGTATTGGTAGATCTTGCCGAGCGGCGTCGCGTTGGGCGCGAGCTCGATCCTGGCTTCGCGCGGCACGTCCGCGGCGCTGATGCGCTCCTGGATGAGCACGCGCGAACGGAAAGAATCCGCGGAGTCGTCAAAGACCAGCGTCACGAGCGACAGGCCGAACTGCGACTCGCTGCGCATTCCGATCATGCCCGGCGTGCCGTTCAGCGCGCGCTCCAGCGGCACGGAGATCTGGCGCTCCATCTCTTCCGCGGCAAGGCCGGGCACCTGGCCGATCACCGTGACTTGCACGTTGGTGACGTCCGGAAACGCTTCCACGGGCGTGCGCATGTAGGAATGGACGCCCAGCGCCGCGACGGCGAGCGCAAACGCGACCGTGCCGGCCCGACGCTTGATGAAGAACGTCAGAAGCGGTCCTAGCACGGCGTGATTCCCTCGCGGTCGCTCATGGCGTTAGAGCCGCTGCTCGGACGAGCCATCGAGCAGCAGCGCGCCGCCGACGACGACTTTCTCGCCGACCTGCAGCCCGTGCAGGATCTCCACGTGGCCTTCAAAACTGCGGCCCACGGTGACGACGCGCGGTTCAAAGCCGTCCTCGACCTGCACGTAGACGACGTTGACGCCGCCTTCCTTGACCAGCACGGCGGTCGACGGCACCGGCACGCCGTGGACAGCGTCGGTTTCAATGCGCACGGCGGCGAACATGCCGGGGCGGAGGCGCACCACGTCGCCGGCGTCCAGCGTGATGAACACGGGCACGCGCCGGGCGTTCGGATCGACGTGGCCGGAAATCGCTTCCACGCGGCCGGACAGCGGCCCGTCGATCGAGCTGATCTCCACCGAGACCGTCGCGCCCGCGCGCACGGCCTGCAAATCCTGCTCAAAGACTTCCGCGACGACCCACAGCAGCCGCGGGTTGCCGATCTCCACCACCGGTTCGCCCGACGGCTCCACGGACGCGCCGACGGTCGCCCGCAGCGCCAGGATCTTGCCGTCCATCGGCGCGCGAATCGTCACCGTCACGTCGCGGTCGTCGCCGAGCAGGTTGGCTTCTTCCAGGGACTTGCGCAGGTCAGACTGCGCTTCAGCCAAGCGCATTTCCGCGGTAAAACGTTCCATCTCAATACCAACGCCGGCCTTGACCATCTCTTTTTGGCGTTTGACCAACTCCTGCGCGGCGCGGACTTCCAGATGGCCGCGTTCGACGTTGGCACGTGCGGCCGCCGCTTGCGCGCTCGCCAGCGTCACGAGCGCCGTTCCGCGCGACACTTCTTCACCCAGCGCGACGTGCACGGCGGATACGCGTGCGGGCACGGGCACGCCCAAACGCGACACCGCGCCATCGCGAAACGCCACGCGGGCCGGTGCCCGCAGCGGAATCCGCCCCGCGCTTTGCGTTGCCACTGCGACCTGGACGTACTGCATCGATTCGGGCGGCAGGCGAATCCGGCCATTGGCCAGCTTGCCGGGGGCGGCGATCTTGACGGGCAATGGCACCGCGCCCTGATTTTGGCAACCCGCGATGCCGAGCAGCATAGCAGCCTGGAGAGCAAGAACCTGCCAACGCATCGCATTCACCCATGGCGCCGGTCGGGCCAGATACCGCACGTCGGGCTATCCCATCGCAGCGGTGCGGGATGATGCCACGCATCGGCGCGTGCCGCTACATGCCGTTGCGTAGGGTTTTAGCGCGGCGGATGGCCCAATTGCGGCAGAAGCGCGCCGTCCGCGCGACAGGCCATGAGCGCCGCGGCCAGCAGCAGCAGAACCAGTGGCAGGAGCGCCAACAACTCGCGCGGGCGGAACCGAGAATTGCGATCCGCCATCGGCGTACGCACCGCGCTGACCTGATTGGCGACGCGTTGGCCGGCGATGAGCGGCAGGAACGCGAGCGGGCAAAGCAGGCTCAGCGGCGGGCCAAAGAACAGCGTCGCCGTCATCAGCAGCCACACGACCGCCCGGATGCGCGGCTTCAATGGCTTGACGTCCGGCGTGCCATCAGCCGCGTCCAGGAACAGCTGCAGCAGCGGCTCACAGTACGACCCGGCCAGCAGCGTCCGCTGCCAGGGCTTGATGTCGCCACCTTGCCGCTGGCGGATCACCTGCCAATGCGCGTGGAACCAATAGAGCCCGTAGAGCCCCAAGCTGCCCAGCCACAGCATGACGAATTTCGGAATGGCAACCGCATGGAAATACGGGGCGTTCTCCGGTTGTGAAGGGTTCAGCGGCGCGGTTGTTTGCATCGGACCCTTTGACGTCTGCGGTTGCAGCGTGTATCGAGTCTGCGCCGGTCCTCGGCGTTCGGGAAGCGCGTGTCTCTGTCCCTCGCTCACATCATCGCGGAGAAACGCGTCATCGTCGTGGTGGGCGCGGGCGGCGTCGGCAAGACCACGCTCTCCGCGGCGATTGGCGTGGCGGCGGCGCGGCTTGGACGGCGCACGCTGGTGCTGACCGTGGACCCGGCGCGGCGGCTGGCGTCGGCGCTCGGCATCGAGAAATTCGACGAGAATGTGCAGCGGATCCCCGTGGCGGACTTTGCCGCGCAGCACTGCGTCGTGGCCGCGCCGCTGGACGCCGCGATGCTCGACGTGAAGCGCACTTTTGACCGCGTCGTGGGCCGCTACGCCAAGACGCCGGAGTCGCGCGACGCCATTCTCAACCATCCGTTCTACCGGCAGGCGTCGACAACGCTGGCGGGTACGCAGGAGTACATGGCGATGGAGCGGCTCTACGAGTCGGCGACGTCAGGCCAGTGGGACCTGATCGTGCTCGACACGCCGCCGTCTGCGCACGCGCTCGATTTCCTGGACGCGCCGGATCGCCTCGTGGGGCTCTTTGACTCGCGCGCGTTCCAGATGCTGCTCAAGCCGAGCCAGAAGCTGCGGACTGGGCCCTTTCGCGCCGGCAGCGTAGTGATGCGCGGGCTGTCGCGGTTCACGTCGGTGGAGATGTTCAGCGAGCTGCTGCAGTTCTTCTCGCACCTGTCGGACACGTTCGAGGGCTTCGTGGAAGGCGCGCGGCGGACACAGGCGCTGCTGCGCGGGCCGGAGACGGCGTTCGTGCTGGTGTCCTCGTGCGATGCGACGTCGACGGAAGAGGCGCGCTACCTGTGGAAGAAGCTGAAGGAACAGGAAATGTACGCGGCGGCGTGGCTGGTCAACCGCGTCGCGCCGTTTCCGATTGCGCCCGCGCAGGCGGGGCCAGAGCTGGAAACGCAGCTCGAAGCGCTCTTGCTGCAGCTTGGGCCAGACGCGATTGGCGGCGATGCCCGGCAGGCGCCGCGGACGGCCAAGCTGTTGGCGGAAGCCGCGCGGCGGCTGGGAACGCTGGCGCTTGCGGACGCGCGCGTGGTCGAGACCGTGCGCGGGCTGGCGCGCGACCTTCAGGTGCTGCCGGTGCCGCGGGCGCCGGATGAGCCGGATTCGCTGGTTGGGCTGTTTCGCATGACCGAGGCGCTGCTTGACGGCTGAGCGCGGCGCGCCTGCCTCAGTTCCGCGTTTCGTCACAAGGGGTTGAGCATGGCAAATCGCGCGCGCGCCATCCTGGCCATCGGCATCGCCGCGATGGCGCTGCCCCTCGTCTGGGCGTTGACCTTGCCGGGCGTCTTCGTGGGCGACGGCGCCGACCTCTACAGCTACCAAATGCCGATGCGCGACGCTGTGGCTGCGACACTCCGGCGCGGCGAGCTGATGGCGTGGAATCCGTGGCTGCTGGGCGGCGTGGCCTCGCATGCCGGGATGCAGTTGGGGATGCTGTACCCGGTGAACGTCGCCGTCGGGCTGCTGACTGGAAAGGCGTCCGTGTTGCTGCTGTACATCCTGCACCTGCTGCTCCTGGGCGCGGGCGGCGCGGTGCTTGCGCGGGTCCATCTGGGCGCGCGCGCGGGCCAGTCGCCTTGGCCCATGCTCGGTTCGGCGGCGGTGTGGGTCGGCTGTGGCGCGACCTGGGGGCACCTGTGGGCCGGTCACGTCAGTTTTATCGAAGCGTGGGCGCTCTGGCCGTGGCTGTGGGCCGCGGTGCTTCGCGCGTGGCAGACGCGCAGTTTCGCGGCCGTGCTGCTCGCTACCGGCGTGACGGCGCTGCAGGTGCTCGCGGGGCATCCGCAGGCGACGTTCCTGTGCGGCGTGGGGCTGGTCGGACTGCTGCTCGCGCATGTTGTGACCGCGCCGGAGCCGGCCGCCGACCGTCAGGGCCTGGCGCGTTGGCCGAACTCCCTTGCCGCGCTCGCGGTGCTGGCCATCACGGGTGCAGGCGCGGCGCTCCTGGCGGCGGCGCAGCTGTTCCCGACCGCCGCGATGGCTGAGCACCTCAACCGCTCGCTCTCGACCCCCATGGAGCTCGCGATGGCCTTTTCCGTGCCGCCGCGGAGCCTGATGACGGCCCTCGCGCCGCACGTCTGGGGCGGTCCGGGCCGCAGTCTCGCCGACGTCAGCTACCACGAGTCGCTGGCTTGGGTAGGCGCCATCGGACTGGCGCTTGGGCTGCTGGGCGTGCTCCGCTCGGGGCGGCGCGGCGTGCTGCTGTTTGCGGGCATCGGCTTCTTCCTGCTTCTCTCTCTGGGCAAGGATTCCCCGCTGCTGCCGACGCTTGTGGACCTGCTGCCTGGCTTTGGCGCCTTCCGCGTGCCCAGTCGCTGGCTGATTCCGGCCGTTGCGTTCATGGCGCTGCTGGTCGCCGACGGCCTCGCGCCTGCGGAAGCGCCCGCGCCGCTTGCTGCCAAGCTGGGCACCAAGGCGGACGCGAAAGGGCCGCCGCGCCCGATGCCGCTGGCGCAGCGCATTGGCCCGATCGTGCTGTGGATGCTCGCCGCAGTGCCCGCGCTGCTGGCGCTGCAGGTCCGCGCGGACCGCGGCTGGTGGGCGGAGATCGTACAGGGCAAAGCCCAGGAGGCGACGCAAACCGTCAGCCTCGTGAGCGCCGAACTGTTCGCAGTTGCCGCCGCCCTTGCGGTCGCCGGTTGGATGCTGCGCCACGCCGCCTGGCACGCCCGCCTCGCGCCGCTGCTCGCTGGCCTCGCCGTTGCGGAAGCGCTTTGGTTTGGCAGCCAGCACGTTGGCGCCGCATTTCAGCGGCCAGAGTCGGTCGTCGCATGGTCCGCGGAGGAATCGGCCGCCATCGCCGGGGCGGTTGATGGCCAGCACCGCCTCGCCACGTCCGCGGCGCTGCGCCAGGCTGATTTTGGCGGCCGCGCCGGCGTCCGCATCGTCGGCGGCTACGAACCCACCATCACGCGTGAAGCCGATTGGTACGGCAACCTGCTGGCCGGGCGCAGCGAGGACGGCTACTCCGTGAATTTTCAGGTGCGCGGACCGTCGCCGTGGCTTGACCGCATGGCGGCGTCGCACGTGCTCATCGACGCGCGCGACCCGTCGGTGCAACGCGGCTTCAGCTTGTGGCCGGTCGTCGCCTCGCTGACGTCTGGCCGGCAACTGCGGCAGAATCCCAAGCCCATGGCGCGCCTCGCGTGGGCGCAAACCATCGCAGTCGACCCGGACAGCAAAAGCGTGATTGGCCGCCTCACGCAGACGCCGCCGGAGACACCGGTGCTCGCGGAGGCCCTGCCGCACACGCCCGGGGCGGGTGGCCCGCTCCAGTTGCTGGAGGACACACCACAGCGCGTGGTCGCTCAGGTGAGTGCGACTGCGCCGGCGGTGCTCGTGCTGCGCGACGCCCTCGCGCCAGGGTGGCATGCGAGCGTGGACGGCCAAGTCCAGCCCATCGTGCGCGCCGATGGCCTCTTCCGCGCGGTGGCGGTTCCGGCGGGCCAGCACCAGGTCGTCTGGCAATTTGCCGCGCCGGGACTTCAGGCCGGCCTTGTCGCTTCAGGGCTTGCATGGCTGGTGTGGATCGCGGCGTGGCTCGTCTTGCGCCAGCGGCAAAAAGGCCTTTGACAGCAGCGATCGCGCCACGTACAAAGCGGACATGGCGCGGCGGGAATCCGAAAAAGTCTTGAAGACGATCTCCCTTCAGGGCGGCCACTACCTGCCGTGCCCCAAGCGCAAGAATCGCGCCATGGTCGCCACGGAAGTCTGCCAGACCAACTGCCGGTGGTCGCGCCAATGTGCGGTATTCAAGGCGTGGCAACGGCCCGGCCTCGACCTGTTCGGTCTGGGGTCTGCGAGCTAGTTCAATCGCCATCCGCCGCCCTTCCTGACTCGCATCGGTGCGCAGCGCCGTCATGATGAGCGTGACCGCGCCATCTGCCGTCGGCCAAAGCGCGGTCCCACGCGCAGCGTAGCGGTCTCGCACGACCGCGTGCGGAAACGCCAATTGCCCCCACGGCCGCGACGGCGCGACCGTCAGCAGCGGCTGCACCGCGTCGAGAAATGGCGGCGTGCTGGACGTCTTGCTCCCGTGGTGCGGCGCCTTGAGCACGCCCACCGCGGATAGCGCCCCGCTCGCCAGGAGCGCAGCCTCCGCGCGCGCCTCAATGTCGCCAGTCAGCAGCACCCGGTTCGCGCCGATGGCCACCTCCACTACCAGCGACCCGTCATTGAGGCCCAGACCGGCCGGGTAGGGCGCCCGTTCCGGCGTCGGCCACAGCACGCGAAGTTGGGCGCTGCCGCAGCGGAACTCCCGCGGTCCATGCAAACGCGTGGCGAAATTGCGCCAGGGCACCCCTCGCGCCCGCAGCGTCGTCAGCAGCGCGACGTGCTCCGCGCCGCCCGTCGGCTGGCCATTCCACCAGAACTCACCCACGTCGAGCTGCCGGGCCACCGCCAGGAGCCCGTTCTCGTGGTCAGGGTGGCCGTGGGTCAGCACCATCCGGTCGAGCCGCACGATGCCCCGCTGCTGGAGCCATGGCAGGACCGCCAGCTTGCCAATGCGGCCATCGTCGCCCACCTCGCCACCGCCATCGATCAGCGTACGCGAGCCGTCGTCGCATTCCAGCAACGCTGAATCCCCATGGCCAACGTCCAGCCACGTCAGGCGGAGGCTGCCGTGGGCGACCCGATCCCGCTCTTGCTGCCAGACCGTGCTGATCACGACCAACGCCATGGCCAGGCCCGTGCGCCGCGCCGCAGTCCGCCGGCCGTGCCAGTGCCAGAACAGCGCTGCGATGAGCGTCAACGCCAGCGTAAGCCCGGTCGCCGTCGGACCATGCCACTGGGGCAGCCAACGCAGCGGCACCGCGGCAAGCTGCCGGAGCGGCCACAGCGCCACGTGTGCGAGCGGGCCGAGCCACGCGGGCGCGACAAGCCACGCCAGGAGCGAACAGAGCAGGGCAAAGGGCAGGAGCAGGGCGATCATCGGGACGACAAGCAGGTTCGCGAACGGCGCGCTCCACGCCAGGCTGCCAAAAGCCAGCACGGTCACGGGCGAGGTCAGCACGAACGGCCCAAGACAACCGCGCCAGAGCTGCAGCCACTGCCGTTGCCATCGACCCGCGTGCGGCGGCATCGGCACTTGCGCGGCAAGCAGGAGGCCCAGCACACCTGCGATCGACAGGGCGAAACCGGCGTCCAGCGCCGTTGCCGGCGAAAGCGCGATGAGGACGACCGCGGAGAACGACAGCGACTCCAGCACCTCAATCTGGCGGCCCAACGCGCGCGCCACGAGCAGGACGCTCGCCATCCACGCGGCACGCAACGTCGCCGCGGCACTCCCCGTCATCAGCGTGTAGCTCCAGATCAGCAGCAACCCGGGGGGCAACAGCCACTGGTCCCGGGGGCGGCGGCGAAGCAGCCCAGGCGCCAGCCACACAAGCAAGCGCCCCACCAACCCGTGGCCGAGCAGAAGCACGATCGCGAGGTGGCTGCCGGAAACCGCAATCGCGTGCGCCGTCCCGGTGGCGCGCAGCCAATCGTCAAACTGCGGATCGTCGTCGCTCGCGTCGCCGAGCGCCAACGCCGTGAGAACCCCGCCATCATGGCCCGGCACGTTTGTCCGCAGCGCGGCCACCAGTTGCCGCCGCCACGTCCCGACAACGCGCTGCGTCGCCCGCCACGGCGCTTGCCACTGCCAGTCGTCGTCCGGTTCGATGGCAAACTGCGCCGGGTCTGCGACGTGCAGCGCACCCTGCCAGCCGCGCCGCTGCCACACGCCGCGCAGATCCAGCGCCCCGGGATTCCCGTAGTGCGGCGGCGGACTCACAAACGCCGGCACGCGCACGCGATCGCCGGCATGCACGTGCACGTCGCGCTCGCGCCAGCCCGTCGCGCGCACATCCACCCGCACGATTCCGCCGCGCGCGACGCACGCGAGATGGCCCTCGTGCGGCAAGCAACGCGCCAGCCATTGCCCCAGAAAGCGCTGACCGTGCGGCGTCCATTCGGGCTCGGTAATGACCGTCAGCCGCTGAATCGGCGGCATGTGGTGCGGCAGCGGGAGGTCAAGCGGCTGCGGATTGGGCACGGACCATGCGCTCCGCAGTGCACCGGCCAGCACGACCGCGAGGAAGGCCAGCGCGGGACCCGCCAGCGTCGGCCCGCGCCGGGTCAGCAGTAGCGCCGTCAGCAGGGTCAGCCCCAGACCGGCGATCGCCGCGGGCCACCACAGCGGCAACAGATAACCTGCAACCGCGCCGAGCCACAGCGCCGCGAGCAGCGGCAGCCAAATCCGTCCGCGCAAGAACATTGCCCACCTCACGGGCAACGGGCCCGTCAGATGGTGTTCGTGCGTCGGCCAATTTTGCCGCGGAAGTTCAGGCGACTAGAAGCGAAATGTCACATTGCCGAAGATTTCGTTCTCATGCAACTTGGCGACGGTGTCCGAGCCCTGCACTTGGCGGTCGCGGAGAATGACCGACGCGATGCCGATGTTGCGCCAGAAATAGACGTGCGCGCCGACACGCCACTGCATTTCGTCCATCTGCTTGGTCACGCTCGACGGCGCGCTCGCGGGCACGTTCTGCATGGGATCGCTCACGAACGCGCCATAGTCGGCACCCACGTATAGCCACTTGGGAATGACCAGGACGCCCAGTCGCGCGTTGTACGCGATCGAATTGGAGGAGTAGTCGATGTCGCGCTTGGCGTAGAACTCGGTCTTGAGGTAGAGGCGGCTCCACTTGAACACACCCAGCGCATTGGCCGCGGGATAGCGCTCGCCGGACCGCTGATCGAACTTCACGCCCGCCAGGAACGCGAGCTGCGTCGGTGCCGACGTGTAGAGGAACTCCGTATCAAAACGGTTGTACATGCCGATTACGTTGATGCCGAGTTGCACGCCGCCGCCATACGTGTACGTCGTGTCGTTGTTCTTGATGTACGTGCCGCCGACGCTGCCGGTGGTTTGGCCCGAGCCGCCCGCCGCGAACACGCGATACGTGAGCTTGGAGTCGGACGTGATGGGACCATAAGCTTCCAGCGCGGCGCCGTTGGCCTGCTCGAACGCGCGGTACATGTATGCCGCTGGTTCAACGAACATGTTCTTGGCGCCAGTCGTGATGAGACCCGCCGCGAGTCCGCCGCCGCCTGAGTTCAGGTTCAGGAAGTGGCCCTTGTTGCCCAGCGGCATCTGGAACATCGCGAACGTGAGGCGCGGCGTGCGCTCAAGGCGCGTGCTCAGGAGAAAGAAGGAGTTCTGGATCAACGCAATGGGGCCAAGGACGTTGGCTTCCAAACGCGAGAACTGCGTCGTGTACGTGTCGGTCGTGACGCCGGGCGCGCCGGCCAACGTGCTCGTGCTGGACAACTTGCCGCCGTTGACCATGGAGATGATGCCCAGCCGGACGCCCGAGCTGCCGCGGCAGACGCTGACGTCGGGGTCAAAGCGGCAGCCAAAGTCGTTGCAGTCGATGCGGCCGTCACCGTCGTTGTCGATGCCGTCAGAACAAACCTGATCGTTGCGTTCGCCGTCCTTGTCGCCAAATTTGCCGATGAGCTCGAAGAAGTCCGTGCTCTCGCCCATCGCGGTCAGCGCTTCCAGCGGGATCCCTTCGTCCGTCATGCCGTTTGCGACGGACGTCGCGGGCAGGCCCGGGCGCGCGGCGCTTTGACCCGAGCCGCCAAGATCGCCTTTCCACGAGCCTTTGCAGACGCGGATGCCGACGCCTTCGCAGTCCGGGTCGTCGCAGTCCATCAAGCCGTCGCCGTCGTTGTCGAACCAGTCGCTGCAGCGCGCGTCCGTGTTCTCCGGCCCTTGGCCGACCTTGCACGCCGGATCGTTCTGGCAGTCCGCGTCCGCGCAATCGACCATGCCGTCGCCGTCGTCGTCGATGCGGTCACTGCAATTGGTCTCTTTCTTGGCGTCGTCAGCAAAGGCGCTCGCGCTGAACCAACAAAGACACGCGGCGATCGTTAGAATCCGAAACATGCAGTTCTCCTACTGGCCGCAAACTTTGGGCTTGTCGTTGCAAATGGTGACGGCGGGATTGTGCGAGCAGTCCCAGTCCGCGCAGTCGATGTAGCCGTCGGCGTCGTTGTCCTTGCCGTCGCTGCATTTCTCGTTGGCGCTGCCCAGGCTGTCGCTCAGGCTTTCCTGACAGGCCTGGCGCACGGCGCTGTCCTTGGACTTGCTGCACGAGTAGTCCTGACAGTCCGTGTGGCCGTTGTTGTCGTTGTCGATGTGGTCCGTGCACTTGGCGAAGGTCGCTTCCAGGATGGACGCGCAGTAGTCCGCGACGGTCTTGCCGTCGTTGCCCGGCCAGGGCTCGACGGACTGCGAGCAGCTGTAGTCGCTGCAGTCCACAAAGCCGTTCTTGTCGTTGTCGATGCCGTCGCTGCACCGGTCGAAGGTCGACTCCGCGATGGACAGGCAGTACGCCAGCGTGGCGGCGTCGCCCTTGACCGAGCAGTTGTGGTCGGCGCAGTCCACGTAGCCATTGCCGTCGTTGTCGATGCCGTCCGAGCAGGTGGCCAAGCTGTTTTCCAGGTGCGCGGCGCAGTAGTCGAGAATCGCCTGGATGGTCGACTTGGAGCACGAGAAGTCCGCGCAGTCCTTGAAGCCGTTGCCGTCGTTGTCGATGCCGTCGCTGCAGGCCGCGAGCGTATTCTCAGGTCCGGCCGTGCCCGTTGGGGCGACGGGCAAGCACGGCGTGGTGGCCTTGCAGCCGCTGTCCTGGCAATCGACCTTCTTGTTGCCGTCGTTGTCCTTGCCATCGCTGCACAGGGCGTCGGTGTTTTCTACGCAGACGGTGACGAAGATCCCGGCGCTGCAGCCAAAATCCAGGCAGTCGACGTAGCCGTTGCCGTCGTTGTCGATGCCGTCCGAGCAGTTTGCGTCGTTGTTCTCGTTGCTGCAGCAGGCTTCAGCGACGGCCTGGCAGTCCTTGTCGTTGCAGTCGAAGTTGCCGTCGTCGTCGTTGTCGATGAAGTCGTGGCACAGCTCCGGCGTGTTCTCAATCAACGAACGCTGTGCCGGCACGAGCGGGATCTGTTCGCCACACCAGCTCGATGTGTACAGGCAATCCTTGTCGGCGCAATCAACGAGGCCGTCATGGTCGTCGTCGATGCCGTTGTGGCACTGGTCGTTGCCGGTTTCATAGCCCAGAGGCGGCTGGTTGCTCGGCGTGTAGCAACTGACGAGGAGAACTGTCAAAACCCACAAACGCCGCATGCCGCACCTGTTTCTGCCTGTCGGAGGTCTTGTTCTGCTCATGGGCGGACTTCAGGGCGTCCGTGAGACTTGGCCGGCGCTTGGGGGGAGCGCCGCTTGCGATGGAGGGCGCTCAGTGCTTCAGGCACTCCGCTTGGGTCGCGCCATAGCGATTCTGAAAGCCGATGTAGAGCATGCAGGCACCAGTCGGATGGCAAACCCACTGGCAGTCTTTGTAGAGATCCTGGTGTTTCCACTTCTCCGTGTGCCCGTCTTCCGTGGAGATCAGCCGGTTGTACGTCTCAGCGCCCGCGCCTTCATCGGCCGAGTGCAGCGACGTCAGGACAAAAGGCGGAATGCCCTTGGCCCACATGCCGCGCTTCTCGGCCTGCGCCAGCTTCTGGAGTTCCAACTGCTTGGGCGACGCCGGGTCGGCCGTCACGGTCATCGCGTGCGCGAGGCCTTTGCGGATGTCGTCCTCGATCAGGTCTTCACAGTGCCACAGGATGCGGCCGTATCCGTCCTTGGCCAGATCGCTAACACAGTGCCACTCGCCTTGCCGGGCGTTGAGGGCCGCCTGCTTGGCGACGACATAGAGCTCGTGCGGGTCCCACGTGCCCCAACGGTGCGCCGGGCCAAAGCTCTCGAGTGTGTTGAAACCGGAAAGCCGCGCGTGGGTGCCCTTCAGCGGACCCTCGAGTACGGCAAAGCTGTCGCCATCGTTGAAGAAGACCGGCGTTGCCCGACCGTTCAGAAAGACGCGGGAGGCGGGTTTGGCAAAGCTAACCGACGCAATCAGCAGGCTTGAGCCTACCAGCATCAGGGTCAGCAAGCGGGTCAAGGAGCGCGAGACAGGCGAACCCGTCGACGGGAGAGGCAACGTCGACAGCGAGGGCGTCCTCACGGCGTGCCAGCCGAGCCTTCGTCGCCCTTGGAATCGACCATGATGGCGAAATTGGGCTCGCGGTATTCATTGCGGCCGCAGGTCGCCATGACCATCTTGATGACCTGGAACGGCACCGTGCGGTCAGCCTGGATGATGACCTTGCGGTTTTCCTTGTCCTTCTTGTTGGCCACGGTCTGCTGCACGGCCCAGTTGCGCTTCAGCACGTCCGCCAACGGCTTGATGTCCCACGACGGGTACTTCACTTCGTTGATGTCCGCGAGGCTCATGATGCGCTGGTTTTCGAACAGCAGGT
>CAINLT010000012.1 GCA_903850505.1 uncultured Myxococcales bacterium | reverse complement strand
CTGGTCAGCAGTCGTCGCGAAAGCCGACGCGGCCGCCATCGTGAGCACTACAACCATCAAGAGGGAAAACGCTGTTTTCATGGCCTCAGCATCGTTTGCGTTGGGGAACGTGTCAAACCGTTCACTTCAACGCGGCAGGGTAGCAAAGATTCACGCGAGCTCAGCGATCAGGCTATCCAACCGCCCCAGCGCGTGCGGTGTGACGCCCAGGTACCCGTCATTGCGCCACAAATCGCCGCGCTCCAGACCGGGCCGAGCGCGCAGTTCCAGGGCCTCGCGGCGATCGTCGCCGAGGTCGCGGGCCAGCGCCGTGAGGTCCAGCCCCGCCGTCAGCCGCAGACCGGTCAGCAGCCGCTCGTCGTGGTGCTGATCCGCGTCAATCGACTCGCGCAGGTCCTCGCACAGTTGGCGCTCCGCCAGCGCCGCCATCCAGCGCTCGTGCTTGCGGGAATTGCCGTAGCGCAGCCCCAGCGCGCCGGGCTCCGGCAGGAAACCGTGGGCGCCAACGCCGACCGCCAGGTAGTACCGCCCCGTCCAGTACGCCAGGTTGTGCCGCGACGGATGCCCCGGCCGCGCGTAGTTGGAGACTTCGTACCGCGCCAGGCCGTACGGCGCGAGCAGCCCCGGCAGCGCATCCAGCATCGTCGCCTGCAGATCGTCGTCCGGCCGCGCCACGAGCCCGCGCTTGACCTGGGCCGCGAGCGGCGTGCCCGACTCCACGGTCAGGCTGTAGGCGGACAGGTGGCTCAGGCCGTAGTCGAGGATGCCCGCCACGTCCGTGCGCAGGTCCAGAAGCGTCTGGCCCGGCACGCCAAAGATCAGATCCGCGTTGGCGGAACGCAGCCGGCCCGTCGCCAGCAGATCGCCCAGTTGCGCGAGCGTCTGGCGCGCGGCCGCGGCGTCGTGCAGCCGGTCGAGCGCGCGCAGGCGAGCGTCGTGCAGCGCCTGGATGCCCACGGAAACACGTGTGATGCCAGCCGTCGCATAGGCGGCAAGATCGCCGGACTCCAACGCGCCGGGATTCGCTTCAAGCGTGATCTCAGGGGCTTCAGCAAATCCGGCGCGGCGGTTCAGCCAGTCCAGCACGGCCGCGATCGCTGCCGGTCCCCAGAGCGACGGGGTCCCGCCGCCAAAGAACACCGTCTCCAGCGGCGCGAACTGCTGCGACTCGGCGCGCATCTCCAGCTCGGTCAGGATGTGCTGCAAGTAGCGTTCGCGCGGAATGACGCGAGCGACCGTCGTGGCAAAATCGCAGTAGCCGCAGCGGTGCAGGCAGTACGGAAAGTGGACGTAGACGTGGCGGATCGCGGGATTCATCGGCGGATTTTGCCTACTTCCGCGGGCAACGCGTGCTTGGCCAGCGCAGTCTGGAAAGCGTCGCCGACCAACACATGGAGCCGCGGCGGACCCTGCGCGGGCACGTCCAGGACCGAGAGCGACGGCTGCTGGCACGCATCCTGACCGAGAGGCCGCACACAGCCAGCCGATTGCGCCTCGCCCACACCGATCACGCGCACGCCGCCAAAGCGGCCGTCGTAGAACACGCCGGTCGCGGACAGGACCGCCGCCACCTGATGGCGAAGCGCGTACTCGTAGATGCGGTAAGCGCGATCCGCGATCAGCTCGGCATCCCGCGTCAGCGTCAGCGGCCGCGCGGAGAGCAGCAGGCTGGTGCGATAGGCGCTTGTCCACTGCAACACGTCGTGCAGGCGCTTCAATTCGGCCTCAGCCAGCGTCTCGCCGCGCGTGTCGACAGCCGCCAAGCCCACGTCGCCGATCGACCAGGCGCCCAACTCGCGGTTGCCGCGGCGGATCGGCGTCAGCACATCCCCGGGATTGCGGAGCACCGCGAGCGGCGGCGCTTCACCCTGCGCTTGGCGCGGCCAATACAGCAAAGCGACAGTCAACGCGCCATTGTCGATCGCCTGCGCCAGCGCCTGCGCCGAAGCGTCATCTCCCGTCGCCACAAGCACCTCCGCCTGCACGTCCGTCGCGATCGCCGTCACCCGCGCGGCCATGGCGTCGTCGATCGGCCCACCGGCAAAGAGCAGCCGCGTGCCATCCGCCTTGGGCAGGCGCTCCGCGTCGTCCCGTTCTTCGCCATCGGCAGCCAGCACCGCGAGCCGCTCAACCGGCAGACGCAGCGTCGCAACTTCCGTCGGCTGGCCCCGGCGCATCGCTTCCACCGTCACGTGGCGATCGCGCACGCTCTCGGCGAACACGTGCTCCACAACGGCGCCCGCGACCGGTTCACTGCCATCTTCAAAGTGCCAGACAAAGCGCTCAAACGGCAGATCCGTCTGCACGCTCAGGCGCACGCGGGTGTTGGCCCACACGCGAAGCTCAGCCGGGTCGGCGATCACATGCAGCGCCGCATCGGCGGCAGTCAACGGCGCGGGCGGATCGACCGCTGGTGACACCGCGATCGGCAGCGCCGCACCGTCAGTCGTACCGGCATCACCGGCGGCAACATCCGCAACCGCAGGGACCGACGCAGCCGCCACAGCAGGCGCCGCATCGCGACCACGCCACAGCGCGACGCCCGCCGCGATCCCGCCGCCCACGACCGCGGCCACCAGCAGCGCTGCCAGGAATGTTGCGCGATTGTGCGGAGTTGAATCGTTCACGCGGGCTTATCCAATGACCTGCCGGGGCGCGGCAAGTCCGTTGACCCTGACACAGGGCCGCAGGTAGTATGGAAACCAAGCGGGGCCAAGCGCAACCAGCGGTGGCCACGCCGACGACGCCCGGGCAAATCCCGGGCCTGACCGCCCCGGCGCCGACTGACGCAGGCGACGCCAACCGACGCGGGAGACGCATGATACGCCCTATCCAGATCGCGCTTGCCGTCCTGCCGCTGGCCCTCCTCGCGCCCGCGCTGGCGCAAGCTGCGGCCTGGGACGAGCAGGCGATGACTTGCCTCGTCGCGTTCAACAAACCCGCTGACGCCAATGAAAAATCCCTTGTCGGTTGCGCCGATGCTTTTGGTTCGAGCGCGCGGCTGGAGCGCGTGTCGGCCCATGATCGCAAGTCGATCGAACAGGGCCTGCGGTGGCTGTACGAAAACGGCAGCGACGCGAATTCGGCGATTGCCCGCGAGAGCCTGCTGCGGCTGGACGTGAAGTTGCCGCCGCATGCGCCCAAGCCGCAGGAGACCGCCGCCGCGCGGACGAGCGACGAGCGCAAGCGCTATGATCCGCCCGAAGCGCGCACCGCCGATCGCGAGGCGGCCGAGAAGCTGGCCAAAGACGGCATCGCCCTGAACAAGAAGAAGAAATGGAAGGACGGCGCGGCTGCGATGGAGAAGGCGCTGGACAAGGATCCGCGCTCTGAGACGGCGCTGTACAACCTCGCGTGCAGTGAAGCCAACCTGAACGACAAGCACGCGGACGCGTCCCTGCACCTGCGCAACCTCGCGGATCTCGGCACGGATTCGGCGACGGCGCGGCTGCTCAAGGCGCGGACCGACCCGGATTTTGACGGCATCCGCGACGACGCCGAATTCAAGCGCGTGACGGGCGCGATGCGCATCCAGGTCGTCAACACGATCGGCGGTCCGGGCGAGCCGGCGGTGGAGAACATCGAAAAACTGCTCATCAAGCTGGACCAGCGCAAGCCGGACGCCAAGGATGACGACAGCGCGCCGTTGGATCACCCGCAGATCCTGTTCAAACCGCACGCCAAGGCGCAGACCGGGCTGCTGGCGGATTTGCTGAACCATCCCAAGGTCGAGTTGCAGCCGATGGCGGCCGATAATCCCAGCAAGTACGACATCGTGGTGCGTTGGGGCGCGAAGGTGACGGTCGATCCCGACGGCAAGAAAAAGGCCGACAGCATCGGACCGGAAGTCGTGGACGATCAGGTGGCGGCGGCGCGGCGCAAGCAGAACAAAGTGCTGGCGCAACCCGAGCAGGCGATCAACAAGGTCAACAAAGTGGTCGATACGCCCGGTCGGACGTATACGGAAGCGGAGAACATGGGCAAGCGCGCGACGAATACGGTGGACAAGGCCAAGGGCGCGGCCGAGAAGGTCAAGGGCCTGACCGACAAGATCAACAAGCTCTGAGATATGCAAGCGATTTTCAGCCACATGACCGGGATTGAGTGGGCAGTCGTCTTCCTGGCGACGGCCGTGTGCCTGTTGGGCGCGGTGCTGCCGATGCTGGGCAATCTGCTCGGGCGGCTGTTCCTCGGCGAGGATCCGCTGTTGGCGCGCTGGAAACAGGCGCGCCAGGCACGGCGCGAGGCGACGATTGCCGCGCGCCAGATCAAGCGCGAGGCCAAGAAGGCCCAGAAAGCCGCCAAGACGGCACGGCTCGCCGAACCATCCAAGACCGCGCCGCACTAGCCGCAGCCGCACCTGAGGGAGATCGACCGAATGGCCGCACCGTTGACGCTTGCCTCCGCTTCGCCGCGACG
>CAINLT010000011.1 GCA_903850505.1 uncultured Myxococcales bacterium | reverse complement strand
TGATCGCCGGAACCTACACGCCATTTTGCCTGCTCCTCGTCAAGAGTTCCTTGGGCACTGGCGTACTCGCGCTCGTCTGGACGCTCGCAGTGGCCGGCATCGCGTCGAAGGCGCTTTACCCCGATCTGCCGAAATGGGCGACGCTCGCGATGACCATCGGCATGGGGTGGCTCGCGGTGCTGCTGGTCGAGCCGATGTACGCCGCCCTCCCCGTCCAGGGCTTGGTCTACCTCGTTGTCGGCGGCCTCTTCTTCACCATCGGCGGCCTAATCTTCGGTCTCGAACGCCCCAATCCTGTCCCGGGCCGGTTCGGCTTCCATGAAATTTGGCACTGCTGCGTCGTCGCAGGCGCCGCGAGCCACTTCGCCACAATGTGCCTCTGCCTCTAGTCTCCGCGTGGACATACCGCAAAAATTCCAGCAGCATCGGGCTGGGGGACCGATGTCGGAAGCGCCGGAAAGACTTGAACGCTCGCACATCGTGCTCATCGCGCTGCTTTCGACCGCAACGTTCTTCGAGGGCTACGATTTCGTCCTCCTCAACCTGGTCCTGCCCTACCTGCGCAAGGACTTCGATCTTACGCTGCGGCAAACCGGCTACGCCGCATCGGCAATCGCCCTCGGCACCATCGCCGCGTTCTTCGTCGTCCGCCTTGGCGACTCGATTGGCCGTCGCGCCATGCTGCTGTGGACCGTCGTCGGCTATACGCTCGCCACCGGCTTGACCGCCGCAACCACGGACGTCGCCGGCTTCGTCGCCCTCCAGTTCATCGCGCGCGTCTTCCTCGTGGCGGAATGGGGAATTTCAACTGTCATCCTCGCCGAGGAACTGCCCGCAACAAGGCGAGGTTTCGGCATCTCGATCGTCCAGGGCGCAGCTGGCGTCGGCGGTATCGTCGGCAGCGCGCTGTTCCCGTTGGTCACGCGGGTCGCCCTCGGCTGGCGCGCGATGTATCTTATCGGTCTGGCGCCGCTGATTCTGGTGTTCGCTATCCGGACACAGATGACCGAGACTCGACGCTACGTGGCCGTGCGCGCGGCGTCGGTCGAGGCGCCCCGCTGGCTTGACGTGCTCAAGCCACCGCATCGCAAGTCCCTCATCGTCGTAGCCTTGCTGTGGTTCTTCATGTACCTCGGGTACACGCCGATCCTGACATTCTGGACCACGTTCGCGCTAACCGACCGCGGGCTGACTGCCGGCCAAATCAGTCTCGTGATCGCGGTCGCCTACACGCTCGGGCTCTCCGGTTTCCTGACCGCCGGCAAGCTCATGGACGCGTGGGGACGCCGTCCCACGGCCGCGCTGTTCTTCAGTCTTGGTGCGATAGCCACCGCCGCGGCGTTTATGGGCCCACCGTCGGTCTGGGCGATGGGTATCGCGCTCGTCGTGCTCATTTTCTTCGCCACGGGCTATCTCGCATTGTGCGCAACGCTTACAGCAGAGCTCTTCCCCACCCGACTGCGCGCATCCGCAGCGGCGTGGAGCAACAACACGGTCGGGCGGATAGGCATGGTTCTTGCGCCCACGCTTGTGGGCATTCTCGCAGAGCGATTCGCCGATCCACACGGGCCAGCCGGCAGTGGCCTGGGTCCCGCGGTCGCGCTGCTCGGCCTCGCTCCGCTCGTCTGCGTCGGCTTGGTGCTCGGGTTCCTGCCAGAGACCCGCAACCGGGAATTGGAGGAGATCGGCTGATGAACTGACGGCGAGCCGGCCTTTGCCGCGGCGTCCGCAACGACCTAAGGCTATTGCATGCGCATGGAATCACACCGCTATCCACAGGAATACCGCCCTCCGCGACGCGCGTTTCCCGCAACCGTCGCTTGACACGCCCGCGCTGCAACGTCACAACCGCACGCGTCGGCCGCAGCGTGGCCGCGGATTCGGGATGATTGCCATTGTCGACTACGGCGCCGGAAACGTCGCCAGCGTGCAAAAAGCCCTCGCGCACATCGGTCGCGACAGCGTCCTCAGCGCCGACCCCGAAGTGCTGCGAAGTGCCGACTGCGTGATCTTTCCCGGTCAAGGTCACTTCGGGCAGGCCATGGCGCGACTGACTTCTACCGGCCTGGACGGCGTGCTGCGCGAGATCATCGCCAACGGCAAGCCCTTCGTCGGTATTTGCCTGGGCCTGCAGTTGCTGTTTGAAGGAAGCGACGAAGCGCCCGGTGTACCGGGTCTCGGCGTGCTTCGCGGTCGCTGCGTCGCGTTCACGGCGCCGCTTAAGGTTCCGCAGATTGGCTGGAATCAGGTCGACCGCACACGCGCGGGCTCAGCCATGGACGCGGTCCCCGACGCGCAGTTCTTCTACTTCGTACACACCTATCACGCCGTCGCCGCCCATCCGAATGATGTCGTCGCTACCGCGGACTACGGCGCTCCCTTTACCGCCGCCGTCCAACACCGCAACGTCTTCGCCACGCAATTCCACCCGGAAAAATCCGGCCAGATTGGCCTCGACTTGCTCAAAGCTGCGACGGAGGCCGCATGCTGACCCGCCGCGTCATTCCCTGCTTGGACATTGAGAACGGTCGCGTCGTCAAGGGCGTCAACTTCCTCGGTTTGCGCGACGCTGGCGACCCCGTCGAATTGGCCGCCCGCTACGACCGCGAAGGCGCCGACGAACTCACCTTCCTCGACATCCGCGCCTCCGACCAAGGCCGTGCGACGCTTCTGGACCTCGTCAACCGCGTGTCGCGCGAACTCTTCATCCCGTTCACCGTCGGCGGCGGCATGCGCACGCTCGCGGACATGCGCCAGGTCTTGCTTGCCGGCGCGGACAAAGTGTCCATCGGCACCGCGGCGACAAAGGATCCGCAACTCGTCGCGCAGGCGGCCAACGAGTTCGGCAACCAATGCATCGTCGTCTCTCTCGACGTCCGCCGCATCAACGACCGCTACGAACTGACCAGTCACGGTGGCCGCACGCCCACCGGCATCGACGCGCTTGAGTTCGCCAAGCTGGTCGCGTCCCTCGGTGCCGGCGAACTCCTGATCAACGACATGGACGCCGACGGCACCGAGCGCGGCTTCGGCAACGAACTGAACCGGACCATCGCCCGCAGCGTCCGCATTCCCCTCATCGCCTCAGGCGGTGCCGGCAAGATCAGCGATTTCGCGGACGCGGTCCTCGACGGCGAAGTCGACGCGGTCCTCGCTGCAAGTGTGTTCCACTTCTGCAAGTTCACGATTAGCCAAGTAAAAGAGGCCATGGCGGCACGCGGCATTCCCGTCCGTCGCGTCCAAATCCCGACGCCGACATCAGCCCGCTAGTCCCGTTTCGCCGCAATCGCGCCCATCCGACCGGTCTGATAGTCGCGAAACGCCTGCACGATCTCCTGCTGCGTGTTCATCACGAATGGCCCGTACCGCGTCATCGGCTCGTTGTGCGGCTGCCCTGCCAGGAGCAGCGCGCGCCCGTGCCCATCTGGCCCACTGCGCAGGCGCACGGCATCGCCCGCGCCCAGAATCGCCATCTGGCCTTCGCGCACGACCTGCCCCGGCTCGCCCACCAGCAGGTTCCCCTCGAACACGAAGACGACAGCGTTGTGGTCCCGCGGCACCGCAACCGTCGCATCGCCATCCGGCTGCAACTCCCAGTCCTGAAAGATAATCGGCGTGTGCGTCGCGATCGCCGCGCGTACGCCCAGCGCCTCGCCCGCCACCACGCGCACGTGCGCCTTGCCGTCCGCCGTCGTCGCTTGCGGGATCTGCGCTGCCGGAACGTCCTGATAGCGCGGCTCGGTCATCTTGAGCCGCGCCGGCAGGTTCACCCAAATCTGGAAGCCGTGCATCCGCCCACCGCGCTCCTGCATCCGCCGCGACGGCATCTCCGCGTGCACAATCCCAGCGCCCGCCGTCATCCACTGCACGTCGCCCGCGCCCAGCGAACCGCGATGGCCGGACGAATCCGCGTGCTCGGTCTCGCCCTCCAGGATGTAGGACACCGTCTCAAAGCCGCGGTGCGGATGATCCGGCGCGCCAACCGCCTGCCCTGGCGCATAGTCAATCGGCCCCAGTTCATCGATGAGAAGGAACGGATCCACCATCTCAAGCCCGGCGACTGGCAGCGGTCGACGCACGATGAAACCGCCGCCTTCCGATTGTCGGTGCGCGGTGACGAGGTGGTCGACGGGGCGAATTTGCGGGGTCATGGCGTTCTCCATTCGGCTGGAAGGCAGGGTAGCTCGGGCGACAGCGCAGACAAGGGGCAAACTTCCGACAAGACTGTTCGCGGGCGAGGACAATCATCCTGCCGCTTTGCACGCGCCAGAAAAACCAGCAAGCAACCTGAAATCACGTCGATTGTTTCGCTTGACGGACCCTGCGCTGCGCGCGAGACTCCGCGCCGCGGGAGTCGGCCAACGGCCTTCCAACACCGCAAAGGACCTCAACATGCACCGTTCCTTCGTCGTCATCGTCGCCGTTCTCCTCTCCGCATGCTCCGCCACGTCCGGCGGCGGTGGCGGCGGCGCTTCCTACGTCGTGGGTGCCGCGTGCGCCCCGGCGCTGGTCACGGACCAATGCGGCGCCGCGGTCGGCCACAGCGCGGTCGTTCACTGCACAAGCGGCGTTTGGAAGGCGGTCAAGGACTGCAACGCCGGGGACACCTGCGCAGTGAAAGGCGGCACTGCGACGTGCATCGCTGGCGTGGCCGGGACAGATGCGAGTTCGGGCGACGACACGGGCTTCGTTTTTGACGCGACTACCCAGCCCACGGATATCCAGAACGGCAAGGACGCCGCACAGCCCGACGATGTGCCCGTCGTCGAGGACACGTTCCAGCCGCAAGACGTGCCCGTGAAAGACACCGGCAAGGACACTGGCAAGGACATCAAGCTGGACACCGGTCCGGCGGCGGCGACGTGGGGCTCGTGCGCCCTGAACGACACAGCGTGCTTGCAGAGCTGCGTGCAGAGCAGCTGCGCCGGCCCCGGCCAAGCCTGCCAGAACGACCCGAACTGCAACACGCTCCAGGGCTGCATGTCCGATTGCGGCAAGTCGCCCATCGTGATGCCATCACAAAGCGGCACGCCGATTCCCCAGAACTCCGGCGAAACGCAGCAGAGCTACTGCTACCGCGTCTGCCAGACCCAGGCGGGCGCGAGTGGCGTGGCGCTGGACGAGGCGTATATCGAGTGCGTCATCGGCATGTGCGTGGACTGCGCCACGTCGGCGAACCAGAATATCTCGCAAGCGCAGTGCCAATCCTCGTGCGGCCTGGAGAACTACTGCGCGACGCCGTACAACAACTGCCTGCAGGACAGCGATTGCATCAGCCTCTATGGCTGCATTCTCACCGCCGCCGACGCAACGGCACAGAACGACTGCGTGAACGCCAGTTCGACCAACGCGCAATCGCTGTTCTCCGCGCTGAACACCTGCCTGACGGACAACAAGACCAGCTGCGTCGCGCCGTAGGCCACGTTGGCGCGGGGAATGCGACTAGCGGGTTGCTGAAGTCGGCGGAGCGAGCGCCCGCGCGGCAATCGGCGGGTGGTGGATGATCTGCACGACCACGCCATCCGGATCGCGGCAATACAGGCTCCGCGCACCATCGCGATGCGTCTTCGGCGGCGCCACGATCGGCACGTCGTGGGCGTTCAGGTGGGCAAACCAGGCGTCGACATCCGCCGCTTCAGCCACTGCGAAGCCGATGTGGTCGAGACACTGCGCGCCATTTTTTGGCTCTTTCTCTTTATGAATCGCCAAGTTGTCAAAGCCTTCGGTCGTTGCATAAATGTTGTCGGCGTCCGGCTGCCACTCCACCGTCATCCCCATCACCCGCACGTAGAAATCCGCCGTCCGCTGCGGGTCCGGCACGTTCAGCGCAACGTGGCGCAGTCCCAAAGTTCGCATCACCTGCCTCCGGACGCTTTCAAGCCGCGTCGTGCGCAGGTATCGTACACGCCCCGCGAGGTGCGGCGTCATGGTTCTGAGATGATCATCCCGAGTATTGACCTGTTGGGCGGTAAAGCCGTGCAGTTGCGCCGCGGCAATCCCGACGATTGCGTCGTCACCGTCGACGATCCGGTCGGTCTGGCGCAGGATTTTGCCCGCTACGGCGAAGTTGCGGTGATTGACCTCGACGCGGCCTTGGGGCGCGGGGACAATGCCGCGGTCATCGAGCTGATCACGGCAAAAGTCGAGACGCGCGTGGGCGGCGGCATTCGCGATCACGCGCGGGCGGATCGCCTGCTGCGCGCGGGGGCCAAGAAGCTCATCCTCGGCACGGCTGCGACGCCCGAGTTCCTGCAGCGCTACCTGCCCGAGCAGATCATCGTCGCGCTGGACGCCCGCAAGGGCCAAGTCGTGACGAAGGGCTGGACGCACGCGACCGACGAGACGCCGCTGTCCCGGGTGCGGGCGCTCGAGTCCTACTGTAGCGAGTTCCTGTACACGATTGTCGATCGCGAAGGCATGATGGGCGGCACGGATCTGGAGGCCGTTCAAGCTGTCGTGGAAGCCACGCGAAATCATGTGGTTGCGGCAGGCGGCATCACGACGCAGGCCGAGGTGCAGGCGCTCGACAAGATGGGCGCGTCCTGCCAGCTCGGGATGGCGATCTACACGGGCCGCTTGGACTTGGCCGATACGTACTGCAGCCTGCTGGACTGGAAGAAGGTCGACGGCCTGATTCCGGTTGTGGTGCAGGAGACGACGGGTCAGGTCCTGATGTTCGCCTACGCCAACGCGGAAGCCGTGCTGCAGACGCTGCGGACTGGCCAGGGCACGTTCTGGTCGCGCAGCCGCAAGCAACTCTGGCTCAAGGGCGATACGTCTGGCCACACGCAGAAGGTGCTGGAAGTGC
The DNA here is from genome assembly GCA_903850505.1 of uncultured Myxococcales bacterium. Lineage (GTDB taxonomy): Bacteria > Myxococcota_A > UBA9042 > UBA9042 > UBA9042 > CAIYBN01. The sequence goes on along the minus strand of CAINLT010000011.1, from coordinate 11,199 downwards.
GCTGGGATTGCGATCGCGACTGCCTGCTCTACCGCGTGGAGCAGACCGGTCGCGCGTGTCACTTGCCCCAGCACGCGTGCTTTGGCGACGCGACGTTCAATCTGGCGCACCTCGAGCAGATTTTGCAGGAACGTCGCACGACCGCCGATCCGGCTTCCTACACCGCCAAGCTGTTCTCCAGCCCGGAGTTGCTGAACGCCAAGATCATGGAAGAGGCGCAGGAATTGACGGAAGCCAAGACGGATCGCGACGTTGTCTGGGAAGCGGCGGACGTGATCTTCTTTGCCATGACGAAGCTCGCCGCACACGGGCTGACGCTCGCGCAGGTGGAAAAAGAGCTGCGTGGGCGGCATGGCCGTCGCCGTTCGTGAAACCCCGTGACGCGTGCTTGCGCGACGGCTGGGCGAGTCCGACAATGCGAAGCGTGCGTCCGCGACGACGCGCTGGGAAAGCAGCATGAAGACGTCTTTGGTGTTCCTCGTTTGCGCCGGCTTGCTCGGCGCCGCGGCCTGCAGTTCGCCGTCCACACCTGGCACCGGCTCGCTCGCTGACGCCAAGATCGGCCTGCCTGACGGCAGCACCGCCACCGACGGCGACACCATCGGCCTGGGCGACGGCCTGGGCGACACCAGCGGCAAGGACATCGACTCGACATTCAAGTGCACGACCGGCGCGGTCGCCTGCTTCAACGACAAGACGTCGAAAATCTGCGTCAACGAAGCCTGGCAGATCAAGGAGACCTGCGCGGACACGGCGACTTGCCAGGACGGCAACTGCCTCGTTCCCGCGGACTGCACGGCCAACCAGCTCATCGGCTGCGACGGCTTTTCGCTGGAAGTGCACTGCTCGGCCGACGGCAAATCGGTCTTCAAGACGCCCTGCCCGGACGGTCAACTCTGCGCCGATGGCAAGTGCCAGAAGGTCATCTGCACGCCCTACTCGCCTGAATGCACGGGCAAACAGAACTACCACATCTGCAATCCGGACGGCCAGGCGTGGGGCGACGCGGTCGACTGCAAGACCGGCGCGCAGTGCTTTGGCGGCAAGTGCCTGAGCCTGTGCGAGACCAACTTGAAGATCTCGTCCAACGTCGGCTGCGAGTACTGGTCCGTCGATCTCGACAATTATCCCGACCCGTTCTCGCTGACGGGCGGCGCGACGCCCGAGATGATCCCGCACAGCATCGTGGTTTCCAATCCCGGCATCATCGACGCCAGCCTGACGTTCACCGTCGACGTCACCTGCGCGGACGGCACGCCGTGCAATCCCGCGGGCTTGTGCCCGGGCAAGAAGGCCTGTGAGACACCCGCGGCCAAGCCGTATGACCTGATGATCGCTGACGCGACGGTCAAAGCCGGCCAGACCAAGGAATTCAAGATGCCGGTGATGAACGCGTCCGGCACGTCCAAGCTGCCCAAGGGCATTCACTTGAAGAGCGACCAGCCGATCATCGCGTGGCAGTTCAACCCGTTCAACGCGGAAGGCGCGGCGTCCAATGACGGCTCGCTGCTGCTGCCGCAGAACGTGCTGGGCAAGAAGTACTACCCGGTGTCGCGACCCTCGGGTACGGCGATGATGGGCAGTCTTCCCGCGCAATCGGGCTACGTCACGATCGTGGCCGCGTGGCCGGGAACGACGACGGTGACGGTGACGCCGTCCTGCAATATCAGTCCGACCAAGGCGGGAAGCGCGTCGGTGCCGACGATGCCGAAGGGCGCGCCCACGCAGATCCAGCTCCAGCAATACGACGTGCTGAACCTGCAAGCCGCCGCCGCGGTGATCGCGTTCCCGCCGGTCACGAACGACATGACCGGCACGTTCATCGAAGCGGACAAGCCGATCTCGGTTTTTGGCGGCCATCAGGAGGAAGTGGAAGGCATCACCGGCGCGACCACCTCGGACAGCAGCTGCTGCGCGGAGCACATCGAGGAACAGTTCATGCCGCTGGAGCAATGGGGCACCGCGGTCAATTGCGTCAAGACCAAGCCGCGCGGCAATGACCCGGACAAGTGGATCATCATCGCCGGCGACTACAACGTCGTGCTGACGACCAATCCGCCGATCAGCGGCCTGGATGGCGTGACGCTCGCCAAGCCCGGCGATCACGTGGAAGTGCAGACCTCCCAGAGCTTCAATCTGACCGCGACGGGCAAGATCCAGGCGACGCAAATCATCGTGAGTCAGCAAGTCACAACGGCGTTCAAGGGCGATCCGTCGATGCAGATTGTGCCGTCGCCCAAACACTACCGCACGGACTACGGCATCCTCACGGCGCTGGGCTATACGGACAACTACGCGACGGTGGTGCGGCCCAAGGGCCTGCAAATCCAGTTGGATGGCGCGGTGATTGCGGACACGGAATTCCAGTCTTTTGGCGACGGCACGTGGGAATACGCGTACGTCGTGTTCAAGACCGGCGCGCACAATTTCGCGTCGACGAGCAACTTTGGCCTGCAGGTGTATGGCTACGGCAACGCCACGGCCTATAGTTATCCGGGCGGTATGAATCTCGCGGGCGCGGCGTCGACTACCGCACCTTGACGGTGGACCATGAAAATCGTTGAACATCTTCCCATCGTGCGGGGCGCGCAGACCAGTGCGTCGCCGGCGCGGGTGCAGGCCATCGTTGAAGACGTGCGCGACCGCGGCGACTCGGCGTTGCGCGACTGGAGCCAGCAACTCGACCGCGGCGTGCCGCCGGCTTGGACCGTGCCCCATGAGGTGCTGGCCGAGGCGTGGCACAGCCTTGCGCAAGCGGATCGCGATGCGCTGGAGCACGCCGCGCGCAACATCCGCACGTTTGCTGAAGCGCAGCGTCTGACCCTGCAGGGCATGGAAATCGAGATCGAGCCGGGTGTTTTTGCCGGGCAGCGCGTCGTCCCGGTGGATCGCGTGGCCTGCTACGTCCCCGGTGGGCGGTATCCGCTGCCGTCGACGGTGCTCATGACGGTGATTCCAGCGCTGGCGGCGGGCGTGCCGCACGTTGTGGTGTTGACGCCGCCGCGCGCGGACGCGTGGCCGGACCGGCATATCCTCGCGGCCGCGTACCTGGCGGGCGCGACGGCCGTGCATCCGATCGGCGGCGCGCAGGGGATCGCAGCAGCGGCGTATGGCACGGAGTCGATCGCCGCGGTGGACCTCATCGTCGGTCCAGGCAACGCGTGGGTCACGGAAGCCAAGCGGCAAGTGTACGGCGTCGTGGGCATCGACGCGCTCGCGGGGCCGTCTGAAGTGATGGTGCTGTGCGATGCAAGCGCGGACATTGCGACGGTGGCGGCGGATTTGCTGGCGCAGGCGGAGCATGACCCGGACGCGGAGGCGATCGCCGTGACGGATGACGCGATCTTCGCGGAGCAACTGCGCCTTGAAGTCGAGCGGCAACTGGACGGGCTGCCGACGCGCGAGATCGCCGCCCAGTCCATCGCGCGCCACGGCCGGATCGTCGTTGTCGCGGATCGCGCGGCGATGGTCGCGCTGGCCAACAAACGGGCGCCGGAGCACTTGGAGATCGTTACGCACGACGCCATGGCGCTGGCGGAGCGCTGCACAAGCTACGGCGGGCTCTTTATCGGCCATGATGCCGCAGAAGTGCTGGGCGATTACTGCACAGGACCGAGCCACGTGCTGCCAACCGGCCGCGCGGGACGCTACACCGGCGGGCTGTCGGCGCTGACGTTCCTGAAAGTGCTGTCGACCCAACGCGCCGATCCGGGCGCGGCCCGTGGTCTGGCGGCGACCGCGGCGCACCTTGCGCGGCTGGAAGGCCTGGAAGCGCACGCGCGGGCGGCGGAACACCGCAAGTAGCCGCTCGCTTGCCAACGCGCATCGCTGCGCGTCATGCTCAAGCCTTCTCCGTGGATGGTGACCGTGAAGCACGTTGTCCGTTTGGTTTGCGCCCTTCAGGCCCTCGCGCTGCCGGCTTGGGCCGACACGTTCGCGCTTGACGCCAAGCAGATTCGCACGCTCGTGCCTGGCGCCGCGCCGATCGCCGACGGCCGGATCGTGGTGGAGGACGGCAAAATCACGTGTCTCGGCAGCCAGCGCGCGGGCGCGAGCAAGCTGTGCACCCTGCCCGAGAAGATCCGCCGCTACGACTACAGCAAGGACGGCATCGTGACGCCGGGGTTTATCGAGACGCTGGGCCACATCGGTCAGGTGGAAGTCGACGCGGAGGACGGATCGCACGACGGCATCGCGGCCAAGGACAGCAACCTCGCGCATGTGCGGGCAGTCGACGGCATCGCGATGGCGTCGCGGGCGATGGACGCGGCGCGGCTGGGCGGCGTGACAACCGTGGTAGCGCGGCCCTTGGGCGGCGCGCTCATCAGCGGCCAGAGCGCGGCGTTTCGTACGTCCGGGCTGACGGTCGACGCGGCGCTGGTGCAGGCGCCCGTGGCGATCCACGTGAATCTGGGCGAAGAGGCGCGTCAGGACATGCCGCTGGTCGGCGCGCGGTCGGGGCAAATCGCCGTGCTGCGGACGCTGCTGCAGAACGCCCAGCGGCTGGCGGACGCCGATCGGAAGAAGCCCAAAGAGGCCGCGGAGAAGGAGACGATCCAGCGCCTGCGCGACGACCCGGGCATCGCCGTGCTGGCGGACCTTGTGTGGCGCAAGAAGCTGCCTTTGGTCGTGCACGCCCACCGTTCCGACGAAATCGCGGCGGCCATGCGGCTGCAGAAGGAGCTGGGCTTCAAGCTGGTGATTGCGGGCGGCGCGGAGGCGCACCTGCTGGCGGCGGAGTTGGCGGCGCAGAAGATCCCGGTGCTGCTGGGGCCGGTGCGGGTCGCGCCATTTGGCTGGAATACGCGGCAGGCGCGACCGGAAGCCGCGGCGATTCTCCATGCCGCCGGCGTGCAGCTGGCTTTGGCGACCGCTGAGACCCACAACGCGCGGAACCTGCGCTTTGAGGCCGGCTTTGCCGTTGCGCATGGCCTGCCGGCGGACGTCGCGCTCGCAGCGATCACGCGTGAGCCTGCCGCGATTCTCGGCCTGCCGGCGTCGGGCACCCATGGCGTTGGGACGTTGAGAGAAGGCCAGCTCGCCGACTTCGCGGTGTTTGACGGCGAACCGCTGACGTATGACGGCCACACGCGCTTCGTCGCGGCGTCGGGCCAAGCGATCGACGCGCCGCAGCAGCGCTGAGCGTTAGCTACCCAGGAATTCCAGGACACGCGCAATCGCGTCCGTCAGCCGCGCCAACGGCCATTCGGCGCTGACCGGCGGCAGGTGCACGAACAGCACGCGGCGGTCCGGATACGCGTGCAGGGAACTGAAATACGTCGCGTTGCAGACGTAGCGCCCGGCGTTCTCAGACAGCGCCACCGTCACGCCCAACTGCTGCAGGTGCGCCACGAGATCCGCGACCGCCACGGGCGTGGTCAGGATTTGCGGCGCCGACGGCACGATTTCACCCGCCTGCGGCTGCGCACCATCCACGTCTGCGACTCGAAACTGCAGGTGATTCGCGCCTTGGCTCTCAATCCGCACGGCGGTCGCTTCCGTCGCCACGCCGAGATGGACAATGCACGCGGGCGCATGCGCCGCCACGAGCCGAGCCACGTCCGCACGCGCGCGTTCCCACGCGACGGGCAGGACCGCACCGTGCACGCGCCAGCCCGCGAGCGGCAGCCCGTGAAGCGATTGGGCGACGTGCGCAGTCGGATTATCCGTGACGCCCGGAAACGCGCCAAAGCCGGTCAGGAGCAGCACGCGCTCACGCATCGCCGACCACCGACGCGCTCAGCGGCTCCACCTCGTTGAAATACCGCAAATCGATGTACCGCTCGCCCTTTTCATTGCTGCGGATGATGTCGACGAAGCGGTGGTTCCAGCAGATCTCCGGCGGCACGTAGGACCAGCGCGCGTGGACCGTCTGGGACATCGTCTCGTCCATGCCGACAAGCGAAACAACGACTTCAATGTCCGTGTTCGCGAGGCTCTCCTCCGTGTGGCCAAAGAGCGGGCTCGTCTCGTCGATCACGTGCATCGCGGTCCACGACAGCGCGAAGATGATGTTCTGGTGGCGCACCATCTGCAGGTCAAAAAACCGCCGCATCGTCTCGCCTTCCAGCGTCCGCTCGGACATCGCGACGGCGACTTGCACCCGCGCTTCGACGATCTGGTTGGCGCGCTGGTTGGACATCCGGAACATCAGCGTCGGCACGCCGTTGCGCGGAGCGACAATCGCGAACTTGCTGAATTCGACGCGCGCGGTCGGTCTGGAGAACTTGGAGAACATCAAGCCGGTGACCATCGCGACGGTCAACATGCCGATGAACGCCTCGATCGTCACGAGCCAATGCGCCCACAGCGTTCGCGGCGCCATCACGCCGTAGCCAATTGTTGCGAGCGTCTGGACGCTGAAGAAGAAGCAATCGGTGAAGCTGCCCGGCTCGGCGTTCTGGATGCAATCACCGCCCGCCAGGTACAGGAACGCGAACAGCGTGTTGAGCGCGACGTAGAGCAGGATCACGAACAGCATCAGCTGCGACCAAGGAACGGTCAGCAGAAAGTGGTAGACGTCAGACAGCGGCCGGCGCGCAAGCCCGAGCATCGGCGTTCGTCGACTCCCGGCCTCGCGCTGGATGATACGGATGCGGCGGACCGGCGGAAGATTGGGCGGCGTGTGGGCGGGTGGCGTCACGGAAACTCCTTAGCTGGCGACGTCCATGCCCAAGCTGCGCACCAGCGCCGCGAGGCCATCCTGCAACGGCAGCGGGTCCCGCACGTGCAGCTCTTCCTGCAGACGCCGCGGCGCGACTTCTGAGAGTCGCACCTCGCCCGAACGCTCCGGCGCGTGCAGCACCTCAAGCGGCCGACCGAGGACGCCGCCGAGCACGCGGATCAGCTCGAGGAGCGTAATGCTGCGGCCCGACGCAACGTTGACGACGCCCGTGACGTTGCTCTCCAGCGCCGCCAGGTTGGCGCGCGCGACGTCCCGCACGGACACGAAGTCGCGGGTCTGCAGGCCATCGCCAAAGACGGTCAGCGGCCCGCCCGTCGCCGCCACGGAACAGAACTTGCTGATCACGCCGGAATACGGCGAGCGCGGATCCTGACGCGGTCCGTACACGTTGAAATAGCGCAGACCACAGGCGGAAACGCCGTAGAGTTGGGCAAAAAGCGCGGCGTACTGGTCGTCAACCAGCTTTTCCAACGCGTAGGGCGAGAGCGCCATCGGCGTCGTTTGCTCCGTCACCGGCAAGTCCGCCGCGAGGCCGTACACCGCCGCGCTGGACGCATAAGCAATGCGCTTGTTGCCAAGGCGCCGCGCGGCGTCCAGGACGTTGACGAAACCGCCAATGTTGACCGATCCCGACATGACCGGCTGCTCAATCGACGTTGGCACGAACACTTGCGCGGCCAAATGCAGCACGTGCGTAACGTCCGCCATGGCGTCCGCCACGGTCGCAGCGTCGCGAATATCGCCGTCGCGCACTTCAAGCTGCGGATGGGCCTGCAGATTTTCGCGCTTTCCCGAGTAGAAATTGTCCAGGACGCGCACGCGGTGGCCGGCGGACAACAGCAGATCCACGGTGTTGGAGCCAATGAACCCTGCGCCGCCCGTAACAAGAACTTGCATGTGCCACTCGTCTTTCGGAAACCGACCGCGTCGCACGGCGAAGGGGACCGATTCTAGCAGAGAACGCCGGGCCTGCCAGCGCGACAGCGGCCACGCATTTCTGGGCGTTTGCGGGCTGGACGTGTGCATTTGTGAAAGTTTGCTTGCCTGACGACTGCGGAAACACTAAGGTCCACGATGCCAAATGCTGCGGTACTGCCGTGGTTTTGGCGCAAAACGACCGAATGCAATGCGTCGGTTTCAGCCTCCGGGCCCACGGTTCGTCCGCGCGACTCGGTTGGTTCTTCCTTGTGACGGCGCCCTTCACTGGCCGCCGGTTTGGCCTTCGCGACCGCGATGGCGCAGTTGTCAGGCGCGCGTGTGCCTGGCACGTCGCTGCAAGCAGAGCGCCGTTTCTTCGGCAAACTACATCTCTCAGGCAAGCTTTTTTGGAGGATAGACTCATGGCGCGTACGTGGACGGCAAGCAAGTTGTCACAGAAGTTTGAAGGCCTTGGTCGCATCGTCGGCGTGGCGGCGATGGTTGCCTCGTGCGGTTTGGCCGCATGCAGCACGGCCGGCGGCGGAGCGGGCGGAAGCGGCACCAGCGCTGCTGCGGCAGGCACCCCCTGCAATCCGGCATCGCAGAACCAGGGCTGCTTCAACGGCGTGCGCATGCAGTGTACGGCGGACGCGACGACGACCCTCGGCGGCAAGTGGGCCCTCTCCGGCCCGTGCGGCTTGAATGAAAGCTGCGTGGAAGCGGCCGATCCGACCAACGCCAGCAAGCACATCGCCCAGTGCAAGGCCAACGGCTCGACCGGCACGGACGCGACCACGGGCAGCGATGCCATGACCGGCATGGACGTCGCCATCGTCGGTGGCGACGACACGGGCACCGGCACCAAGGACACTGGCGGGCCCATCGGTTCCTGCGGCGACGGTTTCTGCAACACCGGCGAGACGGCGGCGAGCTGCCCGGCGGACTGCGGCACTGTCAACAACTGCGGCAACGGCACCTGCGACGCGGGCGAGACCAAGGCCAACTGCCCGGCTGACTGCCCCGGCACGACCAACAAGTGCGGCAATGGCACCTGCGACGCAGGCGAGACGACGGCCAACTGCGCCGCCGACTGCCCCGCTGCTGGCACCGACCCGACCAAGTGCCTTCAGGCTAAGTGCTCGACCGAGTACAACGCGTGCGGCACTGACCAGAAGTGCGTCGACCTGCTCACCTGCCTGAACGCTTGCACGAGCGCAAGCGACACCGCGTGCATCAACGCCTGCGCGTCGACGGCCGGCCAAGGCGCGGTCACGGAGTACACCAACCTCGGCAACTGCGGCACGACCAACAACTGCTTCGCGGGCGGCGGCACCACGCCGACGTGCGGCGACGGCACCTGCGGCGCGGGCGAGACCAAGGCCAACTGCCCGGCCGACTGCGGCGCCGCGACGACCGGCAACGTGTGCGACACCAACTGCGGCAATCAGGTCGGTGGCGCGAACGGCTGCTACTGCGACAACCAGTGCAACCAGTATGGCGACTGCTGCGACGCCGCGGGCAGCGCGCCCAACAAGGCCACTCCGCACACGACATGCGCGGGTTCGACGTGCGCGGACTGCAATGGCGGCACGACGACGGGTCCGGTGTGCGGCAACGGCACGTGCGAAGCTGGCGAGACCGCGGCGAGCTGCCCGGCGGACTGCGCGACGTCGACGCCCGTGTGCGGCAACGGCAAGTGCGAGACCGGCGAGACGACGGCGACCTGCCCCGGCGATTGCCCGGCCAAGACCTGCACGACCTACACGGACGTCCAGGCGATCTTCCAGAACAACTGCAACGGCTGCCACAACCACAAGTTCGGCAACGGCTGCTCGTCGGCGACGAACTACTCTTCCATCGCGGCGTACGTCGCCAGTGGCTCCATGCCGCAAGGCAAGTCGCTGAGCTCCGCGGACAAAGCCAAGATCGCCGCATGGGCTGCCGCCCAGAACGCGTGCACGACCGCGAGCTGCCCGTAGTTTCAGCGCTGCGCGCAGGCGCCATGACAGGACCGTGACAGTTGCGGCAGGAACCTCCGCCGCCTGAATTACCGGACCGTCGCGGCCAATTGCCAACAAAACAGAGTTGTTCGCGCTCCCGGGTGACGCAAGCCGCCCGGGAGGCGCGAACGCGGACCTGGCTGGTCAAACTTGCGGGTCGGCGCAACGCGGCGTAGTGTCGTGTGCGGTTGCCGGTCTGGCAGCTTCAGCGTAGCTATGTCCAGCGGGAGCTCTCCCGCCACCATTCGATTCGGAGGATCCATGAACGCAAACAACAGCAGCCGCCGCGAATTTCTGTCGCGCCTCGGCATTGGCGCCCTCTCCATCGGCGCGATCGCTGCCGTCCAGGCGTGCGGCAAGAGCGAAGGCGGCGCCGCGCCCAAGTGCGACGACATGACCGGCGTTGACGACGCGGCGAAGGCCACGCGCGCTTCGCTCAAGTACGTCGACAAGTCGGCCGACCCGGCGAAGACGTGCAGCAAGTGTCTCCAGTACTCGGCGCCGGAAGGCGGCGCGGCGTGCGGCGGCTGCAAGCTGTTCAAAGGCCCCGTCTCGGCGGACGGCAACTGCCAGGGTTTCGCGCCCAAGCCCGCCTAAGCACGCTGTGAATTCCGCCGCGGCCGACCTGGAGCAATCCGGGTCGGCCGCGGTGTTTTTGCCCAATCTTCGCTTGCAGTCCGGAATGCGCCCGGTACCATGGCCATCCGTTGCGGAGCGTGAAATGGCAAGTCAGATGCACCCGTATGTTCGATTCTCCCTGCCTGGCGTTTGCGCGCTGGTGCTGAGCGCCTTGGCGACCGCCGGATGCAGTTCACCCGCGACCGGCGGCGCACTCACCAATGGCTCGGACACGGCGACCGGCGATACGCAACTCCAGGTTGACGTTGCCCTGACCGGCGATGCAACGGCGACGCAGGATGTCCCCGCCGCGACCGATGCGAAGGCCGCAGCAGACGCTGGCCTGACGGATGCGACCGCTGATGCGCCGGATGCCGTGGCCGACGTCAAGGACGTCGCCGTCGACGTCAACACCAACCCCAAGGGCGTGCCAAGCGCGCTGATCACGTCGCCGACGCCGGGTGCGGTCATCGAAGACGGCAAGCCCGTCGTGCTGGCGGGCATCGCCACAGACACCCTCTACACGCCGGACCAGCTCACCGTGCAATGGGCGTCGGACGTCGACGGCGTCCTCGGCACGTCCATCGCCGACGGCACCGGCAAGGTCTCGCTGAACCTGCCCAAACTCAGCCCCGGCAAGCACACAATCTCGCTCACCGCGACCGAGCCGAGCGGCTTGCAGAGCGTCGATACGGTCAACCTCGGCGTCTGTTCATGGAGCAAGCCGAACACGTTCGACACCGCGGTGACGAGCAGCAAATGGAAGACCTACGGCGACGCCTATTTTGACCCGGGCGGCTGGCTGGAGATGACCGGCAACGTCCAGAGCAAGAAAGGCGCGATCTTCAACACGTCCGATTTCGTCGCGCCCGGCGACGTGCAGTTGAGCTTCAAGATCGCGACCGGTGGCTTCCTGACTTCGAGCGGCCAGCCCAAGGGCGCGGACGGCTTCGCGCTGACGGTCATCGACGTGAAGAC
>CAINLT010000010.1 GCA_903850505.1 uncultured Myxococcales bacterium | reverse complement strand
TGCTCGCCGCCGGCAAGGTCGAGGATGATTCCGTCGCGCCGTGGGTGAACGTCGTTGTCGGCAGCGCCAAGGCCACCAATGGCGATTACGCCGCGCAGCTTGCCGCCGTTGACGCTGCGCTCGCGAAAGCCGCTGGCCAGCCGCTGGAAGGGCCGTTGCATCAGCAGCGCGCGGTTGCGCTTGCCGGTCTGGGCAAGTCGGCGGAAGCCGCTGCTGAGTGGGCGACAGTCGCCAAGCTCTCCGTGTGGCCGTTTGAGAAGGCGCTGGCGCAACTGCGCACGGGCGACCTGTTCAACGCGGCGATGGGCTCCAAGGCGGCCGACGCGGCCAAGGCCAAGGCGGCGTATGAAGAAGCCGTCAAGTTGGCGCGTCCGGGCGACAAGGATCCGCCGGCTGGCGGCCTCGCGTGGGTGGTTGCTGACGCGCGCGCCAAGCTGGCGAGCCTCTGATGCATGTGAACAAGTTGCGGCTGGCGTTGGTCGCGCAGAGCTTGGCGGCGCTGTTGCTGCCAGTTGCGGCCAACGCCCATGACCTCCAGGTGCTGTGGCGCGCGCAGATGGCGACGCCGGCACCGATGGCGTGGAAGCCGCGCGAACACGGCGGCGTCGTGCTTTCGCCACACGGTACTTGGCTGTACGCGGCGTCGGCGACGGGCCTGCGCGCCTACGTCGCAGGTACGGGCGAGGAGCTGTGGACTGCGCTGACGACGGAGCGGATCGACAGTCGGCCGGTCGTCGACAATGGCGCGGCGTATGCGGTGACGCGTGCCGGCGCTGTGTACGCGTTTGATGCGGTGACGGGACATACGCTGTGGCCGGAGCCGAGCCGTCTGCAGGCGGCGGTCCAAGCGCCGTTGGCGGCTGATGCGCAGCGTCTCTACATTTCCGCCGATCCCGGGGCGATCGTGGCGCTCAACCGCGCGACCGGCAAGCCGGAATGGCGTTACAACGCTGAAGTGACGCGCGAGTTCCTGATTGAAGGCCAGTCCGGCGTGCTGACGGGCGGTTCGCTCGTTTTTGCCGGCATGCCCGGTGGCAAGCTCGTCGCGTTGGGCGCCCGCGATGGCGGTCTCACGTGGCAGGTCGACCTGTCCCGCCCGAGCCGCAGCCCGTACGCGGATGTGGACACGACGCCCGTGCTCATCAAGCGCCCTGTGATCGCCGATGACAAGCAGCCGGGCGATTGGCTGCTGGCGGCGAGCCATTCAGGCGGTCTGTACGCGCTGCGGGCGGCGGACGGCCATCAGGTGTGGCATTGCGACGTGGAAGGCATGGGGCCGCCGCTGGTGCATGGCAATGAAGTCTACGTCATCGCAGCGACGGGCACGCTCTACGTCGTTGACTTGACGACCGGCGCCGTGCTGCACAGTCACCGTCTGCCGGGCAATCCGTCGGGCTACCTGGCGTGGTCGGATCTGGACGGCGGGACGCTGTTGATCCCGACAGAGCAGGGCATGGACGCCGTGCGCGCGACGACGGGCGTCGCGGTTGCGCGGGCGATGCTGGAATGGGGCTTTACGGCCGTGCCGCAGGTCATCGGCGACCGCGCGTTTGCGGTCTCCAACGGCGGAATCCTGTATGCTTTGGCGATGCACAACGCTCAGGGCGTGCGCTTGGGCCAGTAGCCGGACTGTGAAGCGAAACGGGGTTCAGATGCGCAAACTTGTCATTCTTCTGGCGGCGATCATCGCCGGCTGCGGCGGCAAAACCGCAACGACTGGCACGACCGGCGACGCCGTGATTGGCCTTGGCGCCGACGTCACCGCGACGTCTGACACGTTTTCGGACGTCAAGAACGGCGACATTGCAGCCGTCCAGTGCGTCGGTCCCAACGACAAACACGTCTGCGACACCTTTGACGAATGCGCGAGCGGCGAGTACTGCGACCCGTGCAGCAAGACCTGCAAGAAGTCCCGCACCGTTTGCGATCCCTGCTCGGTAGATTCCGAGTGCGCTGGCGCCGAAAATGGCTCGATTTGCATCCCGTATGACAAGGGCGGCAACTTCTGCGGCCAGGCATGCGTCGGCGATGCGGGCTGCCCCAAGGCGTTCACGTGCAAGGCGGTCACCGGCAGCACGAGCCTGCAATGCGTGCCCAAGGCGGGCTCCTGCGCGCCCGGATCGGGCCTGTGCAAAGTGGACACCGACTGTCCGTTCCAGTTCATCTGCAACGCGGAATACGGCGCGTGCGTCAAAGGCTGCACGGCCGATCTCGCCTGCCCGCAGCCGGTAGACGCGCCGACGGTCTGCTCACTCGGCCACTGCGTCTCCCCGTGCACCGCGGACGCCGACTGCGCGCCGCTCAGCACCGACGCCAAGTGCGTGGACCAGCACTGCAAGATTCCGGGCGGCTGCATCAGCTCCGCGGAATGCGCCAAGGAACAGCACTGCGTGCTCGTCGCGCACAAATGCTACCCCGGCTGCGAAATCGACTCCGAGTGCCAGGACGCCAGCCTGAAGTGCGACGGCGGCAAGTGCGTGGTCAAGGGCTGCACCAAGAACTTTGAATGCTCGTTTGGCAAGATCTGCAACCCCGGCAGCGGCTTGTGCGAAGACCCGACGTTGCCGTACTGCGGCCCGTGCGACGATCAGGACCAGGACGTCAAGGCTTGCGGCGGCAAGCCGGCGCTTTGCGGCAAGACCAAGGACAGCGCGGGCGCTGAACATGGTCCGTACTGCTTCCTGCCCTGTTCTGAAGACCCGACTGGCCCTTGCCCGCAAGGGTACGGCTGTCAGGAAGTGAAGGATGACAAAGGCGTCGTGCAGGCCAAGGTCTGTTTCCGCCAGTGCCAGTACCAACCCCAAGCGACCACGCCCTGACAAGCGTGTTACGCAAGGCTCGCGGCCATGACAGCGCCGTGACTTTCGCCCCTTCAACCCGCGTATAGTTCCACCGTCGACGCGATTTGCGGCGTGTCTGCGTGAGAGAGTACAAAATGAATAATTCAGGTTTGATTGCCAAGCCCCTCGCGGCTGGCGAAATGTCTTGTCGTTCCCGAATGATGGCCGCGCTGGCCAACCAGCCTGTGGACCGGCCACCCCTTTGGCTCATGCGCCAAGCGGGTCGCTACCTCCCGGAGTACCGTGCCGTCCGCAAGGATCACACGTTCCTGGAGATGGTCCACACGCCGGAGCTGGCGATGGAAGTCACGCTCCAGCCGCTGCGTCGCTTCGGCATGGACGCGGCGATTCTCTTCAGCGACATCCTGACGATTCCGGAAGCGATGGGCCAAAACGTCCAGTTTCCGGAAGGCGGGCCGATCCTCGGCCCCGTCGTGCGCAATGAAGCGGACGTCGCGCGGCTGACGACGAACACGGCGGAGCGCCTCGGCTACGTGGGCGACGCGCTGCGGCTGATCCGTGCGGAACTGCCGAACCACGCGCTGCTCGGTTTCTCGGGTGCGCCGTTCACGCTCGCCTGCTACATGATTGAAGGCAAGGGCAGCCGGCAGTTTGAGCACATCAAAGCGATGATGTGGCAGGCGCCGGAGTTGCTCAAGAAGCTGCTGGACAAGCTGGCTGACGCGGTCATCGACTACCTGTCGATGCAGCTCGACGCCGGCGCGGATGCCGTTCAGCTTTTTGACACCTGGGCGAGCGAGTTGCGCGCGGCTGACTACGACGCAGTGGTGCGGCCGTCGACGGAGCGCATCGTCAAGGCGATCCAGGCGCGCGGTGGCAAGATCATCGTGTTCGCGCGTCACAGCGGTCCGCTGCTGGAAAGCTCGCTCAAGCTCGGTGCCGATGCGCTGGGCCTGGACGGTCGCATCGAAATGGCCGCCGTGCGCAAGATCGCGCCCAACGCGGTGCTGCAGGGCAACCTCGATCCGATCGAGCTGTTTGCGCCCGCTGCGCACATCGAACGGCGCGTGCAGGAAATGCATGCGGCGACCGGTGGTCACGGCTGGATCGCCAACCTCGGCCATGGCTGCATTCCGGAAACGCCGATCGCGGGTGTGGAAGCGTTCGTGTCGTCCGTGCAGGCGCTGAAGGCCGTGCCATGAATTCGCCGGCTGCTGAAACTGTCGACGTCGCAATCGTCGGCGGCGGAATCACTGGCCTCGCAGCGGCCTGGGCGGCGCACAAACGCGGTCTGCGGGTCAAACTGCTGGAAGCGCGCGGCACGGTCGGCGGCAAGATCCGGAGCGAGCACAAGGACGGCTACCTGTTTGAATGGGGGCCCAACAGCTTTCTCGGATCGGCGACGACGATTTGGCAGCTCGTCGAGGATCTGCAGCTGGAGGGTGAGCTCATCGCGGGCCAGCCGCCGGGCGATCGCTTCATCTACCGCAATCGCCTGGCGCGCCGCCTGCCCAGCGGTCCGGGCGATTTCTTCAAGAACCACGACTTCATGACGCTGTCCGGCAAATTGCGGATGATGTGCGAGCCGTTCGTGTTCGGCGACGCGCGCGAGACCGATACGCTGCTGGATTTTGCCCGTCGGCGTCTGGGTCCGGAGGCGGCGCAATACCTCGTAGCGCCGTTCGTGTCAGGCATTTACGCCGGCGACGCGGAACAACTGGGCGCGCGCGATTCGTTTCCGCAGCTGTGGCAGTGGGAATACGAGGCTGGAAGCGTCGTCATGGGCGCGCTTTTGGGCCGCAAGAAGCGCGCCAAAGCCAAGGACGAGAAGCCAAAACGCCGCGGCATGTTCAACTTCAAGAATGGCCTGGGTACGCTGCCGTTTGCGATCGCCGCCGCGCTGCCGCCGGACAGCGTGCGGACGGCCACCGTCGTCAATGAAGTAACGGGCAACCCCGATCAGACCTGGACGCTGCATTGCCACGCGACAAAGGACGAGGCGGCGACTTTTGAAGTGCGCGCCAAGCGCGTGATCATTGCCGCGCCGCCGAAGATCGCCGCGCAGGTGCTGCCGCACGATCCCGCATTGGAGGCCGTGCGCACGGCGCTGATGGACGTCCAACTCTGCCGCGTCGCCGTGGTGCACTATGGCGGCGAGGACATGTCGCACGTCGCGCCCAAGGGCTTTGGCATGCTGATTCCGCCGGGCGAAGGCCTGCGGACGTTGGGAATTCTGTTTCCATCCAGCGTGTTTTCCGGTCGCGCGCCGGAAGGCCACTACCTGCACAGCGGCTTTCTCGGCGGCGCACGCGATCCCGATGCCGCGGAACTTCCCGACGAGAAGCTGGTTTCACTGGTTCAGCGCGCTCAGGAGCAGGCGTTCCCGCAGACTGCGGGCGACGCGCTCACCCGCGACTTCAGTCAGGTCATTCGCTGGCACGATGCCATCCCGCAATACCGGGTTGGCCATCGCGATCGCATGACGCAAGCCCGCGACACACTGCATCAGGCCATGCCTGGCGTGACGCTGGCCGGCAACTATCTGGACGGCATCAGCGTCAACGACTCCGCTGCGTCAGGCATCGCGGCGGTGGATCGATTGTTCGCTGACAACAGCCTTGTGACCGCGCGGAGGTCCACATGATGCATCGAGTCGCTACACGCCAGCCGGGCCGCCAGATTGCTGGCGACGCCGATGTGCCGTTGGTCGTCGCTGGCTGCGATTTTCGCGTCGCTTCGGCGACGTGGCGCAACCGCCTGCTGCTGGACGGCGAGCAACGCGCCGAGCTCACGCGCGCGCTAGGCGAGGCGTGCGACGCGCAGGGCCTCGTGGTGCTGGAAACGTGCAATCGCGTGGAGTGGATCGTCGCGTCGAAGTCGCCGCGATGGGCTGGTGAGCTGCTGCGGGCGCAGATGGTCGATCGCTGGATGACGTCCGGCAACGATGGCGCGCATGTGCGGCAACTGCCGGCGCCGTACGTTTACACGGGCCGTTCCGCGGTGCAGCACCTGCTGCGCGTGGCCGTCGGTCTGGAATCCTTCGTGCTGGGTGAGCGCGAGATCGCCGGGCAATTGAACCGCGCGCTGATGGGGGCTCGCCAGGCGGGCCACGCGTCCGGCTATCACAACGCGCTGCAGACGGCGGTTGGCCGCACGGTGCGCAAGGTCCAGCGCCTGACGCATTGGCGGCACCACACGCGCGGCGTGCACGGGCTGGCGATGGAGGCGGCGCGCCGTCACCTGCCGCATCTGCCACACCACGAGAAGCACCTGGTCGCCGTGCTGGGCATGGGCGAGATCGGCCGCAAGGCGTCGGCGGTGCTGGCGCAAGCGGGCCAGTTCAAGGTGCTGCACATCAACCGCACGGTGCCGCCGGAGAAGGCCAACGACTGGCTGCCGTACGCGGACCTCGCGGAGATCCTGCCGACGCTGGACGCGCTGGTCGTCGCCACAGGCGCGCGCGTGCCGACGGTGGACCTGGACCTGCTGCCGCACCGGACCAAGCCGCTGCTGGTCATCGATCTGGGCGCGCCGCATCAGGTGCACTTCACGCGTGATCTCGATCCGGGCGAGCCGGCGATTCACTGCATCGATTTGGATGACCTGCTGGCAGAGCCCGCGGCGTCGCCGAACCTGACCGAGTTGCCCACGGTGCAGGAGTTGGTGGACGAAGGTGTGCGGGAATTCCTGCTGGAATGCCGCAAACGCGAGCTGGCTGGCCTGCTGCGCGCCGCGCACGACGCCTATGACCGCCATGGCTATGAGCTGCTGCCTGCGCTCATCGACACGGAGCTGGCCGAGCTGCCGGACGAGCAGCGGCGGCGCATTGAGGCGTCCGTCCGCGGATTGTTGCGTGACATGACGCGCGAGTTCGTGCATCACGTGGAAGCAGCGGCAGATTCTGGGCGCAAGCCGGACAGTGAAGCGCTCGCCCCCGTTCGCATCGACGCGGACGCGGACGTGGCCTTGCCCTCTGCCTGATACGCACGACCGCACGGAGATCTCGCCCATGTCTGTCGCGCCGACCCTCTCGCCGGAAATTCTGGCCCAGCAGCTCATGATGCGCAAAGCGACGCGCGCCTCCTTGGCCGTTGCGGTGAGCCTGATCGCGCTGAAAGCCGGCGCGTGGTGGTGGACGGACGCGGTCAGCATGCTCGCCAGCCTGCTCGATTCCACGACGGACGCGCTGGCCTCGGGTGTTACGCTCGTCGCCGTGCACGCCTCGCTGGAACCGGCCGATGAGGAACACCGCTTTGGTCACGGCAAGCTGGAGCCGTTGGCCGGCCTCGCGCAGTCCGTGCTTGTCCTGGGCAGCGCGATCTGGCTGGCCGTCTCCGCGGTGCAGCGTTTGCGCAATCCGCAGCCGATCTCGATGGGCATCGTCGGCATCGCGGTCATGTTGATCGCCTCGGCCGCGACGCTCTTCCTGGTCCGCTACCAGCGCAAAGTCTCCGCCGCGACGCGATCAACGGCCGTCAACGCCGATCGCCTCCATTACGAATCCGACCTGCTGATGAACGCGGTCGTCATCATCTCACTCGCCGCGTCGTCGTGGCTGGGCTGGCAGATCCTGGATCCGCTGTTGGGCATGTGCGTCGCGGTTCTCGTGGCCCGATCGGCATGGCAAATCGCTTGGGATTCCGTGCAATTGCTGATGGATCGTGAGTTTCCGGATTCAGAACGCCATGTGTTGGTCGAGGCCGTGCTGGCGCACCCGGAGGTCCGCGGCATCCACGATCTGCGGACGCGCCGTTCCGGGACGCTGGCGTTCGTGCAGTTCCACGTGGAGCTCGACGCGGAGATGTCCTTGCGGCACGCGCACGTCGTGACCGATGCGATTGAAGCGGCGCTGCGCGAGGCGTATCCGCATGCGGAAATCCTCATTCACGTGGATCCGGAAGGTCATCCGACCGAAGGTCCGCGCCTCGTGCGCGAAAGTGAACAGATTGCCGCAAGTCCCGCGCGGTCCTGATCCGCAGTGATGACGCGGCCGATCGGGAACCAGACCTGACATCGACGTGCGCGTCTTGTCCCGCATCGCTGCGACGGGTACGCTCGCAGGCAAGGGCGGCGCCAGCAGCGCGTGCGCCGGAAGGAATGAGCGGTGATGGCGAGGATGGGTACGACAAGCGGGAGACAGGCACTGCTGGTGACCCTCCTGCTGGCGGCGGCGGTGTTGCCGGCTTGCCGTGGTTCGCACGCACGGACACGCACGCATGTGGCCGAGGCGTCGATCCAGCCGCGCGTGGAGCGGTTCAACCAGATCAAGGCTGCGCCGGCGAGCTCCGCGACGGACGCGCCGGAACATGCGACGCGGACGGCGGCGGATGATCTGCCTTGCCATGCGACCGCGACGTGGCTGCGGGACGTTCTGCCCGCGGAAGAGAATGCCGCGGACTGGGATCGGCCGCTGGACAGGTGGACGCGCGATCGCGCTGTGGCGCTGCTCCTGACGGCGGATCGCGTGCGC
>CAINLT010000009.1 GCA_903850505.1 uncultured Myxococcales bacterium | reverse complement strand
GGGGCCGCCCCCACCGCTGCTTCCAACTGCTCAATCCGCTTGGCTTGCTCGCGCAACTGCCGCTGCTGCACCTGCAGCGCCGCGACGGACATCGAGAGGTAGCCGTACAGGTCGACCATGTCGCGCCGCGCGTCCACCGCCGGACTGTCGGGCTGGTCGTCGATGATGAAGCCGAGTTGCTGCGGCGCCTGCGGTCCGGCATCCCGGTACTTGTAGGTCGCCAGCTTGGTCGCCAACAACTCCGCCTGCAGTTGCGCCGCGTCGTTGGCGTCCAGGTAGCGGATGTCGGTCTTTTTGGACCGCCGCGAGATCGGGCAGCCGCCCGGGTTCAGCTTGGGATCCTTGTCGGTGCATTTCAGATGTTGCTGGCAATCGTTGTGCAAATCGCACTCGGCGCCCGCCGTGGCGCACGCTTGACCGGCGACCTGCGCGGCCGTGCATACGCTCATGCCCGTTGGCGTGGGCTGCACGCTGCCGCAAAGCGGCGAGCCGCACGTTGTGTACCAGCTGGTGGCCGCCACCTGACAGGAGCCGCCCTTGCTCATCACGACGCCCGCGGCGTTGGCTGTGCAGCCGTTGCCGTAGTCCTTGCCATCGCAGCCGCAGATCGGGCCGTATTCCAGGGTGCATTGTTGGGGCCTGACCGCGCACGACCCTTGGCCGGTGCACTGGCCGACCGGCGCGGCGCAATACTTGCCTTGGCCACAAGTGTCCGTGCCGACGGTGCAGCCAGTCGTGACATCGCCGGAGACGGCGTCGGTGCCCGCAACCGCGTCCGTGCCGCTGATCTGGCTATCGTCGCCGCTGCCCGTGTCCGCCGTGACGCCGCCGCCGCCGCTGTCGAGCCAGCAGCCGCTGAGGCCGAGCGTGGAGATGCTGAGAACCGTGAGGAAAAATGCGCGCATGACCGACCCGTTTGGGCACCAAGCCCACCCAAAGGATAGGCCGATTCGGCCGGGTCGCAAGTCAGCGGCGGCGCTACGCGTTGAGCGCGGGGTGGTTCTCGCGCAGCCACGTCACCGTGTCGGCCAGCGTCTGATACGGCGGGCGCGACGCATAGCCGAGCTCGTCCTCAGCGTAGCGCGAGCGAATGTCCCACCAGTGCCCGGCCATTTCGATCACGACCGGATCCGGAAACGGCGATTTTGGATGGGTCGGCAGGCGCGCGCAGGTCTCCTCCGCCGCGGCCGCCAGCGCCCAAGCCACGCTTTGCGGCACCACGCGCGTCGGCGCCGGCACGCCCGAGACGTCCTGCAGCATGCGGAAGAACTCCTCGATCGACGTCGCCGTCCCGCCGAGGTGATACACCGGCCGCGCCGCCGGATGCCGCAGCGCCCGCACAAGGGCAGCCGCCACATCGCGGACATCGACAAAGTGCATCCCGCCGTGGATCAGGAACGGAAACTGCCGCCGCAAGTGCTTGATCACATGGCCCGACGAGCGGAACTTGTGATCGCCCGGCCCCAGCAGCACCGGCGGCCGCACGACTGTCAGCGTCACGCCCAGCTCCGCCGCCAGCATGCGCGCCTGCTTTTCAGCCTGGATTTTGCTGTCGTAGTACGGCCAGTTGCGCACGGTCTGGTCAACGTACGGTGCGTCTTCCAGGGCGAACTTGTCCGGCCGATTGAAGCACGCGACCGTGCCTGAGGTCGAGGCAACCACGATGCGGCACGTGTGCTTGCTCGCCAGGCGCACCATCCGCAGCAGACCTTGGATGTTGGTCTCGTAGATGTCCTGCGGATTGCGCCGCGAATGCCGGACGACCGCCGCGAGGTGCAGGATGCCGCCCAGACCGTTCAGCCGCGGATCGCGCAGCCACGCGTCGTCGCCCGTCACGCCGCCCTGGATGAGGTCGACGGGCCCGAGCGCCGCGGTCCAAGCCATTGCATGCCATTCCGCCGGGTTGCGTACGAGCGCGCAGATGTGGGTGTCCGGCTCCAGCGCGCGAATCGCCTGAAGCACGTGCCGGCCGAGAAAGCCCGTCGCGCCCGTCACCAGCACGGAATGCGCCTTGCGCGTGTGGGCGCGGTTCGCCGTCTTGTCGTCTTGCGCTGCCATGTCAGGTTCCCGTCGCGCTTTCCGGCCACAGGGCCGTTGAGGCGCTCAAATCCGCGCACGCCGCGAGGTATTGCGGCAAGGCGTGGGCGTTCTGGCCCCACGTGTGCCCCCACTGCGGATGCGTTGCCAGCACGCCGCGCTGGGTCAGATCGGCAAAAGCGCCCTGCAAATGCGGAAGATAGGACTGCGGCGCATCGTACAGCACCGTCTGCGGCGAACCGTGGCGCGGCGGCCATTCCGTCGGCCCGAGCGCCTGCGCCACCGCGCGGTAGTCGCGCACGACCGGGGTGAACAGCGCGTGGAGCAGCGCCTGCAACTGCGGGTCGCGCAGGTCCGGCAGGGACTTCGCTTCCGTCGCCGCAAAGCCGTTCTGCGCGATGTGGTGTTCCACGACCGGATGATCCGGCCACGTCGCCGCGGCATCGCCGTAGAACCAGTGCTGCCAGTTGTGGCGCATGCACAGCTCCGCGGCTTCCGTGAGCTCGGCTTCCGCCGCCAGCGGGCTATCCAGCACCACGCCGCCGCGCGCCTGGATCGCATCGCGCAGCCAGTCCACGTCCATGCCGCCCAGCTGGTTCTGCTGCAGGAACGCCCGCAGGTGGTGCGTCGTCGTCGCCGTCGCCCCCTGCAATTCCGCCATGATGTTCCGGCTGACTTCCCGCACGTCGCTCTGCAGGTCCATCGGCACGGGTTCACCCGCCGCCAGATGGATGCGCCCCAGACTTACTTGGCCGTCGACCATCCGCATCGTCCAGCGCAACAGCGCCGCGAGCTGCATCTCCGGCTTCTGGTAGCCCGTCAGCTCGCGAATCAACGCGTCCTCCTCCGGCACGCGGTCGTAGGTGATCGCGATCGGCACCATCGTGAACCGCTCGCCGGTCGACTGCAGGCAGCGCAGTAAGCCCGTCCGCGGCGCGAGGAACTGCCGACTGCGGCTCCGCTGGCCTTCGATGAAGAACTGCAGCGTCTCCCGCTGTTCCACGAGGTCATGCACCTGGCGGGTCAGCGCCGAGTCCGCCTTGCCCTGGCCGCGCTTCAGGTAAAACGCGTGCGTGTGGCGGAACAGCTCGCCGAGGATCGGAATCCGCGAGAACTCTTCAGCCGCGGCAATGTGCGGAATCGCGATGCCGAGATCGGGCCGGTCAAAGAACAGGTACGAGCACAGCAGGAAATCCATGTAGCTGCGGTGATTGGGCACCAGCACCGGCAGCGTGTTCGGCGGCAGCGCGCGCACGGCGGCCTCAAAACTCGGCCGA
Source organism: uncultured Myxococcales bacterium (assembly GCA_903850505.1). Lineage (GTDB taxonomy): Bacteria > Myxococcota_A > UBA9042 > UBA9042 > UBA9042 > CAIYBN01. Next base: position 13,761 of record CAINLT010000009.1, on the reverse strand, counting down.
TCGAACGTGACCTGCGTCGCGCACTGGCGCAGCGCCTTGCGGATCGCCAGCGCAAACGAGCGGATCGCCCAATTGCCCTGCGGCTGGCGCAGCGCCCAGAGCAGGTCCTGGCCGTTGTCCTTGTGCTGCTTGCCGCCAAACACCATCTGCGAGGCGTCTTTTTTCATCAGATGGCGGTAGACGCCGCGGCAAATCAGCTCGATGTAGCCGTCCACCGTCCAGTGCGGATCGCCCGTCAGATCGGTGGCGTGGAAGTCGAACGTGTTGTGGGTAAAGTACGGAAACGCGCGGTTCAGGAACTTCAGCTTCTCGCCGACGCGCGTCGCTTGCCGGAGCTTCTTGTGCTGTTGCGCGACGCGCAGGCCGACGCGCGCAACCTTGAGCGGCACGCGGTGGTGGCGCATTTCCTCCAGGGCAAAACGGCGCGACGCCGGGCCGATCCACGAGACGTCCGGATAGCGGTCGATGACGTGGCTCTGGAAGAACTTGACGATGCCCGACACGGACTGGGTCGACGTCGGATTCTGCGGCAGCCCCGCGACGGCGTAGCGGATGCGCATCGGCCGCTCGGCTTCCGTGAGGAAACAGGCGTCAATCACGCGCTTGGCGACGATGTCGCACGGCACCACGTCCAGGCGGCTGTCCGGATCGGCGACGAGCACGCGGAGATGGCCGGTGCCAATCAGCGCGACAAAACCGGCAAAGGCCGCGGCGGAATCGATCCACGCCGGGAACGGATGCTGGAGGCACGCGGAGACGACGGACGGCCGCACGATGGAGATCGGCACATGGCCGCGCCGCTCGCTCAGCAGGTGTTCCGCGAGGCACTTGGTGAATGTGTACGTGTTCGGGTGCCCCGTCACGCGCAGCAGCTCCTTCTCGTCCGCCGTGCCGTCGAGAATCGCCTGATACGTCTCCGCCGGAGAAATCGGCAGCGCCACGAGCTGTTCCAGCACCGGACCCTGATTTTCCCGCCACGGCGTCACGTACGCAGTCGACACGCTGACCATGTGCTTGAGCCGCAGGCAGCGCTGCGCCAAAGCGAGCACGTGCAGCGCCGCCGTGATGTTGGAGCTTGCAGCCTCGGCGACCGGCAGGTCGAAATCGACCGACGCCGCGCAGTGAATGATGTGCGTCACCCGCGTGGTCAGCAGCTTCTGGTCATTGCGGCTCAGGTCGCAGTTCTCGCGCGTGAGCTCGCCGTGCACGACTTGGCAAAACGCGGGCCATTGGTCGTCCAGCAGCTGGAACGCCGGGGACTGCACGACTTCCTTCTCAAAGCGCTGCTCCGCCGTGCGGTCCTTCTTGCCGCGGACGAGGACGTAGACTTTTTCCAGACCCAGCTCTTCCCGCCGGCGAACCAGTTCCGCGAGGACGACTTTGCCGACAAAACCGGTCGCGCCGGTCAACAGCAAGTGCGCGCCGTGCAGGGATGCGATTTTCATGCCACTCATGCGGCACCTCCAGCTTTCGATGTTGCGCGCGCGCGTTTGGCGGGCGCTGGCGTGACTATGGGGACGGCGATGGGCGCAGCGGCGGGCGCGGCTTCCTGGTTGTGGCAGCCAAAAATGTCGGTCGGATCCAACGCCTTCTTGGCCTGCACCCGCCAGCTCAGCCCAGCGTCGCTCATGATTTTCGGCAAGTATTCCTGCCGCAGCTTGCCCACGCCGTGGTGGTGGGAAAGCGAGCCGCCCTGCGCGAGGATCTCGTCGCGGGCGACGTTCTCCAGCTCGTGGTAGACGGCCGTCGGGTTTTCCACGCCCTTGTAATGAAAGGCGAAGTAGAAGTAGACGCAGACGCCGGTTTCATAGATCTGCGTGACGCGGCAGGTGATGAACGGCGTGCCTGGCAGGCCGCGCTTCTGGTGTTCGTCCCACACGCGCTTCTTGACGCCTTCGCACAGCGGAATCACCTGCGACCACGGCACGCTCGTCTCGAACGACTCGGCCAACACCCAGTGCTTCATCACGAAATCGCGGATGTAGGCGATGCTGTAGGTCAGCTGGTAGCCGCGCGAACCGTTCTCCGCGCCCGCCTTCATGCCGTTGTGCTTGGCGGCGATGCCGTAAACGCGCGCTTCCTGCGCCGCCACGTCTTCCTTCGCGCCCTCAAAAACCAGCGTGCAGGCGACCATCTGCGTCGGGTCAAAGCCCTTGATCTGCGTCACGAAGATCTTCTCGATCTTGGACTTCTGGACGTGCCAGCCTTCTGACGCCGGCTTGAGCGCCTGGCCAAACTGGAACTGCAGGTTGTCCATCAGGCGCACGGACGCGGGCCAGTTGCCGGCGTGCGCCAGCTCGTACATGAACGCGACGCCTTGCTCAAAAGTCGGGAACAAGATGGAGCCGTAGTTCTGCACTTCCGGCAGCGGGAACAGCTTGACGACCGCGCCCGTGATGATGCCCAACGTGCCTTCCGAGCCGAAAAGCCAGAGCCGCGGATCGATGCCCACGGACTCGCGCGGACCGACCGACGAACGCTCGATCTTGCCCTGCGCGGTGACGACGTGGACGTCGAGCACGATGTCCTCGATGTTGCCGTAGCGGTTCTTCTTCATGCCCGAAGCGTGCGTTGCGACCCAGCCGCCCATCGTGCTGAATTCGACGCTGTCGGGCTCGTGACCCATCGTCCAGCCATAGCGCGCGAGGCTCGTGATGATGTGGCGGCCGACGGCGCCCGCCTGGATGAACGCCATGCGGTTGACGGGATCGATCCACAGGATCTTGTTCATGCGGCGCATGTCGACGGACACGATGGTGCGGGTCTCGTTCTCGGGGCACCGCAGCGCGTCGGTCACGTTGGTGCCGCCGCCATATGGAATCAGCACGACGTTGTGGGCCTTGGCGGCTTCAACAAGCTGAATCACCTGCTGCTCTTCCGTCGGCCAGACCACCAGGTCCGGGATGCGGCCGAGCTTGGCGAACTTGATGGCGTACATCTCTTCTTGCGTGTGGCCGTGGCCGTGGCGCAAGCGCGCCGCGCCGTCCAGCGACCATTGATCGCCGGCCAGGAACGTCGCGATTTCAGACTGGAATGCCGCGTTGGCGATCGGCGCCGGGTAGCCAGTCGGCGCCGGCCACGTGCGGATGTCGAGCGGATCAATCGTCACGCTCATCACGCCCTGCACCCACGGCAGCAGCGTTGGCAGGCGCTGGTTGGAGAGTTCATAGCGCGAGCCGGTCAAGTACACGTCGCCGTTGGGCTTGGCCTCAAAAGCGGTGTCGGCAAAGCCCCACATGTCGTTGCTTTCGGTCTCGTCGCCGACCGTCGCCAGCGGCTCCGGCACAAAGCGCGTCTCGCCGCCACGCGGCGTCGCGGACTCCTGCGGGCGCAGCGCGTCCAGCCACTTGCGCGTCTGCGCCAGCGCGGCGATACCAGATTTGCCAACAGTTTCAAGCATCCGCTCGACCGGCATGATTCCTCCAAGACCCTTCAGAACCGCTTGCGCCTCAGTACGCCGGTTGTCGTGACGACAACGGCGCGGGCCGTCGAACAGCCCGGGATCGCGGCAATTGCCCATCGACTCTCCCCGGCGCAGCGGCGAAAGTCTAACTCAGACCGAACCGGTCCGACAAGCGAGCAGGATCCGTTCCGAGTGGCGAGATTATTGTCACGGTTTGGTCGCAATCGCAAGCAGAGGCCGCGGGTCGTGTCACCGTTGCGTTGCGCTGCGCCGGTCCTGCTACGGCTGAACGGGGTGCCGCGGGGGCGCGCCGACACCGCTGACCAAATCGATCAGCTCGGCATGCACCTGGCCGTTGGACGCGAGCGTCTGGCCGGCAAAAACGTCGTGCTGCGCGCCATCGAAGTCGGAAAGTTCGCCGCCGGCCGCCACGACGATCGCGCAGCCGCCGACGAGGTCCCACGGCGCCAGACCGGGCTCGTAGTACGCATCCAGCCGGCCAGCCGCTACTTCGCACAGGTCCAGCGCCGCTGAACCACCGCGCCGCACGCAATGCGCGCGCTCCAGCGCCCGGCCGAGCCACGCGAGAATCTGCGGCAGGCGCGCGCGGCGGTCGTACGGAAAGCCCGTGGCCACCAGCGCCTTTGACATCGTCGCCACCCGCGAGACATGGATGGGCTGGCCGTTGCACGTCGCCGGCAAACCGACGCCGCCCACGAAGATCTCCCGCCGCGCCGGCGCCAGCACAACGCCCAGCACCGGCCGACCGTAGTGCAGCAGGCCGATCGACACGCAAAAATTGAGGTGCGTGTGGGCGAAATTCGTCGTGCCGTCCAGCGGATCGACGACCCAGCACCAGCGGAGCGTCGGCACGCGCGCGCGCATCGCCTTCGCGCCGTCGCGGCCATCGGCTTCCTCGGCGAGAAACGCGTCCTGCGGAAACGCCGCGCGCAGCTCAGACAACACGCTCGCCTCCGACTCGCGATCGGCGATGGTCACCAGATCGATCGGCGACTTCTCCTCGATGCGCTCCAACTTCCCGTAGTGGCGCATCAGCACCGCGCCGCCTTGTTCCGCCGCCCGCAGCGCAATCTTGAGGCGTGCCGCGATCTCAGCGGGCAGCATCTCGTTCATCTGTCCAGTCATCGTTTGCTCCGTTCCTGTGGTGAGTCTGGCAGCCTCAGCAGCTCCTCCAGCCGCGGTCGCATCTGCGCGACGGCGCCTTCGCCCTTGACCGATCCTTGCATCCCGCGACCATTGCCCTTGCCGTCCGCGCCGGGCAGGGCGATGAGCGGAATCATCTCCGAACGATAGCCATCCGCGGCGAGGCGATCGCGATCGCGATCGAGGTCAAACTCCAGCAGGCGCAGGTCGCTGAACGCGTCATCCAATTCACCCGCCTTGGCGGCATCGTGGAATCGGCGGCAGGGTTCGCACCACGTCGCGCCGACGTACACGAGCAGCCGCCGCCCGTCCGTCTTGGCGCGCGCCATCTCCGCCTGCACGTACGGCGCAATCGGGCCATCGGGCAGGGCGCTCACCAAGTCGATGTGCCGCTTGGTCGGTGCCACGTCCGGCGCGGGCGCGACAACCACGGTCGGCTTGGTTTGCTGGACCACAGTCGGCGGCGCCGTCTCGCGTTGGCACGCCGCCAGCCACACAAGTGCGAGCAATCTGCGCATTTACCGGCCTCCGTTCTTCGTCCGGCGAACCGGCGCAATCGTCAGGCGCGGCACGCTAACACGTCGCCCAATCGCCGCAAACGGGGACTTTTTGCCCCACCGGCGCGGCGGCCGCTTGTGCCTCGGTCGCCGCCAAGCTAGCGTGTGCCACTGGAGGTGCGACCGATGCCCGGCATGCAGCCCGCGATGCTCAAACAGCTCAGCAAGGTGGCGTTCAAGGCGCACGCTATCCAGCTGTCCGTGGATTGGCAGCAGCCGCAAGGCGACGCCGGCAAGCAGTACGTGGACGCGTTCAAGCCGTCGGAGCGCTCGGTTCCGCCCGATCCGTCCAAGCTGTTCGTCGCGGCGTCGACCAACAAGTACCACGTCGATCAAGTCAGCTCCATCGGCGGCAAGTTCGAGGCGTTCATCGACGGCATCTGCGACGCGATCTGCAACGCCCACAACCTGTGGAAGCTGCAGGCTAAGTTCGGCAGCATCCAGGTCGTCGCGGTCAGCGCGATCGGCGCGCCGGGGTGCCTGAAAGGCCCGGATTTGAAGTCGCTGATCCTGATGAGTGCGCCCAAGACGACGCCGCAGGAGCTGAAATACTCCAAGGCCGTGGCGACCGCGGTCGCGAAGTGCTTCAAGAACTGGCAGGACAACGTCGCAGTGCCGGGGCTGCCGTGGTATCCGGCTTTTGCCGCGTTTCCCGGTCCGCAGGCGCCGCCGATGCCCAACATTCCGATGCCGCTTATCACCTGCCCGTCGGCGATGATGGCGGAGATGACCGCGCCGCGGCTGAAGCAGGAGATGATCGACGCGCTGGGCGACAGCCAGGCGCTGCACCACAAGGAGCTGTTTGACGGGATTGCCCAGGGGCTCGCGGCGTCGTTCTTGGCGTGGCTGCCGCAGCAGCAGATCTCGCTGGTGATGGGCAAGGGGCCGATTCCGACGTTCGCGCCGCCGTTCGTGCCGGTCGGGCCAGTGATGGGCGGCGACGTGATTTCCGTGCCGGGCCACTTGATGTCGTAGCGCCCGGGACCGACGGCATCGCGCGATCCCGTCACAATCGATGCGCGTCGCAGGCTTCCCCGCCTTCTGCTGGACGCCGCAAGACGCAAACGGCATGCTCATCGGGCGATCCCGCTGCAACCCCGCGATAGGCCGATGACCGAGTCCCACACGCCCTCCGGCCCGCAGCAGCGCCCGCACAGTGGCCCGCGGCTTGAGACGATCGTCACCAACCTGCGCTGCAACCAGAACTGCGTGTACTGCAACCGCCGCGCGGAATCCGATGACCTCGCGGCCATCGCGCCTGCGAACCTGCGCGCGGCGATCGTGCGGGCGCTGGCATCGGGCTGCGAAGAGATTCGGCTGACGGGCGGCGAGCCGACGCTGCGCCGCGATTTGGTCGCGCTGATCGCGTTTGCCCGCGCGTCGGGTGCGCTGCGCGTGTCCCTGGAAACCAATGCGACGCAGATCGACGCGGCGCGGGCCAGTGAACTCGCCGCTGCGGGGTTGACGTCGGCGCGGGTGAACCTTGTGGGCGGCGACGCGCAGGTCGACGCGGTGACGCAGGACCCGGGCGGGTACGCGCGCACGCTGCTGGGCATCCGCGCGCTGTTGGCGGCGGGCATTCAGCTGGAGATCCTGTGTGCGCTGACGCGGTCGACATGCGCGCTCGTCGCGGAGATGCCGGCGGCGTTGATGGCGGCGGTGGGCGACGTGGGGCGTCCCCAGGCGATTGAAGCGCGCGTGCCGACGGACGCGCCGGATCCGACGGAGCTGCTCGACTATCCGGCGGCTGCGGAAGTGCTCAAGGCGCTGGATGCGGCGTGTCGCACCCAGGCGATTCCGCTGCGGCTGGCCCCCGATTCTGGACCGCCGCCGTGCATTTTTCCGCCGCGCCGCGGCTTGCCGCACCTGTACAAGCTCTCGCCGGGGCGCCGCCGCCAGCAGCGCCACCAGCACGTCGCCGCCTGTGCGTCGTGTCTCGTTGCGGATCGCTGCTCCGGTCTCGCGGATGCGTACCTCCAGCATTTTCCGGTCCCGGAGTTGCAGCCGATCGTCGACGAGAAGGCCCGCCGCCGGCTGAGCATGCTCCGCCCCGTGCCCGACCAAATCGCTGAAGAATTGGTGATGGAGAGCCTCTCCGCCGATGCCGCCGGTCAGCCGCTCGTCGATGCCATCATTCGCATCAACTTCCACTGCAACCAGTCCTGCGCGTTCTGCTTTGTCTCGACGCACCTGCCGCCGGCGACCGACGCGGCGATTGAGGCGGCGATACGGGAAGCGGGGGCGCGTGACGCCCGCATCGTGCTTTCAGGCGGCGAGCCGACCCTGAATGCGCGGCTCCTCGACTGGATTCGCCTGTCGCAGAGCGTCTCCAATCGCCCGGTTTGCCTGCAGACCAACGCGGTGCGCCTCGACAACGCCGCGCTGTGCAAGGACGTGGTGGCCGCGGGCGTCCAGCAGGTCTTTGTCTCGCTGCACGGCGCGACGGCGAACGTGTGCGACGCGGTGACGGATACGCCCGGCACGTTTGTGCGGACGCTCCGCGGTCTGGACAATCTGTACGCGGAAGATGTTGAAGTCGTGTTGAATTTTGTCCTGTGCGAGACCAACCAGCACGAGTTCCCCGCCTTCGTCCGGCTTGTCGCCGAGCGGTGGCCCAAGGCGCTGGCCAATTACTCGTTTGTCGCGGCGTCGACCGATCTGGTGCCGAAAGAAAAGCGGCTGATTCCCAAATATACGGATATGTTGCCATTTCTGGATGAAGGCCTGCGCCTGGCGGCCGAGTTGGCGGTGCGCGTCGTCGGTTTTGAATCCATGTGCGGCATGCCGCTGTGCCTCATTCCGGAACAGTTTGACCGCAATCAATTGCAGCTGACCGCGATTCCGGATGGCATGGGCGATGGCGAATTCGTCAAATCCGCCGAATGTCTGGAATGCAGCTACAACGCGCGCTGCTATGGCCTCCGCCAGGGCTACGCTGAATTGCACGGCACGGCGGAATTGCGCGCGATTCGCCAGACTTGACGCCCCGCGTGCGCGCCCGCAGGCTGCCCGTGCGCGGCCATCCGCGCGAGGTGCGCCATGACCGCTGACATCGCTTTCGTCGCCATGATGGCGCTTTGGGCCTGCGCTGAGTTGGCGCTGGTCGTCTGGATGCGCGCGACCGCCGCCGACGACACCCACCGCGACCGCGGGACGTTGCGCCTCGTCATTCTCGCCATCGCCGCGGCGCTGATCGGCGGCGCGTGGCTGAGCTACGCCGGCATTGGCGCGTGGCCAGCTGCGTGGATTCCCGTCCTGCGCTGGATCGGCGCGGTGGCCATTGCAATCGGCTTGGCCATCCGCTGGATCGCGATCCGCACACTCCGCCACTACTTCACGATCACGGTCGCCATTCGCGCCGACCACCGCCTCGTCGACTGGGGCCTCTACCGCTACGTCCGGCATCCATCCTACAGTGGCGCAATTATTGCGCTTTTCGGTCTCGGTTTGGGCTCCGGCGGCTGGTTGCCGGGATTGGTCCTGATCGCGCCCATTGTCTTCGCGGTTATCCGCCGTATTCACGCAGAAGAATTGGCGCTTTCGGACGGTCTTGGCGCCGAATATGCCGCCTGGCGCGCGCGTACGCCCAGCCTGGTGCCAAACCTGTTTGCGCAAATGCCACAGAATGTGGCCAAGAATGACGATCGTCACAATTGACAGCCGAACCACACGCCGACCACACTCTACTTAACAAGCCTACATCATGGGCGGCGGCAGGTGGTTATGGAACGGTTCGGGCAGGCTACGCGTGTGGGCCGCGGAAATGGTTGGCGGACCTTGGCCGCCGTGCTGGCGCTGTCAGCGCTCGTCACGTGGACACCGCGTGAAGCTGCGGCTGATTCAGCCGTGTCGCAGTTGATGGCCTATTCCGTCATGACCGGCCTCTTTATGGAAGTCGGCAAAGCGGAGTACTCCGGTGGCAGAGGCAATCCCGGTATGCCGGTCGCCACGGGTTTTCGCTACTACGAGCGCCAAGGCATCGTGACGGGCACGCTCTCGGCTATCGCGATCGTACTCGCCGGCGCAGCTGCCGCGTCGAGCCCAAAAAGTCAGCGCACCTACCAGAGCGGCAACTACATCGTCACGGAAACGACGTACCGCAGCCAAGCTGAACAAGCCGCCATTGTCGCCGGCGCAGCGGCGGGTGCGGCAGGCGCAGCATCGGCCAAGAATCAGTCTTTTGACCTGGAAATCTTCTCGCGCAGCTTGGGCGGCGACGTCAGCGGCTGGCGCATGAACGGCTATTACGGCATTCCGTTCGCCGACCGCTTCATGTTTGAGCTCGGCATGGGCTTTGGCTCCATCGACACCGCCATGAAGAAGGATTCGCAGGAAATCTACGCGTCGTGGGGCTACATCGGCATGCCGTTCCGCTTCAACTACGCCAACGACCTGTTCATCCTCTTTCTCGAAGCGCAGTGGAATTGGCTCGGCCACACGGCGTCCGCCAAAGCCGATCCGCTGCAAGTCCCCGGCACTGACGCGCTGCTCCTGCGCTACAACCCGATCCTGCCTTGGAAAATCGGCGTCGTGAGCAACATGTTCGGCCGCCTTTACGGTGAATGGGACATTTCGACGCCCGGCATCACCTCCCTGGAATTTGCGACCAAAGCCACGCTTGGCCTGCGGTTCTGAGCGCGCGCGTGCGGAACCGCCGTTCGCCTCGGCTGCTACCCAAAGGACACCGGATGTTCACTTCTCTTTTCCAATACTTGCCCCAGCGCCTTTGGCGCGCTGTGCCGCTGATGCTGCTGGCCTCGTTGGCGCTGACCGCGCTCCCGGCTGTGGCGATTGACAAAGAAAATCATGGATTTGGCCTTGACCGCACGTTTGCCGTGACCGGCGCGTATGGCTTTGGCAAGCGGCAGGGCATGCCCGGGCAGTCGGGGCTGCTGCGCGCTGAAGGCGCCGGTTACTTCATGACCACGCCGATGAACAACCGCGGCGGCTTGGAAGGCGGCATGGAATTGGGCTACGACGGACTGGACCACAACGACGCCGCCGCCACGCAGGGTTTCCTTTGGGATCTCTGGCTGGGTTTTCCGGTCACGCTGTTTGAGAAGCAGTCCGACGACGAGATGCTCTTCACCAGCGCCATCGCGCCCGGCATGGGCATCAGCAGCCAGCACGCTTACGTCTACATCAAGGGCAAAGTCGCCGCGCGCATCGTGCCCAAGGTGTCGATGGAGCTGGACTACCAGTGGACGCCGTACATGGGCAGCGCGTCCTGGGACACCAACAGCGCGCACGCCGGACTCTCGCTGGCGACGCTGCGGTATGCGACGTACTTCGCCGTCGGCGACGAGGTCTCCCTCATGGCGTACTTCGATTGGCGCCAGAGCAACCTCGAAGCCCCGACGCCGGGCGCCGACCCCGCGCTGCAGCAATTCAGCAGCGGCGTCTACAACTCTGGCTCCTTCTCGCCGATTGTCCGCACCCGCTGGGACAACAACTTCCGCATCGGCTTTGGCGTCGCGTTCTAGCCTGCCCGTCTGCGAACCCGTCCGGAGAAACCCATGCGTATCGCCTCATTCGCCGCAGCCCTCGCCAGCGTCGCCACGTTGACCGGGTGCATCGTGCCCGAGCTCGACAACTACCCCGCCGACAAGTCCAAGGGCAGCGGCACGACAGTCGTCGGCGAGGACACCATCGCCACAGGCGGCGGCGACACGAGCGGAACGGCCAGCAATTGCACACCCGGCACGTACTACGGCTCCGTCGTCCTGGACGGCACGGGCGCGAGCGATGCCTTCAACAGCGAGTGCACGGTCTCGGGCAGCGTGACGGTCATGCCCAGCGCGACGTCCGCGGAAATCGACAAGTTGCAGCGCGTGCAGTGGATCAACGGCTCGCTGGTGTTGAACGTGCCACCGCTGGCCGCGAGCCTGACGCTCGCCTACCTGCAGACGGTGTCGGGCGTCATTTCCATTGAGAATTCTGGGTCGCTTCAGCAGCTGAATCTGTCCGGGCTGGTGCAGACCGGCTCCATCAGCATCCAGAACAACGGCTCGCTCGTGTTGCTGCAAGCCCCGGCGATCGCCAACCCCATTCAGAGCATCACCGTGACCGGCAACACCGCATTGCAGGCGCTGGACCTGACCGGTTACATGGTGTCCGGGATCATCAACATCAGCAACAACAGCCAGTTGACGCGCATCTCCATGACCAACCTTTCGTCGGTCTCGCAGTTCTTCATCAACAACAATCCGCTGTTGCAGCAGGTGCTGGTGCCCGCGGCGGGCTTGACGGTGGCGTCGCAGTGGTCGGTCTGCCACAATCCCAACATCGAGGCGAATTGGCTGGCGGCGTTCAAGGCGGCGCATCCCACGGGCGGCGCGATCTGCAACTGAGCGGGCGCACCGTTTCCGGACGCCGCGCGCTTTCAGTCCGACCTGCTGCATTTTCTACCGGACCGCGCGCACAGCCAACCGTTGCCACGCCGCGGATCGCCAACAGCGGGTCGCAAACTGCGGTCGGGGCGCATAATCGCTTGACCCACCCCGCCGCCAAGGTGCAGGCTCTTTTGCCATGACCAAGCGCAAGCCCACCATCGTTGTCGATACCTACGGCGGCGCCGCGGCGCCTCAATGCATCGTCGCAGCTGCAGCGCGGATGGCGCGACAGGGCGTGGCCCGCGTCGTGCTTGTGGGCGACGTTGCGCGGATGCAGGAACACTTGAGCCTGCTGCCTTATGACCCGATGACGCTCCGCCTCGTGGGCGCGCCGGCGAGCTACCCGCGCATGCCCGGCGACACGCAGGCGCAAGCGCGCGCGGCACGGCTGGGATTGCCGATCGCGATGGAGCTCCTGCGCAGCGGTGAAGCGGATGCGCTCTTGACGGCGAGCCCGCAGGCGCTGGTGCTGGAACTCGCCGACATTCACCTGGCCAAGCTGCCGGGGCTGACCGCAGTGGCGGCGGCGGCAGTTTTCCCGACGATGCCGCGCGCTTCCGGCGACGATCCGTTGGCGCTGCTGCTCGACGTCTCCGGTCGGCGCGTGGCTTCAGCCGATGAGCTCGTGGCGTTCGCCGTGCTCGGTTCGACCTACTCGCGCGTCGTCACGGGCGTGCGCGAACCCCACGTCGCGCTGCTGTCGACCGGAACGGAGCCGGGCGACGGTCCGCCGGACGTCGTGCAGGCGCATCAGCGGCTCAAGAAGCTCGTGGGCGTCCGTTTCATGGGCAACATCACCGCCGTCGATTTGGCGCGCGGCCACGCTGACGTCGTTGTGGCGGATGGCTTCGTCGGTCACACGGTGCGCGGTCTCCTGGAAGGCCTGACGACGCTGACGGTGGAAGCGGCGCGCTACGCCTGGCGCACGAAGATGACGTGGCAGCTTGGCCTGCGACTGCTCGATCGCGGCGTGGGCATGCTGCGCAAGGTTTCGGAATTCCAGCAGTACGGTGGCGCGCCGGTCCTTGGCCTGCAGCAGCTCGTGCTGATCGCGAGTCCAGAGTCCGGGGAAGTCGCATTTGAGAACGCCGTGAAGCTCGCGACGCGCTGCACGCACCGCGATTTGCAGGTGGAGCTTGCCGCCGCACTCGTGCGTTTGACTGAGTCCCAAAACGGTGCGCCCCATGAGTGAGCGCAAGCCGGAAATCGTCTACCGCTGGGACCTCGACAAGACGTACCTGCAGACCGATTTCTCCACCGCGCGTGGCCTGCTCCGCGCGGCAGTGGAAGGTGCCCATCGGCGTCAGGCGATCCCCGGCGTACGCGCGCTGCTCCGCGGGTTGTCGCAATCCCACGAGACGCGCGTCGTCGTCGTGTCAGGGAGCCCCAATTGGATCCGCGGTCGGCTGGAGAAGATGTTCCAGCTGCACGGCATCCGCTGTGACCGGCTGGTGCTGAAGGATTTTGGCGCGGCGCTCAAACGTGGCCGCCTCTCCGCCATCAAGTCGCAAGTGCCGTACAAGCTGCTCGCGCACCTGGAAACGCGGCTGTGGCTGCAGAGCCGCGGCGAGGCAGTGGGTGAAATCTGCTTTGGCGACGATGCTGAGGTCGACGCGCTCATCTACTGCCTGTACAGCGACGTCTGCGTTGGGCGAATCGGCGGTCAGCGGCTGGCGCGCATCCTCAAGGCATGTGGCGCGTACGATGACGAGATTGCCGCCGTGCTTGGGCGCCTTCCGCTCCTCGGCCGCGATGATCCCGTGCGGCGCATCTTCATTCACCTGGAAGGCAACTCGCCGCCTGCGCGCTTTGGCGCCTACCGCGGGCGCGTGCTGGCGACCTTCAACGCGTTCCAGATCGCGGTGAACCTCGCGGATTCACAGCTTTGCGACGACGCGGTGGTCATCGGCGTGGCGGAGTCGCTGGTCAAGGAGTCGCGCGTCGACGCGGAGGACTTGGCCGGCTCGCTGGAGGACGCTGTCCGCCGCGGGCTGTGCCGCCAAGCGTACGCCGTGCACGTGGCGCAGGCGCTGTTGCCGCGTTCAGCCGCGTTTTCTGTCGGCTTCACCAAGCCGTTCGCCGCGCGCGTGGCCGAGCGCCTGTCCGCGCACGCGGGGGAGCCGCCCACGCCGCTGCTGGAGCCGTTGCCCTATGAGCAACTGTTTGCCGCCGAGCAGGCTTTTCACAATGCCCGCAAGCTCGCGCGCCAGACGGCCAACCGCATTCCCGGGCTGGCCGATTTCCT
>CAINLT010000008.1 GCA_903850505.1 uncultured Myxococcales bacterium | reverse complement strand
GGGGTCGAGTCCTGGGAGGGCCCGACGCGAGGCCAGAGTCAAGCTTCGCGTCGGGCGACTGTCCCACAAGTTTGCAATATAGCTCTAGAATGCTGCTTCCGGCAAATCCATGATCGACAACTCTGAGCTCTCCACCAGCTTGCGGGTCAGCGTCAAGCCCGGCAGGACTTGGCTGCAGAACCACTTCGCCGAGGCAATCTTGCCCTTGTAGAAACCGATGTCCGCGCCCTTGGCCGTCGGGAGCTTGACGATCGCGATCGCGGCGTGCCGGACCAGGAGCCAAGCAATGACCGTTTCCGCGAGCGCGAAGAGGATCTTGTTGCCGTGAATGCCGACGTGGTAGACCGAGTCATTGAGCTTGCCGAGCATCGTCATGAGGATGCTCTGCACGTCCCCCAGCGCCTTCAGCAGCGCCTTGCGCTCGTTGGCCAGCTCGTCGCCGCCGTCGGTGCCCTGCGCGGTTGCCATGGCTTCTTCCATGAGCCCCTGCAAGGTCTGGCCGCCATCGCGGGCGATCTTGCGGAAGAACAGGTCGAGCGCCTGGATCGCCGTTGTGCCTTCGTACAGGCTGTCGATCTTCTGGTCGCGGCAGTACTGCTCGTACGGGAAATCCTGGATGTAGCCGGATCCGCCGATGGTCTGGAGGGACAGCACCAGCATCTCCGTGGCCTTCTCCGAGCAGTAACCCTTCAGCAGCGGCAACATCAGGTCGTTGCGCGCGTCCATCTTGGCCGCGTCCTTGTTGGTATGCCCGCCGAGGATTTCCACCTGATCCTGCAGCCACGCGATGTACAGCCCGAGCGCGCGCATGCCTTCCGCGTGCGACTTCTGCGCCATGAGCATCCGCCGCACGTCCGGGTGCTGGATGATGCGCACGCGGGGCGCCCGCTTGTCGGACGCCTGCGTCAAATCTGCGCCCTGCACGCGGTCCTTGGCATACTGCAGCGCGTTGAGGTACGCGGTGGACAGCGTCGACATCGACTTCATGCCCACGGCCATCCGGGCGTTCTCGATGATGTGGAACATCTGGCGAATGCCGTCGTGCACGCCGCCCATCAGGTAGCCGCGCGCTGGGACATCGCCGTCGCCAAAGACCATTTCGCAGGTCGCGGACGCCTTGAGGCCCATCTTCTTCTCGACCTTGGACACGCGCACGCCGTTGCGTTCGCCGATCGTGCCGTCGTCGTTGACCCAGAATTTCGGGACGATGAAGAGCGAGAGGCCCTTGGTGCCCAGATCCGCGCCTTCCGGGCGGGCGAGGACCATGTGGATGATGTTCGCGGGGCCGTTGTAGTCGCCGTTGGTGATGAAGCGCTTGGTGCCTTCGATCTCCCAGATGTCGCCGCTCAAGTGCCGCGCCTTCGCCCGACCCGCGCCGACGTCCGAACCCGCGTCCGGCTCCGTCAGCACCATCGATCCGCCCCAGCGTTCTTCCGCGAGTCCGTTCAGGAACAGCTTCTTCTGCTGCTCGGTGCCCAGGCGGTCAACGATCTTCGCCATGAACGTGCCGAACAGGTAGAACGCCAGCGCCGCATTTGCGCCCGCGGTCAGCTCAAAGGCCGACCAGTTCACGCTCGGCGGCGCGCCGTAACCGCCAATGTTTTCGGGTAGCTCCAGGCGGAACCACTCCTTTTCGTACCACTTGTTCAGCGCCTTGGTCAGCGCCTTGGGCAGCGTGACGTCGCCGCGCGCGTCCACTTCCAGCGGAATGCGGTCCGATTCGGCCCAGCTCGCGGCAATCTCACCGCTGCAGAGCTTCTCGTACTCGGTCAAGGAGTCGCGAGCGGTCTCCGCGTCCATTGAAACGAACGGTCCGCGGCCCAGCGAAGTCTTGGCGATATCGTGGAATTCAAACAGGTTGAAGAAGATATCGCGAAGATTGCTCTTGTAGTGCAGGACGGTCGACACGGGTGACTCCGAATGCCGTCAAGCTCGCGACGGCGGCGGTAATCTGACAGAAAACGCGAAGCGTTGCCAGTGATGGCGGGCCGTCATGTGTCACGGTTTTGCCAGCGCGACGCCTACTTCTTGAAAGCTGCGCAGCGCGTGTCGTCCGGCTCGATCCAATTGGTGAAAACCGGCTGATTCTGGACGATTTCTGCGCACGAAACGGTGCCGTCGCCGTCCTGATCGAGGTTCATGCCCTTCTTGTCGACGCGCAGCATCTTCCAGTGGTTGAACGTCTGGTTGCTCACGGTTGAGAACGCCTGCGCGCAGAAGCCCTGGCTGGCGCCGAGCGCGACTTGCACGACGTGCCGCGCGCCTTCGCCGCTCAAGCTGCCATCGGCTTCCTGCTTGCCAGTGCGGACCATGATGGCGCGTTGGGCGGCGTAGAGGTCGCACACGCCGCCGACTTTGAGCGTCACGCCCGGATGGCCATCCTTGTCCGAATCGACGACATGCGGGTCATCCGCGGTGGCCGGCATCGTGTCCGTCTCCGGATTGGCGAACTTCAGGCCCCAAGTCTGCACTTCGACGCCGCCCACGTAGGGCGCTCCGGTGCCGCTCGCCGGGAAGAACGCCGCTGTGTTCATCGGATTGGCAGAGTCGATGGCAGGCTGCGGCACGACCGTCGTCAAACCGAGCAGCGGCGTGTTCGCGATGCTGCAATCTTCCCGCACCTCGCGGAGTTGCACGCCCTCCTGGATGATCTGGACCCGCGACAGCTCGTAGTTGCGCAGCTCGATTTCGTCGCCGATCGCGACGCAAGTCGACCAGTCCGTGACAAGCACCCAGGTGCCGGTCAAGTCGGCGGCGCTCGCCGTCACGTCGTTGCCGAGCGCGATGTCCGCGGTCTGGACGTCAAACGTCTGCGCGTCAAAGCCGGAAGGCGAGGGCGTTGGTTCGCACGCCGCCAGCGCCAGGGCTGTCAGAAGGGTGAGCGCAGCAAGATGGAGTCGCAGCATGATTGCCTCGGGTTACAGATCCACAGTTGGCGCAATGTTCAGCGCGTTGGCAACCGCCAGCGCGTCCGCGGCCGTGCCTTGCAGGACGTCGAATTGCCAGGTCGGCGCCAGGTCCAGACGCACGGTCTCGTCCCAGAAGCCGATGGTGGGCGTCGTGACGTTGACGCGCGCCGCGAGGTTTTCCAGCCGCGCGTGCTTGATCACATACCAGTCATTGCCCAAGCCGATGAGGCCATTGGGCACTGGCAGCCACACATGGTCGTCCTGAAACTCGAACGCGCTGAACGGATAGCTGCGCACGACGTCGTCCATCAGCCCGGGGCTGTATGCGACGATGTCGGCGAAGCGCGGGAAGTTGACCTTCAGCTCACGGCCAAACGGGTCGTTCTCCGGCGTCGACGCGCTGAACGCGACCTTCAGCCGCCAATGCTTCGGCGCGATCTGCAGCCACGTCGTCGTCGCCGTGCGGCCATCGACGGTGACGGTCACGGTCGACACATCCGCCGGCGCGTCCACAGTCGGCCAGCTCTCCGCCACCGCCGGTTTGTCCTCGGCCGTCCGCGCCGCCAGATCCACGCGCGCGTGCGTCCAGCCGAGCGCCGTCTTGAGCTCCGTCGCCAGCTGCTTCGCGTCAGCCAGGATCAGCGGATTGTGGTCCAGCGCGTATTGCACCTCCGCCAGCCACGGATTCACGCCGGAGCAGTCGCTCACTTCCACGCGCCACAGGTCCTTCCACAGCTTGGCCAGCCGCGCGTCCTGATCCGCCGCCGGTTTGCCAGCCTTCTGGGCGATCTCCGCCAGCACTTGCACCGCGGCGATCTGCGTGCGCGCCTCGTAGTTGCCTTTGCGGACTTCAAAATCGTTCTCGTCCGCGCCCCACAGCCCGCGTCCGCCCAGCCAGCGGTGCACAGAATCCGTGCTCTTGGGCTGCCAGGTGCCATCCAGCAGCGCTGGCGCCGGCTTCTGCTCGACCTTCTCTGCCTTCAGGTGGCGCACGTAGTCGCTGATGCGCGCCATGTAGTAGCCGCCCGCCTCCGTGTCCGCGAGCTCCTTCTCAAATTCCGCCACGCGCGCCGGGTCGTGCGCGGCCGTCGTCGCGAAGTACGGATTCAACGCCTGTCCCGACACTTCCGGCGCCGCGCGCAGCTCGCCGTCGTCCAGGAAATTCCACGTCAGGTTGATCCCGGATGCCGAATCCACGCCCGCGCCGCCGACGATCAGGTCCCCGCCTTCCGAGGTGAAGTACGGCCACGGATTCTGCGTCTTCTGGTGCACGTAGTAGAACAGGTTCTTGGGATGCACGCCGATGCTGTAGCCCTCGTCGACCAGCATCTTCTGCCGACCTTCGCCCGCCTGGCCTTCCTGGTTGAACACCACGCCGGAGAGCGGCAGGCAGTGCTTGGTAAACGTCGCCTTGACCGCCGCCAGCGAGCGGTGCTGATCCTCGCGCGGAAAGCCGAGGAAGAACTGGGCGTTGTAGTGAAAGCTGATCAGCTCCACCTGACCGCGCTGCGCCAGCTTGCGCAGCAGGATCAGCACGTCCGGGTGGCGCGCCGCCATGACGTCAATCATGTACGCCTGCAACTCCAGGTTCACGCCCCAGCCGGGATGCTTTTCGTACATCTGCAGGATCGGCAGGAAGCTCTCGCGGACGATGAAGTCCTCGACCTTGTCGTTGGTCCAGCCGACATTCTCCGGGTTGCCGGTGAAGACGGTGGAGATGCCCTTTGCGTCGATGTATTCAAGCCCGCCGATGACGTACTCGATGTTGAAGTGGAAGAGCGAGAGCGCGAATTTCTTGCGCGTCACGTCCGGCTGGCTCGTCTCCACGTACGGCGAACCGCCTGGTTCGGTGCACGCTTCCGCGACGGCTGACACATCGCCCGCGATGTCCGCGGCACTGTCCGCCGCCGCGTCCTCCTCGATCGCAGCGTCATCCGCCGATGCGGTCGCCTTCGCGCCGCACGCACCCGCGCTCACCCCCAACGCGAGGACGATTGCCCACGATTGCCACTTCCGCATCGCTTGCCTCCCTTACCAAACACCGCAGCGATTCGCCGGGTTCATCGCCGATCCCGCTTTGCACTGGAACGCCGCCGCGAACTCCGGCATGTTGGCCATCGGCCCGTTCACGCGGAATTTCGCCGGCGAGTGCGGATTGGTCTTCACCATCGTCTGCTCCATCTCTGGCCGCATCTTGCCGCACCACGCCTGCGCGTTGGCCATGAACAATTGCTGCTCCTCTGAGAACCCGTCGGCGATCTTCACTTCCGTCTGCTTTTCGCGCACTTTGCGCAGCGCCGCAAGCGCCATCTTCAGCCCGCCCATGTCGGCGATGTTCTCGCCGTTGGTCAGCTCGCCGTTGACGAAGAGCTTGGGCTGCAGCTCAAAACCGCTGTACTGCTTGGCCACGCACGTCGTGCGATCCTTGAGCTGCTTTTCGACTTCCGGCGACCACCAATTGCGCAGGTTGCCCTGGGCGTCGAACTGCGCGCCTTCGTCGTCAAAGCCGTGCGTCAGTTCGTGGCCAATCACCATGCCGATACCGCCCAGGTTCACCGCGGGGCTGAACTTGGCGTCAAAGAACGGCGGCTGCAGGATGCCCGCCGGGAAGACCATGTGGTTGCGCTGCGGGTCGTAGTACGCGTTGACCGTTGGCGGGCTCATCTGCCACTGCTCGCGGTCCAGCGGCTTGCCGATCCGCGCGAGGTCGTACCCCACCTGGTACATCGACGCCGCCAGCGCGTTCTTCGCGTACGACTTCGCGTCCGTCTCAAACGTGTACTGCCGCCACTTGTTGGGAAAGCCGATGAGGAACGCCATTTCCTGCTGCTTGTTCAGTGCCTTGTCGCGTGTCACTTGATCCATCCACACCAGCGTCTTCAGGTTGTCGGCGAACGCCGCGCGGATCGCGCCGACAAGCTCCGTCGCAGCCTGCTTGCTGCCGCCGCCAAAGTGCAGCGCGACGAAATGCTGGCCGAGCATCTCGCCCAGCGAATCGTCGGTGTCCTGCACGCAGCGCCGCCAGCGCGGCTTCTGCTCCGCCTGGCCGGTCACCGCTTTCTTGAAGTTGAACGCCTCGTCCACGAACTTCTTGGGCAGCACGTCCGCCATCGACCGCACGACGTGCCAGCTCAGGTAGTTCTTCCACGCCGGCAGCTTGGTCTGCGCGAGCAGGCCGTCCAGCCCGGCGAAGAACGGCAGCGACGTCAGGTTCACGTCCGTCGGCGAAACGTCCAGCGGCAGGAAATACGCGTTCCAGTCCAGCTTGGCGTTGGCCTTGACCAGCTCCGCGCGGGTCATCTTGTTGTACAGGCCCTTGGGATCGCGGCGCTCCACGCGCGTCTTGGAGATTTTGGCCAGCGCCGTTTCCAGCGCCATGACGTCGTCGGTCGCCGTCGCCGCGTCCTTGGGCTTCCAGCCCGCCAGCTCCAGCATCGCCTGCACGTGCTTGCGATAGGCCGCGCGCAGCTTCACGGAGCGCTCGTCGTCCTTCAGGTAATCGTCGCGGTCGGGCATGCCCAGGCCGCCCTGATCCAGACTGGCGATAACGCGCGTCGCGTCGCCAAAGTCCTGCTCCGCCGACAGCCGAAACAGCGGCTTGATGCCGCGGCGGTGCAGCTTGCCAACTTCCGCCGGCACCTGCTTCACGTCCTTGAGCGCCTTCACTTCCTTCAGCAGTTCCGCGATCGGCGCGACGCCGGCAGCTTCGACCGCGGTCTCGTCCATGCACGCCGCGTAGTACCGGCCGAGCTTGCTGCCTTCATCCTTGGCCACGTTGTCGAGGATCTCGCGCAGCGCCGCTTCATTGCGCCGGTCGATTTCATTGAAGGAGCGGTACCATGACGCTTCGTCGCCCGGGATCTCCGTCTTGGCGATCCAGCCGCCGCATGCGAACTGGTAAAAATCGGTGCACGGGTCGACGGTGCGGTCGAGCGCGCCAGCGTCCAGGCCCACATCGGCGAGCGAGACGTTCACCGTCGTCGCCGGCTGAACCGCGACGGGCGCGGGCGCAACCTGCGCGGGGGCGCCACCACAGGCAGCAACGGCAACAGAAGACAGACTGGCAACAACACGACGCATGGCACCCTCGCAAGTAAGGCCGGAAGGATGCCATGCAACGCGCTTCTGGGCTACCATCCAACGCCATGCTGACGCCTTCGCCTGAACTCGTTCCCTGCTGCGCTGAACACATGCACTTGCCGCCGTTGCGGCCGTTGGCGCCGCCGACGCCCGAGGAAGCCGCGCGCGAGCAGCGTCGTCGTGGCCAAGGGGCGCTGGAAGGGATGATCGACGCACATGTCCATCTTTTTCCGCAGCCGCTGTTCGCCGCGTTGCACCGCTGGTTTGACACAAATGCCTGGCACATCGCGTTTCGCGGCACGTCCGAGGAGGCCATCGCGCACCTGCAGCAAAATGGCGTCGCGCGGATGGTGGCGCTGGTTTTTGCCCACAAGCCCGGCGCGTCGCGGTCGCTGAACCGCTATTTGGCGCAGTTGGCGGCGGCGGAGTCGGCGATTATCGGCGTGGGCACGGTGCTGCCGGGCGAGCCGGATGCGCGGGCGATTGTCAAAGAGGCCATCGACGTGCACGGGCTGCGCGGCATCAAGCTGCATTGCCATGTGCAGCGCGTGGCGATTGACGACCCGGCGACGCTGGACGTGCTCGCGGCGTGTCAGGAGCTGGGCGTGCCCGCGGTCGTGCACGCGGGGCGGGAACCGGCGAGCGCTGCGTACGGCGTCGATTGCCACGCGATTTGTAACGTGTCCCGGACGCGGCGCGTGCTGCAGCAGTTGCCGGAGCTGAAGCTCGTGGTGCCGCACATCGGCGCGGACGAGTACAGCGACTACCTCGACCTCTGCGACGAGTTTCCGCACCTCTACCTCGACACCGCGATGGCGTGCGCAGACTACTTCACGGACGCGCTGGATTGGGCGCAGCTGGAACGCCACGCCGACCGCGTGCTGTACGGCACCGATTTTCCGATTGTGCCGTATGAAATGGGCCGCGAGCGGACGGTCCTGGCGCGGCGCATCGTCGACGACACCGCTTTTGCCCAGATTGCCGGCGGCAACGCGGCGCGGCTATGGGGCGTCTGACGGATCCGCGTCGTCGTCCGTTTCCGTGTCGTCTTCTGGCAAGTCCGCCTGCACGTCCACGTCCGGCATGTCCACCGGCGCAGCGCAGCCATCCTTTGGACAGCGGAACTTGATGTGCGTGTGGTT
>CAINLT010000007.1 GCA_903850505.1 uncultured Myxococcales bacterium | reverse complement strand
GCCACGCCGGCCTGGTTGATGTAGACGGCGCGAGGCCGACCGTACGATCGCCTTCCGCAAGTCCCGCCAGCGCCGCTCGGTTGCGTCGCCGATCTGGTGTTCGTGGATTCGCGACTTTTGCCGCGAATTTATTTTCCGCCCAATCGCTCCCGGGATCACCTCCCGTACGCCGTCGCTCCCCGCACGGGGTTGCCCGACTGCGATCGGCGACTTACCATGCATCGCGGCCGCGTGGCCCAAAGGACTCCCGATGAATCCGAACATCTTTCGCGCCTATGACATCCGCGGCGTTGCCGACCGCGATCTGACTTCGCCCGACGCCTACGCCATCGCCCGCGCCGTGGGCACGCTCGCAACCCGCCGCGGCTGCAAGCCGGTCTTCGCCCTCGGTCGCGACGCGCGCCTCTCCAGCCCGCGCATCCACGAGGCCTTCCTCGCTGGCCTGACCGACTCCGGTCTCACGGTTCGCGACATCGGTGTCGTCGCCACGCCCATGCTCTATTTCGCGGTGCACAACTTGGACGTCGGCGGCGGCGTCATGATCACCGGCAGCCACAATCCCGCCGAGGACAACGGCTGCAAGGTCATGCTCGGCTTGAACACGCTGCACGGCGAGGACATTCAGCAACTGCGCGTGCTGACTGAGCAGTCGGACTACGTGACTCCGGCGCACAAAGGCCTGGTGACGGACGTCGATATTCACACGCCGTACGCCGATTGGCTGACCAGCCACATCACGTTGGGGCCGCGCAAGCTGAACGTCGTCGTGGATTGTGGCAACGGTCCGACCGGGCCGATTTCGCCCAAGATCCTGGAGCGCCTCGGTGCCAAAGTGACCGGTTTGTTCACGGATCCCGATGGCCACTTTCCCAACCACCACCCGGATCCGACGGTGGAAGAAAACCTGCTGGACCTGCGCAAGGCGGTGCTGGAACAGAAGGCGGACGTGGGCATTGCCTACGACGGCGACGGCGATCGCATCGGCGTGCTGGATGAGCAGGGTCACATCCTGTGGGGCGACCAGTTGATGATCGTGCTCTCGCGGGCGCTGCTGGCCGTGGAGCCGGGCGCGTCGATCGTCGGCGAAGTGAAGTGCAGCCAGACGTTGTTTGACGACATCGCGGCGCACGGCGGTCGGCCGGTGATGTCCAAGGTCGGACATTCGCTGATCAAGCAGCGGATGAAGGACGAGCACGCGCTGCTGGCCGGTGAGATGAGCGGCCACATCTTCTACAAGCACCGCTATTTTGGCTACGACGACGCGACCTACACTTCCTGCCGGCTGCTGGAAATCCTCAGCAACCACAAGGGGCCGATGTCGAGCCTGCTGGCTGGCGTGCCGCAGACCTTTGCCACGCCGGAACTGCGGCTGACGTGTCCGGATGACATCAAGTTCGGCGTCGTCGCGGCGGTGACGGCGAAATACCGCGCGACGCACGACGTCATCGATATCGACGGCGTGCGGGTGAAATTCGCGGATGGCTGGGGCCTCGTGCGCGCGTCCAATACCGGGCCGGTCCTGGTGCTGCGCTGCGAAGCGACTTCACCCGAGGCGCGCGACCGGATCCGCGCCGAATTGACCGCCGCCATCGAAACCGCCGCCGGTCGTCCGGTGACCGCCGGAGCGCATTGATGGCGGTGCACGTCGACGCCAACATCGTCCGGCAGGTGGCCAAGCTGGCCAAACTGTCGCTGACTGACGCTGAGTTGCCGGACGTGGCGCGCGACCTTGAGCGCGTCTTGGCGCTGGTCGCCGTGCTGGACGAAGTCGACGTCGCGGGCGTGGCACCGCTTGTGCACCCGCACGAGCAGGGGCTGCAACCGCGCGCCGATGTGCCGCATGTGGGGCTGACGCAGGCGCAGGCGCTCGCCAACGCGCCGGCCCAGGATGGCGGGTGCTTCTTGACGCCGCGGGTGATCGGATGACGGCAACCGCGCACGTTGAAGCTTGCCTGAGCCGGATCGCCGCGCGCGACGGGGAGATCGCCGCGTTCCTGCACGTCGATGCCGAAGGTGCCCGCGCGCGTGCGTCCGCGCTGGATGCGCAGCCCGACCGGAGCGCGCCGCTGCACGGCCTGACGATTGCGGTGAAGGACAACATCGCCGTGGCGGGCCAGCCGCTCACCGCCGGGTCGCGCATGCTCGCGGGTTACATGCCGCCGCGCGATGCGACGGTCGTGGCGCGCCTGCTGGCGGCGGGCGCGGTGCTCGTCGGCAAGACCAATATGGACGAATTCGGCATGGGTTCGTCCACGGAGCTCTCCGGTTTTGGCCCGACGCGCAATCCGCTGGATGTGACGCGCGTGCCCGGCGGAAGTTCCGGTGGCTCGGCCGCTGCCGTTGCCGCTGACATGGCATGGGCCGCGCTGGGCACGGACACCGGCGGTTCGATTCGCCAGCCCGCGGCTTTCTGCGGCCTTGCGGGGCTCAAGCCGACCTATGGCCGTGTCTCGCGCTCGGGCGTCGTCGCCTACGCGTCTTCGCTCGATCAGGTTGGGCCGCTGGCCAGGACCGTGCGGCATGTCGCCCGCGTCTACGCCGTCATCGCCGGTCGCGACCCGCTGGATGCCACGTCCACGGACGAGCCGGTTTCTGCCGTCACCTGGCGCGCTGATCTCGCCGGCCTGCGGATCGGCGTCGCGCGCGAGCATCTGGCGGCGGCGGAAGGCCTCGACGCCGACGTCAAGCAGCGCATGGAAGCGGCGCTGGACGCTTTGCGGACCCGCGGCGCCGTGATTGTCCCGGTGTCCCTGCCGCACACGCGCCACGCGATCGCGGCGTACTACCTCGTGGCGACAGCGGAGGCTTCCGCCAACCTGTCGCGCTATGACGGCCTGCGCTACGGCCAGCGCGCGCCGAACCCGCAGACGCTCGACGCGCTCTACACGCACAGCCGCGCCGACGCGCTGGGCAAGGAAGTGCAGCGGCGCATCCTGCTCGGCACGTTCGCGCTGTCCGCGGGTTTTCAGGACGCGTTCTACCAGAAGGCCTGCCGCGTCCGCCGCAAGATCGCCGACGACTTTACCCAAGCGTGGCAGTCGTGCGACCTGTTGCTCGGTCCTACGTCGCCGGTGCCGCCGTGGCGGTTGGGCGAGAAAGTAGCCGACCCGCTGGCGATGTACCTGATGGACGCGTTCACCGTTGGGCCGAGTCTTGCCGGTCTGCCCGCGCTCGCTGTGCCCGTCGGCGTGGACAGCCAGCGCCTGCCGATCGGCGCGCAGTTGATCGGCCGGGCGTTTGACGAAGCCACGATCCTCGCGGTTGGCGATGTGCTGCAGCGCGCGTTTGACCCGACGCTGGAGGTCGCATGAGCGCGTTTGAGGCGGTCATTGGTCTGGAAGTGCACGCGCAGTTGCTGACGCGGACCAAGATCTTCTGCAGTTGCGCCGTCACCGTCGGCGGCGAGCCCAACACGCGCACCTGTCCCGTTTGCCTTGGCTTGCCCGGCGCGCTGCCGGTCCTGAACGCGGAAGTCGTGCGTCTGGCCGTCCGCGCGGGTCTGGGCACGGGCTGCACCGTCCAGTCGATCTCCGTGTTTGCCCGCAAGAACTACTTCTACCCCGACCTGCCCAAGGGCTACCAGATCACGCAAGCGGAGCTGCCCGTCTGCCTGGACGGCCAGATCGTGCTCGACGACGGCAAGGTCGCGCGCATCCAGCGCATCCATCTGGAAGAAGACGCGGGCAAGTCGATCCACGGCGATTCCGGCACGCGCGTCGATCTCAACCGCGCCGGCACACCGCTTGTGGAGATCGTCGGGCATCCGGATTTGCGCACGCCCGATGAGGCGGTCAGCTACCTGCGCGAGCTGCGCGGCATCCTCGTGACGCTCGGCGTGTGCGACGGCAACATGGAAGAAGGTTCGCTGCGCTGCGACGCCAACGTCTCGATTCGACCGATCGGTCAGGATGCGTTCGGCACGCGCGTCGAGATCAAGAACATGAACTCGTTCCGCAGCGTGCGCGACGCCATCGCCCATGAGATCGGGCGGCAGGCTGATGTGATTCAAGACGGCCAAGCGATCCGCCAGGAAACCCGGCTGTGGAACGCGGATCTGGCGCGCACGGAGTCGATGCGGTCCAAGGAAGAGGCGGCGGATTACCGCTATTTTCCCGATCCAGACTTGCTGCCGCTGCACATCGACGCGGCGTGGCTGGCGCTGCAGCGCGCGGATTTGCCGGAGCTGCCGGCGGCGCGCAAGGCGCGGTATCAGGGCGAGCTGGGTCTGGATGCCCGCGCGGCGAATTGGCTGTGCGAGGAGCCGCCGCGCGCGGACGCGTTTGACCGGACGATCGCGGACGCGCCTGAGCTCGCCAGCGCGTTTGCGCCGTTCCTGATGACGCAGGTGCAGGCGCAGTTGCAGCGCAATGACCGGCCGTGGCCCGAGGTCGACGCGGCGATGCCGGCGCTGCTGCGGATTTGCCGCAAGTGGCGGGCAGGGCAGCTGGCCAACAAGATGCTCGCGGACCTGCTGCAGACGGCTTTTGCCGATACTGCCCAGCCGCTTCCCGACGCGCTCGCACATGCGGAGTCGTTGGCGGGCGCGGTTGTCAGCGACGTCGCCGCGCTGGAACCGGTGATTGACGCGGTGCTGGCCAAGTTCCCGGGCGAGGTAGCCAAGTACCGCGCGGGGCAAAAACAGCTCGTCGGCTTCTTTGTGGGTCAGGCGATGCGGCAGCTTGCCGGCAAAGCTGATGCTCAGGCGATCGCCGCGCTGCTCGCGGACAAACTGGACGCGTGACGCATGTGGCAAAAACTCTACGATAGCCCGTTCAACCAGCCGCTGGCCGGCTGGGTGCTGACGGCGGCGACGCTGCTCTGGCTGACGCGCCAGCGCAAGGGCTGGCTGCGGTCCGTGCTCAGCCTGTTCGCACTGCAGCTCTGCCTCGACAACTTCCTGACCGGTGCGTGGAATCCGCTGCCGTCGACTTCCCCGCTCAACCAGCCGCTGGCGATCGCGTTCGTCATCGCGGGCGACTGGCGGTTCTTCCTGCTCGCCGAGCGCTTTGGCACGCCGCAGCGCACCCGTTGGCGGCCATGGCTGGTGTCGCTGGGCTTCGCGCTCTTCGTGCCCGTCGCGCAGGGCGCGGCGATCGCCATCCTGCCGCAGGCGTTCCCCACGCTGCGCCACACGTTCCTCGCGTATGAGCTGCTGTTCCTGCTGCTGGCGGTCGTCTGGCGCGCGGTCGTGCTGCCGCGGCGCGTGGCGGGCGTGTCGGAAGCGACGCGCAACTGGATCTACGACCTCGCGCAGTTTGAGATCGCCCAGTATGCGCTGTGGCCGCTGGCGGACATCCTGATTTTGGCGGGGACGGACGCCGGTCGCGACGCCGGTTTCGCCCTGCGGCTCGTGCCCAATACGCTGTACTACGGCGCGTTCCTCGCG
Source organism: uncultured Myxococcales bacterium (assembly GCA_903850505.1). Lineage (GTDB taxonomy): Bacteria > Myxococcota_A > UBA9042 > UBA9042 > UBA9042 > CAIYBN01. The sequence goes on along the minus strand of CAINLT010000007.1, from coordinate 13,934 downwards.
TTTGCCGCATGGCGCGCGCCCGCTGAGGTCTGGGAAGACTAGCTATTGCCCGTGGGTCATCGCTTTCAGGTACGCGATGACGTTGGCGATGGCCTTCTGCCGCTCCGGTACCTGCGCGGGCATCCCGGGCATCGCCGTGCCCTTGCGAATGGACTGCGGGTTGTCGATCCACTGGTGCAGCCACTGCGGTTGCCAGTATTCCGTCACATTGTGCGGGGCGTTCAGTTCCGGACCCACCTTGCCGCCATGGCCGTCCAGGCTGTGGCACGTCGCGCAGTAGCGCGTGAAAAGCTCAAACCCCACCGCGCTCTCCGGCGTCCCCGGCTCCGGCGGCGCGAGGCCTGGAAACGCGTCGGCAAACGTCGTCAGCTTGACGTTGGCCAGTTGGTACGGCCAGCCATAGTCGCCTTCAGCGCGAATCGCCGCGTCCTTGGCGCTGTCCCACACCAGGTAGACTGGCGCGATGCTGACGGTTTCGACCTTGGGCACCTTCTTGTCGAGCGCGAAATCTGCGCGGTCCGTCCGCGCAAAAGCGAACCAGGCTTTGTGCGCAAGGAAGCGGCTGACCGGCACGGTCGACGTGTAGCCGTCCAGCGCGATGAGCGAAAGTGCTTCCGCCTTGCGCCATTTGTCGCCGTAGACGCTGTCCAGCAGGGCGTTGGCGGGCACACCGGAGAAAGCCACTTCGCGCAACTCATACGGCTCGTAAACGGTCACGGTCTCGACGGCGAGCTTTGGCCCGGTTTCGGCCACGTTGACCTTCGCCACCGCGGTCGCGCGATCGGCAAACGCCACCACAGCGGACGGCGCGGGTTTGCAGGCGGCCAGGAGGCACAGAGCCAGCAGCGCGCGCTTCATACCCGCACGTCCTCATGGCGCGTGATGCCCTGCAAGCTGCCGAGCGAGTAGGACGTGTCCGTGACGGCAGTCTGGTCGGACGGTCCGCGGCTGCACATGCACATGTGGCGGCCATTTGCGGTCACCAGTACGCCGCGCGCGCCGCCGTGCGTCATCATCGCTTCAGCGATTTCCTTGACCAGGTCCTCCTGGATCTGGAAGCGCTGGGAGTAAATTTGCACCAGCCGAGGCAGCTTGCCCAAGCCGACAATGCGGTCGCCCGGTACGTAGGAAATCGCGGCGTGGCCAAAGAATGGCAGGAAGTGGTGCGCGCAGATGGAGAAGTAGTTGATGTCGCGCACCGTCACGTGGCCATGGTGCACGCCTTCAACCTTGCGCGTGGTCTTGAGTACCGCCGCTGGATCCTTGTCGTAGCCCGCCAGCAACTGCCGGTACGCGCGGGCGATGCGATCCTCGGCGCCGACGTGGTCGAACCACGCGAGCGCGCGCGGATCCTGCGTGACGTTGGCACTGAGCCACGCGCCAATTGTCGGCGCGTCGGCCGATGTGGCCTTGGGTTTGGCTGCTGCCATGGGAACTCCTGCGGGTGGCGCTATTTCTTCTTGCGCGGTTTGGGGGCTTTCTTGCCCGGCAGCAACTTGCCGCGCTGTTTTGTCTCTTCGGTCGGTGCGGCAATCGGCCGCCAATCCACGCTCATCAGCGCCCACGTTCGATGCGGCAGCTCGGCGCGCGCTGCGATTGCTGAATCGCCATACGGCATCAACCACAGCCGCACGCTGCCGTCCTCATTGGCCGCCACCTGCACGTCGACGTCCGCCCACCGGAACGCGCCGGCCTTGTCGCGCGCCTGCAGCCGAACGGACGCAAGCCCCTCCACGTGCAGCGCCAACGGTTCGCCGTCCAGCGCCATCTCCACGCGGCCCGTTTGGGTCAGCGTCTGCCACAGCGCCTTGCTGAGCCGCAGCGTCGTCCGATCCGTCGCGGTCACGTCGCCCGGCAGCAGCGTCAGGTCCATGCGCGGCGCCGTCGCCAGCGCCTCGCGCGTCGTGGTCTGCGCGCCCAACTGGCTCACGCCCTTGGCGTCCTGGCGCCGGTATTCCAGCCGTCCGCCATCGGTCGTCGCCATGGGCCACACCGTCAGCCCCTGCATCGTACCGTCGCCGGGCAGGAGCGTCTGTGGGTCGCGGCCGATGTGCTCAAAATCAAAGAAGATGAGCTGTCGACCGGGGGCCAGCCAATCCAACGGCGGCTGTTCCGGCAACGGCGGTGGCGCCTGGCTCGGACTCAACGCCACCTGCTGCCATGCCCCGCCCGACTTTCCGTGCCACAGCAGGAGCGTCAGGACATGGTCGGCGGCCTGCACTGTCGCGATTTCGCCGTCATCGGCGGTCTCAGCGCTTGCTTCCAGCTGTCCGTCGGTCGCGCGCGTCACAAGCCAGCCGCCGTCGCCCAGCCAGACGACGTGGCCATTGTCCAGACCGACGCCATGCAGCGCGCCGAACGGCCACGCGCGCCGCCAGGTCGTGATCCTGGTGCGGGCGTCGGCGATGCCGATCCAGCGCACGCCGTCCGGACGAATGCCGCCCACCGCGAGGCCATCGGTCAGCGGCTCCAGCGTCGGCAGCAGCGGCACCGGATCGGCCCACAGCGTCTTGCCAGTCGCCAGATCGCGGGCATCGATGACGCCCGCCACGGGCGTGGCCACCAACGCGCTCTGGCTCGGCACCAGCCGGTAATCCGCGCCGCCAAACGCGACGTGCCACAGCGGCTGCAGCGGTTCCAGCTTCGCTTCCGTGGTGCTCGCCGCTTCCGCCAACGGCTGCGCGACAATGCGGTGGCTGTGTCCCGGAGGCGCGCCTTCCGGCATCCGCACGACGATGAACGCCAGCGGGCCATTGGGCGACTGCGCCGCCGCCTGGAGGGGCGCGCCGTGCATGGCAAAACGCCGCAGCACGCGGCCATTGGCCAGATCCAGCACGTTCAGCTCTTCATTGTCGACGCTCACCGCGACCCGTTGGCCCGCTGTCGCCATCGCCGCCAGCTTCTGTTTGTGGTGAAAGCGCCAGCGCACGCTGCCATCCTGCGGCGCCAAGGCGAAGACGTCATGGTCGGTGCGGCAGAGGACCAAGCTTGGCGTCGCCAACACTTCGCCGCTGCTGCTCGCGACCGGGCACGCGACGCGGCTGCTCCAGACGACGCGTGCGGTCTGCGCGTCCATGCCGGGGTCGACCCCGTACCAGAAGGCGCCTTTGTCGTCGCCCGCGGGTGGCGGAACGGCGATCAGCGTTCGATCGCCGATGGAAGTCAGCTTGATGCCGGACGGATCCTTCAGGTGATCGAGCGCGATCTGGCTGAGTGTGGCCGGCGCGGCAGCAAACACGGTAGCGGGAACAAAGAACGCCAATGCGAGGAGCAGCTTCAAGTCTACCGCCGATACAGCCAGGTAATCGCGGCGTCCAGGATCTCAGGCGTCGCGGTAAACAGCGTCACTTCCGTGCGCACCAGAAGGTCCAGCGCGCGAATCAACTCGTCCTGCGCCGCGTCGTCCTTGCAGGTCGCAAAATACATGCCGTTATCGTGCCAAGCCAGCGGCACAAACTCGCCGCGGCGGCACATCGCTTCCGTGAACAGCCCGCGCGGATCGCCCGCCGTGAACGTCTCCGGCCACGCAGCATTGTCGCGCATCTGCAGCAGTTCATCGATCGTGATGTCCGCCGCCGTGATGCGGTTCTGGTAGAACAGATCAAAGAAGTCCGCGAGCGTCAGCGTCAGCACAGCCGGCGAGACCGCGTCGCGGCCTTCCTGAGGCGGCGGCGGCGCGCGATCCAGCAGACCACGGGCTTCCGCGCGCTCCGCTGCGGCACGCGCCCGCGCGAGATCCTCGGGGCTCAGCCGATCGGTTGTTCGCCGCGCAGTCGACGCCACAGGCGTCCGAATTTCTTCAGCAATTGGCTGGGGCTTCTTGGGCTTGCCGCGTCCAGCCGGGCCTGTCGGAATCGCCATGTCTGCACCTTCCCATCGGGTTCAGCGCGCAGCATGGTGCAGGTTGGGATCGCAATCAAGCTCGGGCGTTCACACCCACGCGGCGCGCTTCAGCGGGCCGGGGACTTCCGTCGCGTGGGCGTCCAGGATCCGGTTGCCCTCGCCCAGCAGCACGACGGTTGGAACATGCAGGCGCGCCTCGGCGTCCTCCAATTCCGTGAACGTCGCGATGATGACTTTGTCGCCGGGATTGCACAGGTGCGCGGCCGCGCCGTTGACGCAGCAAACGCCGGAGCCGCGTGGCCCCTTGAGCGCGTACGTCTGCAAACGCGTGCCCTGCGTCACATTCCAGATGTGAACGGCTTCATGCTCAATGATGTCAGCGGCTTCCATGAGGTTCTGGTCAAGGGTGACGGAACCTTCGTACTCCAAGTCTGCCTGCGTCACGGTCGCACGGTGCAATTTGGACTTGAACATCTGCCGGCGCATAGGCCCTCCGTGTCGGTCTCCGCCTGCTCGATGCAGGTCGACGCCGACGTCCTGAAAGCGTAGGCGATCTGGTGGCAGAATCAAGCGCGATCTGCGCGGTTGAATTTATCGTTACGGAGCAAGGGGTTTGGGAGGGCGTGGCGGCAGCGCTGGTGTGACCGGCGCGGGCAGTTCGACTGCCTTCGCCTCCCTGGGTTCATGCGCCACTGGCGTCAGGTTGCCTGGCACTTTCTGGCCCGTGGTGACGCCGCTCCAGCCTTCCAGGCCTTTGACCGCCACGACCTGGCCGCCCGGGCTCTTCAGCACTTCCAGATTGACGGTCTTGCCGTCGCGCAAGTGCAGCCGCGTCCAGTGCTTGCCATCGGCCGCGAGCGTCTCAGACGTCAGCGTCAGGTGTCCCGTCGTCGCGTTGTCTACGCGCACGTAGTCCGCCTCGCCCAGCTTGCCCAGCTTCTCCGCCGCCAACACGACGAGCGCCACGCTGCGTTCGTCCAGCACGACAAACGGCGGCTTGAGCTTGAGGTCCGTCACCTTCGGTTTGGATCCCGCATCCGCCTGCGCGCCCACGCGCCAGCCGCCGTTGTAGCTGAAAAGATTGGTGTTGATGGTCGCGCCGGTGACGTAGATGCCGCGCCGATAGCTCTTGATGGTGCCGTCCGCTTGGCTGTCGAGCGTGGCGCGCTGCTGGAACGACTTCCAGACCTTGTTGACCTTGTCCTGCAGGGACGCCTCAAGCGAATCGTAGCGACCTTCCTGGCCGGACTGCGTGCGGAGCGTCTCCGTCCCGACCTTCTTGTCGTTCAGGGAAACCTGCAGCTCGAGCGCCTCGGGCTTGGCGGCGGGCGCGCCGAACGCCAGACTCGCCGGCAAAAGACCCAGACCCAGGACGAGCAACAACAGCTGTTTCTTCACGCGATACCTCGATGACTGCGGCGACGCCGCGCGCGCGCAACTGTGGGCAGGGCTGGCGCGGACGTCAACATTTCTACCGATTTGTCATTCACTTCGGCGGCGTGGCCGACGCTGGCGGACTGAGGATCTTGCTGACTTCAATGCGCACCGCGTAGCTGCCTTGCGGCGTGCGCAGGACGTCGCGCTCGATCTGGCCCAGCACCTGCAACGCCACGGGCAGGTTCTCCTGCGGCGTCCGGGCAAGACCCGCCAGCCACGTTTGGAGCGGCCCGTCGCCCGTCAGCTCCGCGCGCAGCCATTGGCCGTCAAGGCGCACTTCCGCAGGCGGGCAGGCACAGGCGGCGGGGTTGTAGCGCAGGATCAGCGGCTGTTGCGCATCCAGGCCGGCGACGGACTGCTCCAGCGCCGCGCGCACCGGATTCTCCGGAGTGTTCGCATCGGCAGCGCCGCACGCCGTCAACCCAAGCGCCAGGCACACGGCAAGCAGGCGGCTCATTCCGGCAGCACGCCGTAGATCAGCAGGCCGACCGTCAGCGTCCCGGCCACGAGGTTCACGAGGAACGGCGTGTCGCGCAGCATCCGTTCGGTCGGGCTGTGCGCCGTATCCCGCGCATCCAACAACTGCGAGAACCGCCACAGGCCAAATACGCCAAACGGCGTCGTCCACGGCAGGCGTGCGGTGTGAAAGCGGAACACCGTCTCCGGGTCCAGCGTGTAGAACAGGTAGGCCGCGGACGTGAGCAGGGCCAGCAGCGCCAGCGCAAAGTTCAGGTGGGACAGCCGATAGACCTTGAGGTTCGAGCGGTGCTTCACGTCCGACGTCAGCACTTCATGCTTGCGTTTGCCCAGCGCCAGGAACATCGCCAGCAGCGCGGTGCACGCCAGCAGCCAGTGGGACGCCTGCACCGGCGCCGCCGCCGATCCCGCCAGCACGCGCAACAGAAAGCCAGTCGCGATAATCGCCGCATCCACGTATGCGACGCGCTTGAGGCCCAACGAATACGCGAGGTTCTGGACAAAGTAGCCGGCAATCGCCAGGGCGTAGATCCAACCTGTCTCGCCGACCCAGAGCGCGATCGCTGTGGTCAGGAGCGCGTCCACGCCCAGCAGCACGCCGAGCCAGAACTTCGCCCGCGGTTCGCGCAACCGTCCCGCCGCGATGGGCCGCAGGCGCTTGACCGGGTGCGCGCGATCCGCTTCGGCATCCAGCAGATCGTTCAGGACGTACGTCGCGCTCGACGCCAGGCAGAAGCACAGCATCGCCAGCACCACGCGCCCAACCATCACCGCGCTCAGCTTCTGCTGCGCCAGCAGTTCCGGGCCGGCAAAGACCAGCGGCACCAACACAAAGACGTTCTTGATCCACTGGTGCGGCCGCATCGTCTGCCACAACGCCCGCAGTTCCGAGCCGAGCGACGGCGCTTGCAGGTCGTGTGAAGGCAAGTTGGCGGGCAGGTGTTCGGTCACAGGCGTTCCAGAATGAGGACTATTGTCCCGTGGCCGACGCGTTCACCGCAGTCGTGATCGCCGCAGTGGTGGGCGTCGCTGCTTCCGGTGCGTGGCTGGTGGACTCAGCGGTCCGTCCGTCGAGCTTCAGTTGGCGTTTGTTGGCGGCATAGTAGGCCGCAAGTGATTCGCGGTACGTGCGCACGCCCGTCTGCAGTCGGACGCGAATGTCGCCAAACTTCGCCAGGCCATCGACGCCTTCCAGCTCGCGCTCAAACGCGTCGATCTCGCCGCGCGCCATTTGGTAGGCATCCAGCAACTCGCCGTGAATGCGCTTGAGCTCCGGCGTTTCCGTCGGCATCTTCTTCAGGCGCTCGACGAAGCTGTCCATCGCCGGCAGCACTTTCTCGCGAAGCGCCTGTTTGTACAGGGTCAAGTCGCTCGCGTGGTTGGCCTGCTCAAAGCTCTGCAGGACGGCCTGATGCGCGGCATTGGCCTCCGCAGACGCTGCCGAGTACTTCTCAATCGCCGTGTTGGCCTGCTTTTCAGCGGCAGTAAGCTGTCGATCGGCTTGAACTTTCTTGCAGCCGCCAACCGATGCGAGCGCCAAAACAGCGCTCACAGTGATCAACACGCGCAGGCGAAACGAGGACGAGTGCGCCATGAATCTCCGTGCCGGGCGACGCCGCAGCAGGCGCATCTTGGCCCACCGCATAGCCTGCTGACAAGTGTGTTTCACGCCCGCATTCACCGTGGAAACGGGCGGTCAGCTTGACAGGGCGGCGACCCGCGGTGAAAGTAGCGAGCTTGGAGCTTGATGCCGCTGGCCTTGGCGCGCTCAACCTCGCGCGGAGAACCATCTTGGACGCCATCGTTCGCCCAGCCGTTGCCCGCCGAAATCGGTTGCAAAATGCGGCTTTCACGCGTGCGCTCGCTTGCGCGGCGCTGGTGTTTTCTGCGCTCGGCTGTGGCGCGGTTTCCACGCAGCAGTCGCTCGGCGATGCCCAGAAACAACTCGACGAAGCCACGAAATTGGAAGGCGAAGAATTCGCGCCTTACGAGTACACGCGGGCGACATCCTACTTCCAGAAAGCCAAGAAGCTGACGGGCGAAGGCATGTACGAGCAGGCCGCTGAATATGCCAAGCTGGCGCAGCTGGCCGCTGAGAAGGCGCAGGACGTCGCGCGTTTGGGCAAGGAACGCAAGGCGCGCCTGCTGAAGTTCGCGCCCAAGGAACCGGTTGCGCCCAAGGCGCCCGTCGTTCCGGGCTCGATGGCGCCCGTCGCACCCGCGCCTGCTGCCGCACCGGCACCGAAGGGGGGCAAATGAGCGCTAGCCTTCGGCAACTGCTTCTCCTGATTGCCATGACCTTTCTTGCCACGGCCTGCGCCACGGGCGGGGAAGTGCAGGAAGAATCGGCCAAGCTGAGCGAGACGATTCGCCAGGTCAAAGTTCCGGCGTACTACTGCGCGCCCAAGGATCTGGCGCTGGCGGAAGCGTTCCTCGATTTCGCCAACCTGGAATCCAGCTACGGCGACATGCTCAGCGCGGGTCACAACCTGAGCATCGCCAAAGAGCACACGGAAAAGGCTGCGGCGGTCAAGGACCAGAAGGGCTGCTGCCCGGATCGCGACGGCGACCGGATTTGCGACGCCGCGGACAAGTGCCCGGACGATCCCGAGGACTTCGACAACGACGAAGACGAGGACGGTTGCCCCGAATACGATCGCGACAACGACGGGATCAAGGACCAGTTTGACCGTTGCCCGGACCAGCCCGAGGACAAGGACGGCTTCCTCGACGAAGACGGTTGCCCGGACAATGACAACGACAACGATCGCATCGACGACGCCAAGGACAAGTGCCCGAACTACGCCGAGGACAAGGACGGCTTTGAGGACGCGGACGGCTGCCCGGATGTCGACAACGACGGCGACGGCATCATCGACTACCCGAACCACGACGACAAATGCCCAGACAAGCCGGAGACGTTCAATGGTTTGGACGACATGGACGGCTGCCCGGACGAGCTGCCGCCGCCGCCGCCGGAGCCGAAGAAGTACGACACGATCGAAGTTGAGAACGACAAGATCGTGTTCAAGAAGCAGATTCAGTTCGCGGTGAACAAGGCGACGATCGTAGGCGACGTGAGCATCAAGATCCTGGATGAATGCGCCGCGGCGCTCAAAGAGAAGAGCGAAGTGCGCGTGCAGGTGGAAGGCCACACGGACTCGACCGGTAACGTCAAGAAGAACAAGAAACTCAGTCAGGCGCGTGCGTCCTCGGTTGTGGCGGCGCTGGTGGAGCGCGGCGTTGGCCGCAGCCGTCTGGTCCCCGTGGGCTTTGGTCCGGACCGTCCGCTCGACCCGGCCAAGAACAAGGCGGCGTACGAGAAGAATCGGCGCGTCGAGTTCAACTTCCTGCCCGCCGACAAGTAGGGCGGGGGCTCGTCCCCCGCCGCGTAGTCCGCGGGAGTGCGGCTAACGAAGCGGCTCGTCCCCCGCCGCGTCGTCCCCCGCCGCTACCCGCCCACCTTCACCAACTTGATCGCGCCCTCGGGGCATGCCGTCACGCACACGCCGCACGCGTGACACGCGTCCGGATGCATCACGAACGCTTGGCGATTGCCGTGTACCCGCGCTTTCAGCCGGCCGATCAGCGACATCTTCGCCTTGTGCTCTGCCGTCAGCGTTGCCATCTCAAAGACGCCGTGGGGACACACGCGCAGGCAGTCCTCCTTGCCCTCGCATTTGTTGACGTTGATCACGGGGACCACGAGGTTCGGCGCGCGGCACTTGGCTTCTTGCGGCATGGGACCTCCTGAATGCGCAGCTTGAACATGTTGACCTGATTTCGATACCGAAGTTTTCGCTCAGACCTGAGGCATTTCGGACCGGGACCGCGCGCGTGCACTTCCGGCGGCCCGCCGCGGATGGCGGACGTTCGATCTCGAACTTCAGTCAGCGTGTATAGTCTGGCGTCGCGCCGTCCGCCACTTGCCAAGAGGGCCCAACACAGGAAACCATGTGGCCATGAAGATGCTTCACTCCCTTGCGATTCTCCTGGTGCTGATGCTCAGCGCGTGCGGTCAGACCTCAGCCGCGCTCGATACTGATATCGCTGCGGTAGGCGATGCTGACGCCGCCGCCGACGTCACTGCGGACGTTCCGGCCTACAAGCCGGACTTGCCGGCGCTCGTTCTCGGCGGCGATCCGACGACGGCAGTCGATCCGCGCATTGGCACCGATGGCAGCGGTAACGTCTTCTTTGGCGTCACGCTGCCGCACGGCATGGTCAAGCTGGGTCCGGATACGGACAACGGCACGCAGGATATCAAGGGCTACCAGTGGAATGCCCAGAAAATACAGACGTTTTCACACACGCACTTGGATGGCCCGGGCGGCAGCGCGTATGGCTACAGCCAGATCGCCCTGATGCCGACGATGGGCACGCGCACGGTCCAGGAGGAGGAGTACGCCGCGACGTACGACCGCGCAACGCAGATCGCCACGCCGGGCCGATACGCTGTGAAGCTGCCCGAGCACGACATCGCGGTTGAGCTGGCCGCGACCCGGCACTGCGGTTGGCACAAGTACCAGTTCCCGGCCGGGACCGCGCGCGTGCTCGTGGATTTTGGCCACACGCGCGGCAAGAGCGTTGGCGGTCAGGTCCAGGTCGCTGGCGACACGGTGAGCGGCCGCGGCGATTACAACGTGCACCCGGCGATCAGCGGACTGCTTCAGGACAAGAAGCCGATCGTTGGGTTGTCGAGCATCTACGCGCATGTCCGCTTCAGCACGCCGCCCACGGCGTCTGGCGTCTGGCAGGGGCGCAAGGAGGTCGCCGGCACGCTGGCCGACGGCGCAGATTCCGGCGCCTGGCTGGAATGGCAGAGCGCGACCCCGCAGACGATTCACGCGATGGTGTGTCTCTCGCTGATCTCGGACGCATTGGCGCAGAAGCACCTGCAAGATGAGATGACGACCGCGACGTTTGCGGGCGTTGTCGCGGCGGCGCACGCCGAATGGAACGGGCTGCTGTCACGCATCCAGGTTGAGACGGTGGATGCGGTCGAGCGCACGCGCTTCTACACCGCCGTCTACCACGCGATGCTCCAGCCGGCGGATTACACCGAGGACGGCCAGTTCTGGAACGGCAGCAAGGAAGTCGCGCAAGTCCAATCGACGGGCGGCAAGCACTTCTACACGGACGACTGGTGCGTCTGGGACACGACGCGCACAGTGCATCCGCTGCTGACGCTGATCCAGCCGGAGGTCGTCGGCGACATGTTGCAGTCGCTGGTGTGGATGACCGGGCCGGAGGGCTACCTGCCGAAGTGTCCATGGCAAGCGACCGGCGATTCCCGCGTGATGACAGGCAATTTCACCTTCTGCGTGATGGCGGACGCGGTCGTCAAGGGCCTGACGGACTTTGACACCGCAGCGGCGATGGCGACGATGCAGCACGGCGCGATGACGGATTCGGTCAATCCCTACCAGGACGGCGTTTGCGGCTACTTCAACCAAGGTTCGCCGCCGTTCTACGTGCAAAATGGCTGGGTGCCGCAGGAGTGCGATCTGACGCAGGGCGCGTCCATGACACTGGAACACAGCTACTCTGACTGGTGTCTTGGTCAGTACGCGCAGGCCTTGGGCAACGCGGATCTGGCCAAGCAGATGGCGCCGCGCGGCAACAACTGGCAGAACACTTGGGGGCCCCACGGCTACCCGCAGTTGCGCGCGGAGGACGGCACGTGGCTGGAACCGTTCGACCCCGCGGGTGCGGTCGGCTTCACGGAAGCGACGGCGTGGATCTACGAGTGGCTGGTGCCGCAGGATCGCTGCGGGCTGGTGGCGAAGATCGGCGGGCGGGCGGCGACGCTCCAGCGGCTCAATGACTTCTTTGACGGCGGCCATTTTGACATGGGCAACGAGCCGGACTTCCACGCGCCGTGGCTCTACGTCGACGTCGGGCGGCCGGATCTGGCCAGCGATCGCGTGCACAAGCTGCTGGCAGCACAGTTCAACGCGACGCCGGGCGGCCTTCCCGGCAACGACGACGCGGGCGCGATGTCCGGCTGGCTGGTCTTCGCCACGCTTGGCCTCTATCCGGTCGCGCCGGGCGACGGCTACTACACGCTGACGGCGCCGCTCTTTGCCCGCGCGGAGATCAACGTCGGCGGCAAGATCGTGCGCGTGGAAGCCCCCGGCGCGCCGACCGCTACGCACATCGTCAGCGCCAAATGGAATGGCCAGCCGCTGACGGAGCCGCGCATCGCCCACAGCGCCCTGGCGCAAGGCGGTTTTCTGGAGTTGACGCTCACACCGGGCGACAGCGCTTGGGGCGCCAACGCCTGTCCGTAACACTGTTCGGAGGTTCGACAATGGATTCCGCTTATGCCCCGCCGCGCGCGGCGATCGTTCCTGCGGTGCCCGATGGCGTCTACACGGTGCGGCGACCCTGGATTTCGTTCTTCAATCGCACGTTTCGCGTCTTTGACGCGGGCGGTCAACTCGTCGCGTACGTGCGCCACCCGCTGATGCGGATGCGCGAGCAGTTCCAGATCTTTGGCGATGAAGCGATGCAGCAGCCGGTGGCGACGATCCAGGCGCGGCAAATCATCGCGCTCAACCGCATCTACGACGTGACGGACGCGGCGACCGGCCAGTGGATCGGCACGCTGCGTTCACGCGGGCTGAAGTCGATGGTCCGCGACACGTGGGAACTTCTGGATCAGGGCGAGCAGGCCCAGGGCGTACTGGAAGAAGTCGGCCTGTCCTGGCTGCGGCGCATCTTTCCGATCCTCCTGGGCCACTGGCGTGTGCTGCTGGGGCAGTCGGAAGTGGCAAAGGTCGACCAAATCTTCCGGTTTTTTGTCAAAGAGTACCGGCTGACGGTGGCGGCGGAAGGCAAGAATGTCGATACTCGCTTTCTGCTGGCATGCGCGCTCCTCGCGCTCATGCGTGAAAATCACCGCGAACAGCAATGACGCGTTCGGGGTGATGACAGGAGCCGCGTGAAAGCCCCCGTTCGTCGCCTTTTCTTGCTGATTGCCGCCGTCCTGACCGTTGCCGGATGCGGCACGCCGACCGCCGACGCGCCGACTGACGACGTTTTTGGCGACGATCTCGGTTTCACGACCAAATTTGACATGACTGCGACCGATCTTGGCCAAGGGAAGGACGCCGTTCCGGATGTTCCGCCCGCTGCCGACGCGCTTGGCGACGCTGCCAAGGAGGTCGTTGACGCCACAGCCGATGCCGCGGACGGCGACGTGGCGGTCAAGCCGGACGCGCTGGTCAGCGACAGCGACGACGCCACGGCGACGATCGGCGATGCCGAAGTCGATGGATCGGACGACGCGGCGATCGACGCAGCGGGTGATGCGACGGCGCCGGTTGACGATGGCCCGCCCGCGCTCTGCCGCCCATGCGCGCAGGACAGCGAATGCCAAGCGCTCAACCCGGCCGCGGTCTGCATCGCGTACGGCACCACGGGCAGCTTCTGCGGCAGCGGCTGCACGGTGAACAACGACTGCCCCAAGGGCTATATCTGCGCCGACGCGGAGGGCACGTCCGGCTCCGCGGGCAGCAAGCAGTGCCTCCACGCCGCTGGCGAGTGCCCGTGCTCCGCGCAGGCGACCGCCGACGGCGCGTCAACCCCGTGCACCGCCAAGAACGGCGTCGGCACGTGCCAGGGCAAGCGGACATGCCTCGTGAGCGGCCTCTCCGCGTGCGACGCGCCCGTCGCGGTGGCCGAAGCCTGCAACGGCGTCGACGACAACTGCAACGGCCTGACGGACGAACTGGGCGCCACCGGCTGCACGTCGTTCTACGGCGATAACGACGGCGACGGCATCGGCGCCGGCGCCGCGACGTGCCTGTGCAGCAACGCCGGCACCAGCCTGGCGGCCGGCAACACCGACTGCGATGACAACAACTACGCGGTCTACCCCGGCGCGCCCGAGATCTGCAACGACATCGACGACAATTGCAACGGCGCGACGGACGAAGGCTGCGACGGGGATGGCGACGGCTGGTGCAACCAAGCGGCGCCTGTTGTCGGCACGCCGAAGGTCTGCAAGTTTGGCAGCGGCGACTGCAATGACAGTAACGCGGCGGTCAATCCCGGCGAGACGGACACGTGCGGCAACGGCGTGGACGACAACTGCGACGGCCAGACGGAAGTGGCGATCGGCGGTCCAGGCTGCACGGCGTTCTACGTGGACGGCGACGGGGACGGCTATG
>CAINLT010000006.1 GCA_903850505.1 uncultured Myxococcales bacterium | reverse complement strand
CGACGCCGCCGCACTTGGTGAAGCAGCCGTTGCTCGCGCCGCAGGTGCCACCGCTGCCACCGCCGCCGCAGATGCTCGAGAAGTCGCTGCAGCAGTCGCCGATCGACGTGCACGAACTGTCGCAGTAGCAGGTGCCGGAGCTGGACGCGCCGCCGCAGCTGCCGGAGCAAGAACCGCCGCCGCCGCCGCCACCGCCGCCGCAGATGCTCGTGTAGTCGCCGCAGCAGCCGGTCGGATCGGTGTCGCAGAGCGAATCGCAGAAGCAGCCGCCGGGCGCCTGGAGGCCGCAGTTGCCGGAGCAGGAATTCGCGCCGCCACCGCCGCCGCCGCAGGCGGTCTGATAGTCGCCGCAGCATGTGCCTTGGGTCGTGCAGTTGGTCTTGCAGGAGCAGGTGCCCACCGCGGCGATGCCCTTGCCGCACATGCCGACGCAGGAGCTGCCGCCGCCTGACGACGGGCAGTCGGCGGGACACGTGGCGTTGCTCTCCGTCGCGTCACAGGTGCCGTCGCCGCAGGTGGCGGGGCAGAGGCCGCAGTCCGACGCGCAACTCGTGCACGTCTCGTTGCCCGCGCAGGTGCCGTCGCCGCACTTGTTGGCGGTGCAGCCGGCGATCGGCGCGTTGTTGCAGGTGCCCGCGCAAGTGTCCGTTGTGCACGGGTCGTTGTCGTTGCAGTCGGCGGCGGTCTTGCAGCACTTGCCCACTGCGGCGTGCTGGCACTTGCCGTTGTAGCAGGTGTCGGTCGTGCACGCGTCGTTGTCGTTGCAGTCGCCGTCGGCCTTGCAGCAGGTGGGGTCGGGCGTGTGCGTGCAGTCGCCCGAGGCGCAGGCATCGATCGTGCATGCGTCGCCGTCGTTGCAGTCCGCGTCGGCCTGGCAGCAGCCCGCGGGCGGCTTGGCGTGTTGGCAGACGTTGGCGGCGCACGTGTCAACGGTGCAGTTGTTGCCGTCATTGCAGGCGCTGTCCGTTTCGCAGCAGCCGGCGACCTTGGCGTGCGCGCACTTGCCGTTCTGGCAGGTGTCGTTGGTGCACGGTTTGCCGTCTTCGCAGTCCGTGTCGCCGCTGCACTGGGTGATGGCCTGCCATTCGCAGCGGTTCTGCACGCACGCGCCGGCCGTCGCGCCGGTCGGGTCGATGCAATCGCCGTCGGCCGCGCAGCACGCGGGATCCTTGCCCTTGGGGCTTGTGTACAAGCTGTATTTGCACACGCCGGAGAGGCATTTGTCCGCGGTGCAGGCGTTGCCGTCGTCGCAGTCCTTGGTGCCGGTGCAGCCGCAGGTGCCGCTGGCCAGCTTCGGGTGCACGCAGAAGCCCGCGGCGCAGAGGTCGTCCGTGCAGTCGTTCTGATCGGCGCACTCGCTGTCCGCTTTGCAGCAGCCGGCCGGGTTGGTGCAGCCGGTGGTGACGCCGCTGTCCGGCTTGCCGTTGCCGCTGTCGGGGTCGCCGCCGGTCGCGTCGTCAAGGATCATCACGTCCAGAGGCTCGCCGCCGGCGTCCGCGCTGGAGCCGTCGCCAAAGCCGCCGACGATGTCCGCGCCGCTGAGCGCCGCCTGGCACTTGCCCTTGACGCACGTGAGGCCGCCGCAATCCGCGTCGGACTTGCACGCCGCGACGCAGGCGCCGTTGACGCAGGTCGTGCCACTCGCGCAGTCGCTGGTCAGCTTGCAGGACGGGCCGCTGATGGCGCCGATTCCGGTGCTGTCCGTGCTGCCACAGCCGGCGAGCGAAAGGCCGACGACGAAGCTCGCGAAGACGCTGAATTCAAGGAGTTTCATCGCGATCCATCCCCACGGCGCGGCACCCCAAATGCCAGCGCTTTCGCAGCCGGGCCGCGCGAATGACCATCCGCGAGACACAACATACGCACAGAAGCGTAACGTTTTTGCGGCGCTGGTTCAATGAAAAGTGCGAGCCGGCGGCTAGTACTTGCCGCTCACGGAAATCATCAACAGCGTGTTGCTGGCGTCAAGCAGGCGAATCCGCTGGCCAATCGTGTCGACGCTGGGCAGGTAGACCGGGCTGAACTCGTTCGTGTTGTTGGAGTTCTTCACTTCAACGCCGTTCTTGCCGTCCAGATCGACGCCCGGGTCGGCGAACGTCAGGAAGTGCGCGGTTTCCCGCATCCAGCCGACTTTCGCCGAGATCTGGAAGTACTTGATCGGCTGGTAGTGCACCGCCGCCCAGCCGGCGAAACGGCCGTAGGGCTCCACCGTCGTGATGCCGTCCGTCTGCGTCAGCTTGCCGTCCGCGCCCGGGTCGGAACGCGAGTGCAGCGTGTTGACGCAGCCCGTGGCGGCTTGGCACGGATTGTCGGCCGAGGCGAGCGCCTCCCAGATTTCCGTGTATTCGCGGCCGCGGAAGATGTAGTCCATGCCGAAGCCGCCTTCGATCTCAAAGCGCTTGTCTTCCTTGATGTCTTCCCACGGCACGACTGTGAGGCCGAACTGCGAGCCGATCTGGTTGCCCGGATCAACGTCGCGGCCCTGCGTGGCGCCGTAGTTCTTGAACAGGCCGCTGTCCGAGCCGAAGCGGAAGTTGCCGTGCAAGTTGAAGAATGGCTCAAAGATCTGCAGCGCGCGGCGCGAGATCGTCGAGTAGAGGCCGATATCGTAAAAGCCTTCACCGACGCCGGTGTTGCCGACCTTCATCGCCTGGCCGCTCGGGATCTTGAGGTCGACGCCAAAGACCCAGGTCGGGTGCGTCGCGTCGCGGTAGTAGTTGTACGGCGACCACTTCAGGCCAAAGATCATGTCGCCAAAGCCGGAGCGCGCGGCGCTGTTGTAGGGCGCCTTGAACAGGACTTCTGAATCCTTGGCGGAGAAGATCGTCGAATTGGTGCGATCGACGCCGTCGACGAAGTCGTGCTGCCATTTGTCGGACGTGACGAACGGGAACGTCACGGAGAACTCGAGGTCCTTGTACAGGCCGAAGCGCGCGTCCAGGAACATGGTGTTCTTGGAGCGCTGGTACTTCATTTCGCGGGCGTAGACGTTGCCGGAGCTGGAGCACAGGCCGTTGCCGATGGCGTCGCCGACCAGGCAGCGGGTTTCGCGGCCGATCGTCGCGGTGCGGCTCTCGTTCTGGAAGCGGACGCGGAGCGCCATGTCGAACGGATCGCCGTTGTCGTCGTCAAACGCGTCGAGCACGTCGGTCGTTTCCACCGCGTGGGCCGTGCGCGCGCCGGCCAGCATGCCCACCAACGTCAGCGCCAGAAGGCCGGTCAGGCGAGCCGCAAACGGCGCACCCCGCAGCTGGCGCAACGCCGGAGGAGGCAGGTGCTGATTGGTAGCCTCGTTCGCCATCGCCATCGTGGTTCCTCTCGCGCCGTCAAGGCAGGGCACTGCAGTGCGCCGGGTTTTCCAACCACAGCCAACCGTGCCGGAGCGCGAGCATAACGGCGGGAAGTTGCATCGGCAAGTATCGTGCGCAAGGCGCGGTGGGTTCAATCCAAGCGGCGCAGCGCCTCGACCGGCGCGCGCGTTGCCGCCCTCTGCGCGCTCCACCACGCCGCGGCGAACGCGAGCAGGGTTGCAGAGACGCCGGCGATCACAAACGTTGACGCCTCAATGAGCACGGGCAGCCTTGAAATCAGGTAGACCTGCGGGTCCAGCGGGTACCCGACCGCGTCCAGCAGCAGGCACGCCAGACCGCCGATGCCCAAGCCAAGCGCAGTCCCCAGCAGGCCGACGACAAGACCTTGCACCAAGAAGATGGCGGCGACCGAGCGCCGCGTACCGCCCATCGCGCGGATGATCGCAATCTCGCGGGCGCGCTCATGCACAACGACTGCCTGCGTGCCGACGACGTTGAGCGCCGCGACCAGCACGATGATGAACGGGAAGAGCGACATGGCGATCTTCTGCATGCGCGCCGCGTCAAAGATGTTGCGGTTCATTTCCTGCCAGTCGATCACCCGCCAGGCGCTGCCGTTGCGCGGACGGAGTTGGCGGGCGCCGCGAAAGGCGCTGACCCAGTTGTCGACGACGGCGACGGTGTTGGTCGGCGCGCGGATCGTCATGCCCGGCAGGTTGTCCTTCTGCATCGCCCCGAGGCGATCGTGCAATGTCTTGGCATCGCTCAGCAATTCGCCGATTTCAGTCGGCTCCAGCGCGGCCCGGAAGGAATCGGCGCGTTCCGCTGCCAGGATTGGATCGTCGACGCGCACTTCCACCCAGCGCGCCAAATCGCCGCGGCCGAGGAAGCGCTGCGCTGCGGCAAAATCGCACAGCGCGAGGCGTTGGTCGTGGTCAAAGAAGCCGGTGCGGATGATGGCGGCGACGCGAAAACGGCCGCTGGCGCTTTGGGCTTGCGCCTGCCCGGCGTCGCCGCTGTCCAGGCCGCGCAAGGGTGAAACGGCGCGCACTTCATCGCCGACCTTCACTTGCAGCCGTTTTGCCAGACCTTCGCCGAGCGCCATCGCGGGCAATTCGCCGGCAAAACCGAGCCACTGTGGCTCCGTAAGCGTGTGCTGCATGCCGTCTGGCAGCGTCACGGTCAGCGGCTGATGGTCGAGCGGAACGGGCGCGACGGCCGCGACCGCTGGCGACAGAGGCTCGGTCGGCGGCAGGACAGCGGTCGCCTGCTGGCCGTGGAGAATGAGCGCGAGCGTCTCGCCTTCATGCAGTTCCACCGTTTGCTCACGCTGCGCGCCGTCAGCTTGCCACCGCACGACGTATTGGCCGCCCAGGACTTCCCACGACGCGACGAGCGCGCACTTCGCCTGCTTGCTGCGGCGCAGCGGCTCCAGACCGCTCGGCTCCAGCAAGTACACGCCCGGATCTTCGGGCTTCTCCGTGGGTTTCAGACCGCAGCCGTTGGCGTCAAACACCACCAGCCCGGCCGAACCGACACCCGGCGGCAGCAGCGCAAACGGCGCGGCAAAATCGTCGCCAATCGCCAGCACATGCCGCGCGGACGCGATGCCGCTGACAACCCGCAGTTGGCCTTTTTGCTGCTTCAGCACCGGAAATTCGCCCTGCGTATCGAGCTTGCCCGACACGACCGCGCCTTCCGGCAGGCCATTGACCGTGCTCGCCGGCACGCCGCGCACGATCGCGCCCGCACGACCGCCCGCCGCGGACAGCATCATGTCGTCATACGTCGCGGGCGCCACGACCCGCACGCCCGCCACGTTGCGCAGCTTCTCCTGCACATCGCGCCACTCGCGCAGATCCACGCCGCGTTTCATGATCACGAGGTGCGGGTAGGTCGCGAGGATGCGATCCTGGAACGCGACCTGGAAACCAGTGTTCACCGCGAGCACGACGATCAGCGCCGCGACGCCCAGCGCGATGCCTGCGACCGACATCGCCGTCACCAGCGACAAGTGCAAGCTGCGGCGCGAACGCAGCAACCGTCCCGCGAGCATCAGCTCGTAGAAGCGCGCAGTCTTGGGCAGCGGGTCTTGGGTGTGCACGACTTCTTGACGCGGGTAGTGGGGGGCAAGCATCCTGACGTGCGGCTCGGCCATTTGCGGCCCAGCTGGATGAGACCGGGACAGTGGCACGTCGCGGCGTCGTGGGCAAGCCTGAGCGCGCGTGGGGCGTGGCTGGCGGTTGGAGAAACGGTCATGGGCAACGGTCTTCGGATGAAGTGGCGCGCGCTGTTGTGCGTCGCGTGCGTGGGTGCGCTGGTTGCCGGCTGCGGCGATGCATCGACAGGCACGGGCAGCGGCGGCGATGCGACGGGCGACATCGCCAAGCAGGACGTCAAGCTGCCAGACGGCACGCAGGACGGCGCGGACGCGACGGAAAGTGACGCCACGGACGGCGAAGACGGGATCGCGGATGGCTCAGATGCCGCGGTTGTCGACGCCGGTTCAGATGTGCAACTCACGGACGGCGTATTCATCCTCGACACCGGTCCAGGTGCGGACGTGGACGCGAGCGACATCGGCTGCGGCGGCGGCAAAGTAACGGATTTCCACATCGTCTCCACGGATCCGCCCGACGGCACGGCTGGCGTTGGCGTGCCGTTCAGCTTCACCATCACGTTCAACACGCAGGTCAAGGCCGTCGTGATTGGCCCCAACACCGTCCAGGTCGTCGTCAACGGCGAGATCATCGACGGCAAGTTCAGCGTCGCCTGCAATTCGTTTTCGTTTACCTCCACGTCGCCGGTCCTGCCGGCCAGCCGCGTGGACGTGACGCTGTCGCCGCTCGTTCAGGCGGAGATTGGCTACAACCTGCCCAACCAGACCAGCTTCCACTTCTACGTCCGCGGTTTTGACGGCATGGCGCCCTACGCGAAGTTGGCGCAACGCTACGCGCCCACGCTGCGGCAGGCCGTGGCGTCGGGCAACGACAAGTACGACCAGCTGCGGTCTTTTGACTACGACGGCAATTGGCAGGCGGGCGACAACGGCATGAACTTCACGAAGTTCCCGGCGCTCGGCGAGGTCGGCTGGTCGGTGATCGAGACGCAGAGCCACTTCTTCATCACCTACGTCTAT
The DNA here is from genome assembly GCA_903850505.1 of uncultured Myxococcales bacterium. GTDB lineage: Bacteria > Myxococcota_A > UBA9042 > UBA9042 > UBA9042 > CAIYBN01. Next base: position 78,736 of record CAINLT010000006.1, on the reverse strand, counting down.
TTCTGGCCGCATCGCACGACGGTTCTGGCTGGCGTGGCCTTTGACAATGACGCATCGGGCGCGACGGTCGCCGTGGCGCGCTGGCCCGCGGAGCATCCGGTCGCCGTGACCACGTGGTTCAAGCAAAAGAGCATGGAAGAGCAGTGGACGTGGGTGACGGCCGAGAGCGGCATTCCCAAGACCGGCTATGTGCGCGGCGTTTTCCCGGAAGCGACGCTGTTTCCGTCGGCCAAGGATACGTGGGGCTGCGAGAACATCGCGGGCTGCACGCCCAAGCGCTTTCCGGCGTTCCTGACGTCCGGCAACCACCAGAGTTGCCTGTGGCTGGACAGCGGCGACAGCCTGAATTGCACCAACAATGCTTCCACGCAGGCCACGCTCCTGTGGGTTGACTACGCGCCGGGCGTGACGCCGACCGAGCCGGCAACGGCCGCAGCGCCTGGTCCGTCGGCAACGTATGGCCTCGTTTCAACCTACGACACTTGGTGGCCCCGCCGGCAGGACGTCGGTTCCGACGGCATGTGGATCGACGCGAGCTACACCTATGTGCCGCCGACCGGCCGTCCAGCCGGGAACAAGCTGGTCGCCATGGGCGGCAAGTTCTACAACAAGGACACGGACGCCAGCCGACCGCCTTGGGCGTGGCGCTGGAAGGGCGCCGACTTCTACGACCTGCCGGTGGGCACCATTTTCCTGGATCCGGGCTTCGCCAACTCCAAGCGATTTGAGGACACCAAGCAGCCGCTGGGCGAGTTTGACGCCATCAAGAAGACCGGCTGGTCGCTGGACTACTGCTTCAATCCGTACCTCTACATCGACTTCCGCAGCAACACGAACTGCACCGGTTCCTTGCCGTAGCTGATCAGCGGCTGCGGACGGGCGCCTTGGCCGGCTTGCGGCTGCGGGACACGAGCCAGCCGAGCACTGCGCCCGCGAGGCCGAGCGCAATGGGGCTGTTGGCGGTCGTGCCGGCCGTGCAGCCGCCGCCGTGTTTGCCGCCATCCTGATCGCCGTCGCCCGGGCCACTTGTCGCGGTGCCGTCAGCCGCAGTATCCGCCGCCGTTGCATCCGCCGTTGTCGCCGCGTCCGCCGCAGGCGCCGCATCGGCTGCTGTGCCTGAAGCATCCGCCGCAGTTCCCGTGGCATCGGCTTCAGTCGCAGACGCGTCCGCGGGCGGGCTCGTCGCGTCGTCGGTCGCAGACGCATCCGCGGGTGAACTGATCGCGTCGGCGTCCGCCCACGCTTGGCTCGCCACGCTTGTGGTCAACATCATCGCCGCCATGAACATCTTCCAAGTCTTCATCCTGACCTCCGGGTCCGGCAGCTGGGGATCGCGCCGTGTGACCTGATCGAACCCTACGGAGCGATCCCGCCCAGCGCAAAGCGTTGGCCGGCGACCTGACATTCTTGTCAATCGACTCGCCGCTACGGCGTCGCGACATCTGTGTCACCAACCATTCACGCGCCCGCCCTTGCGTGCCAGCCGCCGTTGTGGTCCAGTGCGCGCGCCAACGGGACCTGCATGTTGGCATTTGAGGCCCAATGTCCGCAGTAATCCTCGTCGGCGCCCAATGGGGCGACGAAGGCAAAGGCAAAATCGTCGACGTGTTGGCGCGAGACGCCGATTGGGTCGTCCGTTTTCAAGGCGGCAACAACGCGGGGCACACGCTCGTGGTCAATGGCCACAAGCGCGTTCTGCACCTCCTGCCTTCCGGCATCCTCCACACGCGCGTCAAGTGCGCGATCGGCCCCGGCGTCGTCCTCGATCCGGAAGTGCTGCTGAAGGAGCTCGCGGCGCTCGCCGAGTCGGGCATTCACGTGCCGCCGGAGCGCCTGCGCATCAGCGACGCCGTGCCGATCATCCTGCCATGGCACCGCGAAATCGATCGCCTGCGCGAGGCGCGCCTGGGCGACGGCAAAATCGGCACGACCGGCAAGGGCATCGGTCCCTGCTATGAGGACGCGACTGGCCGCCGCGCGATCGTCGCGCGCGACTTGACCAACAAGCAGCGGCTGCTGACCGCGCTCAAGCGCATCGCCCCGGACGTCACGCTGCTGCTGACGAGTCTGGGCGTGCCGGAGCCGGATTGGGAGGCCGTTGCCGATCACTACGTTGCGCTGGGTCAGCAGTTGTTGCCGCACCTCGACGACGTCGGCGCGCGCATTGATGAAGCGCTGACGGCGGGCGAGAAAGTCCTGATGGAAGGCGCGCAGGGCACGCTGCTGGACGTCCGCCACGGCACCTATCCGTTCGTGACAAGCTCGGCGACCGTCGCGGGCGGCGCTTGCACCGGCCTCGGCATCGGGCCAACCCGCATCGATCGCGTCGTCGGCGTGGTCAAGGCGTACGCCACGCGCGTGGGCTCCGGTCCCTTCCCCACGGAATTGAACGACGCCATCGGCCAGCGCCTCCGCGACGTTGGCCACGAATACGGCTCCACCACGGGGCGTCCGCGCCGCTGCGGCTGGCTCGACGTCTTCGCGCTCAAGCACGCCGCGCGCCTCAACGGCCTGAGCGGCATGTTCCTCAACAAGATCGACGTGATGAGCGGTCTGGAGCAGGTCGCGATCTGCACCGGCTACACCATCGACGGCGAACGCGTCCGCGACTTCCCGAGCCACTCGGTCGATCTCGAACGCGCCGTGCCGATCTACGAATGGCATCCGGGCTGGCAGGAAGACATCAGCGGCTGCCGCACTTTTGCCGAGTTGCCCGCCACCACGCGCGCCTACGTCGCCCGCGTCGAGGAATTGACCGGCATCGGCTGCGACCTCATCAGCGTCGGCCCGGATCGCGACGAAAGCATCGTCTTGCGCCCGACCTGGCCCGCGTGATTGCACGCGATCCTGAACGGCAGTAGGTTCAGGCCATGGCGCGACTCGGATTGACAGGCTTGCCGCCGCACCGACCGATTGAAACGGCGCTCACGTGGCTGCCGGGCGTGAGTCGCGCGCGCGCCAAGGCGATCCTGCAGGAAGCGCACATTGACCCGGAAATCACGACGGAGTCGCTGACGGCGGCGCAGCTGGATCTGGTGCGGCAGTTGCTGCGCGACGCCGATGGCGCGGTGGCGACGGAGACGCCGTGGCTGGCGGGCGCGGCGGTCGATTTTGCACCGTATCTGGACCGTGTGCGCGCGCTGCTCCAGCGGTATCTGGCGGTGCTGCGGCCGTGGGAGCGCCCGGGCGATGACCCGACGCGGACGCCGTGGCCGACCGGCGTGGCGGCGACGCTGGACGCGACCGCGCTGCGTTGTCTGCGCGGCGAAGCGCTGGACGCCGAACGGCAGGCTTTCGTGCAGCGTCTCGATGCCGAACTGGCGATGCCGTACGATGCGATCGCGCCGACCAGCGACACGGCGCGGCGGTTTGATGAACTGCGCGCGGCTTTTGGCCTGAACGATCTGGCGTGCGACGCGCTGTGGCTGCTGCTGGCGCCGGCGCTGGTGCCGGAGTTCCTGTGGCTGTACCGCGCGCTCTGGCGCGATCCGACGCAGACCGCTTGGCCCGAGGATCTGCTGCTGCACGCGCTGGACCCCTTTGCGATGCGCGGCGCCGCTGTGCTGGCGGATCTGGCGCAGAACGCGACACTGCGGCGCTATGGTCTCGTGCGCGTGGCGGGTGACGGCGCGGAGAGCACCCGGTGGCAGGTCGCGCGCTGGGTGTGTCGGCACCTGCTGGGCGTGCCGTCCGAGCTGGACGACATGACGGGCGTGCTCGCCCACCCGCTGCGGACGGAGACCGCGTCCCCAGCGCTGACGCCGGTGTTGCGCGACGCGCTGACCCGCGGATTTCGCGGTCGGCGGCGGTTCCTTGTCGTCGGTTCTGAGCGCGCTGGTGCGCTGCGGATGGCCCGCGAAGCGCTCTCGCAGTTGGGCGAAGGGATGCTGGAAGTGCGGCTGGATCTGCTGCTGGAAGGCGATCTCACCCGCCTTGGGAGCTTGTTGGGTCGCGCGCGTTTGGCGCGATCGGGCGTGTTCTTCAGCCACGCGGAAGCGATCGATTCCGGCGAACACGGCGCGGAGCGCTTGGCCGGCCTGCTGCACCTGCTGGAGCGCGAGACGACGACGCTGTTCTTTCACGGTCATGTCGGCCGGTCGGCGGAATCGACGCATTTGACGCCGCGCGCCCGCCTTGGGCTGCTGCGCGAACTGGGCTGCGTGGAACTGCCAACCGCCGCGCTGGCCGTGGACGAACGCAAGGCGCTGTGGCTGAACCGTTTGGAAGAGCGGATGGCGGCGGCGGAGGTCGAAGATACCGTGGCGTCCGTGAGTGTCTACAAGTTTGGGGTCGACGAAATCGACCTCGCATCGAGCCTGGCGCTCGCCGCTGCAACGTCCCGCAACGCCAGCACCACGCGGTTGGCCGTCGGCGATGTGGAGCGCGCGTGCCGCGAAGTGGCGAGTTCACGCCTCGCCGGGCTCGCGACCCGCGTCAACGTGCGCGGTCGCTGGAACACGACGATCCTGCCGGACGACACGCGCGAAGTGCTCGACGAGATGGTGCGCTTTGGCCGCCACGCCGGCTTCGTGCTGGACGAGCAGGGCTACGGCCGCACGATGGGCTACGGCCGGGCGCTGACCGCGCTTTTCTCCGGCCCGTCCGGCACCGGCAAGACGCTGTGCGCCGGTCTCGTGGCGCGCGATCTCGGCCTGGAGCTGTTTCGCGTCGACCTCGCCAGCGTCGTTTCCAAGTACATCGGCGAAACCGAGGAGCGGCTGTCCAAGCTCTTCGACGCCAGCCACGACGCCGGCATTGCGCTGTTGTTCGACGAAGCCGACGCGCTCTTTGCCAAGCGCACGGACGTTCAGTCGTCGGTGGATCGCTACGCGAATCTGGAAGTGAATTACCTGCTGCAGCGGCTGGAAGACTTTGACGGCGTCGTCATCCTCACCTCCAATCATCCCGATGCGATCGATGGCGCATTCCTGCGGCGCATCCGTTTCAAGCCGCACTTTCCGCCGCCTGAAGTTGCGGAACGCGCGCGGCTGTGGCAGGTCATGATTCCGGCCGACGCGCCGCAGGACGTTGAGCTGAAGCTGAGCGACCTCGCGGCGGACTGGGAGCTGACGGGCGGCCAGATCCAAAACGCGGTGCTGCGGGCGGCCGTGTGGGCGCGCGATGCGCGGTCGCCGTTGAGCCACGCGCTGCTCGCCAAGGCCGGAGAACGCGAGTACAAAGACGCAGGACGCGTCGTTCGCATCTACCCCGACGATTGAGGATGGCCATGGACAAGCCGGTGTTTTTGGAAATCCTGGAGGAAATCGTCGTTGGCTTTGAAGCTCCGGCGTTCCGCGCCGATTATGCCGCAGCCAAGGCCAAGGGTGATGTCCCGCGCCTGATGGACCTCGCGATGGGCGTCCAGCGCCGCGCGTTTGGCAGCCATGGCCTGAACGAGGTCGCCGGCAGCGTGGAATTCAAGGAAGCCGGGCGGACGTTTGGCCTGGACGGCGACGTTGCGCCTCGCCTCGCGCGCATGAAAGCGGCGCTGGGCAAGTAGTTGGCTGGCAGGTCGGATGCGTCGTCCCGCACGGCGGTTTTGCGGGCAGTTTCGTTGACACTCCAAGGGCCTGCCCGTAGTCTGGAACCGATGAGCTGTGCGCGCTCCAGACCCCCAATGACCTTACCTCAGCCTCGCACCCGCAAGCTGTTTGGGTCATTGTTGCTTGGCTTGTGGTTTTGCACACTTGTGGCCTGCGGCGGCGGTACTCAGGTCGTCCAGCAGTCTGGCCGCCTCGACGTTGACGGCCCGACTGGTCCCGAGCGCTACACCCAAGCCCTCCGCCTTGCCAGCTTGGCGCGCGTGGAAGCCCGCGCCGGTCTTGAGCAATTGGCGGCAGAGCACTGGCGCGCGGCGACGCGGCTGGGCGGTGAGCCGATCTGGGTGGTGGAGCAGGCGGAGGCGCAGGAACGGGCGCGGCTGTATGCGGAAGCACGTGAAACAGCGACGCGGGCTTTGGCGCGCGATCTCAATCCCGGCGAGAAACAGCGGGCCGAGCAGGTTGTGGCGCGCGTCACGCCGCAGATTCCGGCGGGACTGGTGCGCGTTGCGATCCTGGTGCGGCCGGAAGGCGCGCGGGTTGAACTCAGCCGCGCCGATCGCAAGAGCCGCCGCGGTGCGGAACGCGTGCTGATTGGCTCCGGTCACGCGTGGCTGGCGCCCGGCACGTGGGCGATGGAGACGACGGCAAAAGGCTTCAGCAGCGAATTGCGCACGGTGCAAGTCGGCGGCGAAGGCAGCCTCGTGGCGATCGCGCTGGTTCCGGAAGACCAGGGTGCGGCGATGGTCAATGCCCAGCCGGAGCCGGAAGAAACGCCAGTCGTCGTTCCCGTGCTGCCGCCCGCAACGGAGAAGCCGGTGGTGGCGGAAGCGCCGATCGAGGCCGTGGCGCCCATCAAGCCGGTGGAGCCCATCAAGCCGGTAGAAGTGGCCAAACCGACCGAGCAGCCCAAGCCGATCGCGCAGCCCAAGCCCCTTGAAAAGCCCAAAGCCGTCGAAATCGCCAAGCCGATCGAACAGCCCAAGCCGATCGAACAGCCCAAGCCGGTCGAGAAGCCGAAGCCTGTGGAAGTGGCCAAGCCCGTTGAGCCGCCCAAGCCGGCTGAAGAGCCGAAGCCGGTGGTCAAGCAGGACGCCGTGCCGCCGATGGGCATTGAGAAGCACGAGGATACGTCGGGCAAAGTCTCGTGGATCCAAAAGGTTGGGCCGTACACGGTGGCGGGCCTCGGCGTGCTGGCGCTGGGTGCGGGCGGCTGGTTTGGTATCCAGGCGATGAGCGACGCGAGCTCGGCCAACGGGCTGAATCCCAAGTCGGCGACCTATGGCGGCCAGGTCGATACGCTGGCCACGTCCGCCACGCACAATGCCACGCTGGCCAACGCGCTGATCGTGAGCGGCGGCGTCCTGGTTGCGGCTGGTGCAGCGTGGTGGCTTTTTGCCCCGCATGACGCCGCGCCGTCGTCGCGCAAACACACGCAGGTGGAAGCGGCGCCAGTGGCAGCCGCCGTGCCGATGATCGGCATTTCGCCCTCCAGTTTCTCGCTGACGTGGTCGTTCTAGGAGCCATGATGTCCCGTCGCCTTTTGCCTTTTGTTCTCCACCGCCTGCCGGCCTTGCTGCTTGGCTGCGTGGCTGCGCTCGCGCTCAGCGCCTGTTCGGTCACCATCAACAAGCAATCGGCGACTGATCCTTGCGATCCCAATCCGTGCGCGGAAGTGGGTGTCTGCACCGGCTGGACGGCTACGTGCACGTCGCCCAACGGCGTCGCGGAATGCAGCGCCTGGACGCCCAAGAGCCCGGCGATCAAGGACGGCAAGACGTTGACGGTCCCCGATGGGTACGAGCCGATTGAAACGCTCTGCGACGGCAAGGACAACGACTGCAACGGCCTGACCGACGAAGGCGTGTTGCCGCCCAAGGGCACGTGCCCGGCGGTCGGCGTGTGCGCGGGGCAATCACTCAGCCACGCGGTCTGCAACGCCGGCACGTGGATTTGCGACTGGAGCGGCGTGGCCGGCTACGAAGCCATCGAGACAAGCTGCGACGGCAAGGACAACGACTGCAACGGCAAGACCGACGACAACGTCTCCCCCGGCATCGCCACCTGCAAGCGTGCGGGCGTGTGCGCCAGCCTGCCAGCGCCCGCTTGCACCGGCGGCACTTGGGACTGTGCGTATGAAGGCGCGGACTACGAGGCTGTCGAGACCAAGTGCGACGGCAAGGACAACGATTGCGACGGCATCGTCGACGCGAATTTGACCGTAACCGGCTTGAGCTGCCTCGGCCAGGGCGTCTGCACCGCGGGCGTGAAACAAGTGTGCGCGGGCGGCGTCGCGACGTGCGACTACACTGCTGTTGCGGGCTTTGAAGCCTTTGAGCAGACGTGCGACGGCCAGGACAACGACTGCGACGGTGTGGTCGACAACCTCGCCGGCAGCGCCTTGCCGCTGCAGGCCAAGGACACCAGCGATTGCACGACCAAAGGCGTCTGCGGCGCCAACCCGGACAAGATCGTCAAACGCTGCGAAGCGGGCGTGTTCGTGTGCAACTACGGCGCGGTGGCCAAGTACGAATCGCCGGAGAAGAGCTGCGACGGCAAGGACAACGACTGCGACGGCACGACCGACGTCAGCCTGCCCAGCCCGAGTTTGTCCCCGTGCCCAAGCACCGGCGTGTGCGCCGACGCCAAGGCGCAGTGCAGCGGTGGCCTCTGGACGTGCGACTGGAGCAGCATCGCGAGCAAGGGCTACGAGGCGTTTGAGCAGACATGCGACGGCAAGGACAACGACTGCGACGGGCTGACCGACGAGACCGTGAGCGCTAAGTCCGCTAAGTGCAAGATGCAAGGCGTGTGCGGCTTTGGCGCTGCGGTCACATGCGCGGCTGGCAAGGCGACGTGCGACTACAGCCACATCGCCGGCTTCCAAGCGATTGAAACGCTTTGCGACGGCGTGGACAACGACTGCGACGGCCAGACCGACGAGCCGGACGCCCTCGACGCCAGCGCCAGCGGCTGCAGCAAGGGCGTCTGCGCGTTGGCCAGCGCGAGCTGCACGGGCGGCACTTGGAAATGCGACCCGACGGCGATCGCCGCGGACTACGAAACGGTCGAGACGAAGTGCGACGGCAAGGACAACGACTGCGACGGGTTGACGGACGAAGGCGTCGTCGACGCGTCCACGTGCAAGGCCAAGGGCGTGTGCGCGGCGGGCGTACCGGCGGCGTGCATCAGCGCCCAGTCGATGTGCATTTACCAGAGCGTCGCCGGCTATGAGAGCAGCGAAGTCTCCTGCGACGGCCTGGACAACAACTGCGACGGCAAGACCGACTTGAACGTCTGCCCGCCCGCCGCGCCGTGCCAAGCGGACGCGGATTGCACGACGGGCACCTGCGTCACAGTCCTGGGCGGCACGGGCAAGGCCTGCACGGTCAAGCCCAAACAGTGCGCGGCGATCGGCGATTTTGGCGCGATGGTCTTTGCCGATGACGCGGGCACGCGGTGCTTGACCTCGAAAAGCATCGCTTCTTGCACGTCCGGCACCTGGGGCGCGCCCACCGTGTGCGGCTCCAACTTGCCCGTGTGCGTCTCAGGCGCGTGCGTCCTGTGCACGCCCAACGCGCTGCGCTGCGATCCGGCGGACGCGACCAAGATTCAACAGTGCGCCGCCGACGGCAAGAGCGTTGCCCCCAAAGGCGCATGCACCGCGGGCGATCACTGCTCTGGCGACGGCGTCTGCGTGCCCGATGGCAGCATCGCGGTGAGCGACACGACTTCGGGTTACGGCGGCGTCACGACCGTCCTCAGCAACGGCAAGATCGCCACCGCGTGGTTGAGTGACTCGGCAACCGTCGCGTCCGTGAGCGTGCGGATGTTCAGCGCAGACGGCGTCGCTGCGGGAGCGGGCGCACCGGTTCAAGGCAGCACACCGGCAATCAAGGGTTCGCGCATCGCGATCGCGAAGGTAGGTGACGGCTTCGCGTTGGCCTGGACGTCAAAGGCGGCTGGCGATGCCGACATCTACGTCCGGCTGTTCGACAGCGCCGGCACGCCCAAGGCCGCGGCGTTCATCGCCAACGCGCCCAACGATTCACAAGGCGACCAGACCGACCCTGCGCTCGCCAGCAACGGCAGCGATTTCGTCGCGGTCTGGACGACGACCGACCTTGAAGGCACGGGCACTTTGGGCATCGGCGCCCAGCGTTTCGACGTCAACGGTCAGCTCGCCGGCGATTTGCTGTTGGCCAACGAAGACCCCAATGGCAGCGGTTTGGACGATCCGATTCAAGGTGACCAGCAGCAGCCCGCCGTGACCATGCGCGCGGATGGCAGCTTCGCCATCGTCTGGATGCACGTCGACAGTTCCGTGAAACAGCGCGTGCGCGGCCACCTCTTTAACGCCGCCAGCGCCGCCATCAACGGCGTGATGGCCTACTCGAGCACGGGAACCGGCTCGCACCCTGCCATTGCGCCGTTCGCCAAGGGCTTCGCCATCACCTGGTCCGGCACGTCCACCGACGGCAGCGGCGCGGGTATTGGCCTCCGCCAGGCAGACAACCAAGGCGCGCCGACGGGTCAGGTCAGCGCCGTCAACACCATCACCGCCGGTGATCAGGCCGACGCGACGATCGCCCAGCTCGCCAATGGCGGCGCAGTCATCGGTTGGACTTCGCCGCAGGCCGTCAGCGTTGCTGCTGGACTTGAAGTCTCGTCGCGGACGCTGGCTCCTGACGGCACGTTCGCTGATCCGGAAGTCGTCGTTTCCAGCGCGGAGTCGACCGGCGACCAGTCGTCGCCACGCGTTGCAGTCTTTGCCGACGGCCGCCTCGCGTGGATCTGGCGCTTCCAGGCCACGCCCGCCGATCCGCAGCAAGTCCGCCTGCTCCTGCCGTAGCGCCCTCCGCGTCATCCATCTTCCCACGAGGTTGTCATGAGCTTCATCCCCGGCCCCGCCGAGCGCGTGCCTGAGCCGCGTCCTCCTGTTGACTACGCCAGCATCAAGAAGGTCCACCTGATCGGCATCGGCGGCTCCGCCATGGGCAATTTTGCCGGCATGCTGCAAGCCAAGGGGCTGGAAGTGCGCGGTTCGGACGTCACGGTCTTTGATCCGATGCGGGCGCAGCTCCTGAAGTGGCAGATTCCGTTCAATGAAGGCTGGTCGGCGCAGAATCTCGATTGGCAGCCCGATCTGGTCGTGATCGGCAATGTGGTCCGCCGCGACAACGTGGAGGCCCAGCGCGTGCGCGACGAAAACCTGCCGTACTGCAGCTTTCCGGAAGCGCTGGGCGAGTGGATTCTGCCGGGCCGCGTCTCCACCGTGATCGCCGGGACGCACGGCAAAACGACGACGACGTCGCTGACTGCGTGGCTGCTGGAAGCGTCGGGCCTGTCGCCGGGCCTGTTGGTCGGCGGCGTGCCCAAGAACCTTGGGACGAGCTTCCGGCTGGGCGAAGGCGCGCCATTTGTCATCGAAGGCGATGAGTACGACACCGCTTACTACGACAAGCGCCCGAAATTCGTGCACTACCGGCCGCATCACGGCGTGCTGACGTCCTGCGAATTTGACCACGCGGACATCTATCCGGATTTCGCGGCGGTCCAGCGCGCGTTCCGGCTGTACGCGACCTTGTTCCCGGCGGACGGCCTCCTGGTCGCGTGGGGCGAAGACGAACGTGTGACCGACGTGTTGGACGCCTGCCCGGGACGCGTCGCGCGGTATGGATTTCAGGTCGCCGCCGTGCCTTGCGCCGATCCGGGTCTGCCGCTCGATATTGAAATCCAGCTGCACGGGGTCGGGCCGAAGGGCGCTGATTTTTCGCTGTTCAAGGGCATCGCCGCGCCGGTGAACGGTCGCGATCCGCTGCCGAATTTCAAGGCCGGGGAGCTGATTGGCCGGTTCCAGTCACCGATGGCGGGCAAGCACAACTGCCTCAACGCCGCGGCGGCGCTGACGATCGCGCTGGATCTCGGAGCGACCGTCGCTCAGTTGCAGTTGGCGATCGCCGCGTTCCAGGGCGTCAAGAAGCGTCAGGAAATTCGCGGCGTGGTCGGCGGCGTGCTGGTGATGGACGATTATGCCCACCATCCGACGGCGGTTCTGGAGACGGTCGCGGCGATTCGCGGTCAATACCCGGGCCAGCGGCTGTGGGCGGTGTTTGAAGCGGAGTCCAACACGTCCCGGCGCAAGGTCTTTGAGACGGTCTACCCGCAAGCCTTGGCGCAGGCGGATCGCGTGGTCCTGTGTCAGCCGCTGTTCAAGGAAGGCGACAAGCTCACGGCCGAAGAAACGATGGACGCTGGCGCGGTCTGCCGCAGCATCGAGAAACTCGGCGTGCCGGCGAATTACATCCCCGCGGTTGGCGATATTGTCGATTTCATCGCGACCAAGGCGGAGCCGGGCGATGTGATTCTGGCGATGTCAGGCCGGGATTTTCAGGGGCTTCATGGGGCGTTGCTCAAGCGGCTGGAAGCGCGGTTTGGCGTGAACGGCTGACCGGGAGGCAGATCTCGACTCGACGCAGCTCGCCCTTCGCGCCGGGCCTCCACACGGCCTGGCAAAAGCCTCCCCCACTGTGCACCCAGCTTCCGCCAGGTACACCACCACCCTGGGCGCTGTTGGCGCTTTCGCGCCCGCATTGCCCGCGGACCCACAGCGTTTCCGCTGCGCCGCCCTGCCTTGTTGGCTCGCGGGTAGTCCCGCAGCCGCCCGGCAGCCGAGTTGTGTGTCCACGCCATCGCCCCGCGTACGCCGAGGTGTTGCGCATGAACCGGGGCCCAGCTCGCCCCGCAACTTGGTATTCGTGCGTTCGCAGGTTTTGCCGCGGCGCCTGCCTGATTTTTTCAGCTCTCGCCGACAATTCGCACGTCGCTGTTGCCGGTGCCGCCGTTGGCGACGACCTCAATCTTGCAGCCGTGGCTCTTCTCCAGGTCCTTGAGCGCGCCGGCCAGCGTCTCCGTCAGGATCGCGTGCACCCGCGTCGGCACCTGAATGCGAAACACGCTCGAACGTCCTTCCGCCGCCGTCACCGCGCGCCGCAGTCGGCCCACGACTTCCACGGCCAGATCGCTCGCCGATCGCACGTAGCCTTTGCTCTTGCAGGTCGGGCAGGGCTCCGTCAACCGCTCGTACAGGCTCTCCCGCACGCGTTTGCGCGTCAGCTGGATCGTGCCAAATTCGCTGAGCTTACCCACCCGCACGCGCGCCCGGTCGTGCGCCAGCGCATGGGCAAACGCGTCTTCCAGCGCCCGGCGGTTCTCCGCGTTGGGCATGTCGACAAAATCCACGATGACCAAGCCGCCGATGTTGCGCAGCCGCAGTTGCGCCGCGACCTCGTGCGCCGCTTCCAGGTTCAGCGCCAGCAGCGCCTCATCCAGCGACTCCGACCCGGTCTGCCGACCGGAGTTGACATCGACGACCGTCATCGCCTCCGTGCGCGAAATCACCAACTCGCCACCCGACGGCAGGAACACGCGCGGCTCCACTGCCTCGCGCACCCACTTGTCGATGCCATGCGCGTCAAACAGCGCGCCTGGGCCATCCCACAGTCGCACGGCCGCTTGGCTGTCCTTGTGGAAGCGTTTGACGAACCGCTCGACGCGCACATAGTCGCTGGCGTCGTCGATCCAGACCGTCTGCGTGTGCGTGCCAACCTGGTCGCGCAGCGCCCGCAGGGTCAGATCCAGATCGTCGTACAGAAAGCTCGGCCCTGACGCGGTATCAAAGCGCGCCTGGATGTCGCTCCACTGGTCGGCCAGGAGGCGCAGGTCGTCGGCAATCTCGGCTTCCGTCGCGCCTTCGCCGACCGTCCGCACGATCGCGCCGCAGCCCGCAGGCACATGTCCCGCCACCAGCGACCGCAGGCGTTCGCGCTCCGCCGGATCCGCGATCATCTTGGACACGCCAACGTGGCTATCGCGCGCCAGCAGCACGGCGTTGCGGCCCGGTAGCGACACGAACATCGTGATCCGCGGCCCCTTCTTGCCCACCGGCTCACGCACCACTTGCACCAGGATTTGCTGGCCCGGGCTCAGCAGCCGGCCAATCGCGATCGGCGCCCGCGGTTGCTGCTCGTCATCCTCGTGCTGCGCGCTCAGGCCTGGCAGCCACACGTCGGGTGCGTGCAACAGCGCCGCGCGATCCAGACCGATCTCGACGAACGCCGCGTCCATGGACGGAATGACCCGCGCCACGCGACCGCGGTAGATGTTGCCTGACAAGCCGCGACCTGACGTGCGCTCGACCTGAATCTCCAGCACGCGCTCGCCCTGCTTGACGGCTACGCGTGTCTCTTCGGGCGAGGACTGGATGAACAGCTCTTCAGGCAAACGTTCCGGACTTTCGTGCACCATCATCACCGCTTGATGTCGAACTTGCCGTCAAGCAGCCAGACTTTTTTGCCGTTGGCGTCAGCCAATTGGCCAGAGAAGGAGCCCTTGATGCGTCCGCCGACGTCGCCGAACTCGTCGATCGCAATCGTGTAGTCCGCGGCCTGATATTGGAACTTGCCGGGCGCGCCGGTGCCGTCGCTGTAGCCGATGATCGAATCGGGCGCTTCGCCGCCGACCGCCGTGAAGCTGCCGGTCGCGAATTCGGTGATCTTGGCGACCTGAATCTCGACTTTCTGCGTGCCTTCCGCGCCGGTGATTTGCAGCGTGCCGAGCGAGTCCAGCCACGCCGCGCTCGCGTTGGAGAAGACCATCGGCGTCGCGCCATCGGGCGCCGTCGCGGCTTCGCTGATCACGCATTGGAACAGATCCGGCGCGTCCAGCTGGATGTCCTTGGGCGGCAGTTCCAGGAGCGTCTTGCCGTCCTTGGCGTCGTTGCCGCTGACCGCGTCGCCGTCCGTGTTGCCGCTGCCGGTGTCCTCGACCGTTGTGCCGTTGACCAGCGCGTGGCAAATGCCGTCAAAGCAGGCTTGGCCAGCGCTGCACGTCTGGGTCTGCCACGCGTCGCCGGTGGGGCTGCAAATCGCGACGGTCGCCTGGTCGTCGGAGCACTGCGTCGTGGAACCGTCGCACGCCCGCGCCTTGCACGCGAAGGTCGCCGGGTCGCACATCTCGTCAGCCTTGCAGTTCTGCAAGCCCCACGCCTTGGCCGTGCACGTGAGGACCGCGTTCCAGCCGCACTTCTGCTGCGTGCCGCCGCAGCTGTTGGAAACGCAGATGCCGGCCATGCACTTCTCGCTGGCGAGGCACGTCTTGACGGTGACCGCGCTGCCGTCGGCGTTGCAGACGTTGCTGGAGTCGCTGCCCGCGCACTTGCTGCTGCCTTTCTCGCAGACGGTCGCTTCGCACTTGCCGGTCGTGGCGTTGCAGAACTTGTCGGTGCCGCATTGCGTGACGTTGTAGCTCTTGCCGTCCGCGGCGCAGGCCGCCGAGACGTTGCCAAAGCACTGGAATGTGCCGTCGGTGCAGAGGCTGTCGACCGGGCCGGGCGTCGTGGTCTTGGCGCACGCGACGGCGAGGACGAGGCAAGGGAGGAGGGCGAGGAGGCGGCGCAACATGGAGACCTCGGGCGGGCGGCTGGGCCCGCGGACGGCGTACAGGATGGCGCAATCCGGCCGTTGTTGCCAGTCCCCGTGGGGAATTGCGCGCGTGTTGCTGAATGCGAATACGCGCGGCATCATCGGGCGCGAACGCAATTTCCAAGGATTCCGAACATGTCCAACGCCGTCCAATTCCACCGCATCCTTTGCGCCCCCGCTGACCGCATCTACCGCGCCTTCCTCGATCCGCGCGCCAAGTGCAAGTGGTTGCCGCCACACGGCTTTGTCGGCGAAGTCCAGCACCTGGACGCCCGCGTCGGCGGCACCTACCACATGACGTTCACCAATCTCGGCACCGGCCAAAGTCACGGCTTTGGCGGCACGTTCACGGAGCTGGTGCCCAGCGAGCGCATCCGCTACATCGACCGCTTTGACGACCCCAACATGCCCGCGGAAATGACGGTTACCGTCACCCTGCGGCCGGTCCTGTGCGGCACGGAAGTGGTGATTGTCCAGGAGAACCTGCCCGCGCAGATGCTGGTGGAGTTTTGCCAGCTGGGCTGGCAGCAGTCGCTGGGGCTGCTGGCGCAGTTGGTTGAGGCGGACGTGCGGTAGGATCAGGTGTGGTGCGCGCGATCCCAGAGGATTCTGGCGTGGAGCGCCTCGCTGTCGATGTCGATATCGCCCGGCCACGCAACCGTTCCCGACTCCGGGTCCGCAAACACCTGCGCGAACAGGGGCGGATCGGTCTTCAGCGCTGCGAACACGCCGTCCCATTGCAGGTAAGTGTCCATGTCGAGTTCGCCGCTGACGCCGTCGTCAAAGGTGACGCGCAGCGACGTTGGGCCGACCGCTTGCACGGCAACGACGCGGAAAAGCCCGCGCGGGATCGGGATGCGGTCAAAGTGCATGGTCATCGGCGACCTCAGTCCAGTGGCGCGATTGGATTTGGCTGTTGCCCTGCAAGCGCGCGCTGCCAGTCTACGAGAAGCTCGGCGTTGTGCAAGGCGGCCCATTCCATCACAAGGCCCAGAACGCGCGGGTGCAGCCGCCCTTCGAGCACTGCGAAATCGCCAATGGCAATGCTCGCCGCCTCGTCGCCGTATTGGGCATGGAAGTGCGGCGGCGCGTGTTCGCGGAAGTGGATGCGGATGACGATGCCGAAGAAGCGGCTGATGACGGGCATGGGACTCCTGGCGCGAGGTGTGGCTATGGCGCAGGAGGTATTCGTGCCGCGGCGGATTTTGCCGCGGGACCGTGTGCGATGCGGCGATCTTTGCTGGCGGTGTCTACTATCTCCGAGCCCAACTGACCCCGGCGCGCACAGCTGTCTTCGCCGGCAAGATGGACTTGAACTGTCCACCGTACACGGGCGAACTTCAATTGCCGCCCGATATGCGCGTTCGTTGCTGCAGCAGGGTTTCGATCGATCGAACGATACCGACCGCCCGAGACGAGGCGCCAGCTACGAACACTCAACCGGATGCCGCGCCGACCGCGACTGGAGCCTTGGTGACGGCCGAAGGAAAAATCCCGCTCGTCGGTTATGGGAACGATCGCTCCCTCGATTTGTACCCCAACGAAGACCGACTCGACGATCATGGTCCAGCACCATTGCGGCAAGGATGAACGCTTCGTACCGGCGACGGGGCTGTTGTGACTCGACTCCGTCTGACATTGGCGCGACCCACGAGTATCCAGAGCGTCGGGCTGTCGGACGCAGCAGCGTGCAATCATCCATGACAACCCCATGACATCCAACCACAACTACCCTCTTGCCAGCCAAATCCGCGCTCCCGTACAGTGACCCCACAAGCCGTCGCGCGCGTCTCTCTCCGCTTGGCCCCGACAACAACCGTACCGCACCAGCCAGCAACGCGCTTCACCCGCCCAAGCACCCTATTCATGGACCCAATCACCCTATTCATCCGTTGCCGCGCGAAACGCCCCATCACTTTCAGCCCTGTTCTGGACCTCAACAACGTTGATCTACCTCCGCACAGTCCATTTTGGCCCAATCCACCCACTTCACCGACCCAAGGAGACGAAAATGACTGCAACCCAATCCACAGCCGGCCAAATTCTGCGCAACAACCTTGCCGTCGCCGGGACCAAGGCGCACCTGAAAGAGCTGCCGCCGGTGGCAGGCCCCATCGCCGAGTCGCTGGCCAAGCGCTCGCCGCTGATTGAGAAATACAACGCAGACCAGGAGGCGGCGCGCACGGCGCTCAAGACCGCGACGGCGGCGCTGCAAAAGGAGCTGAAGGCGGCGGCGGTGGAGCGGCAGAAGCTCATCCGCTTCGCCGAGGCGACGTTCGGCCCGCGCGCACCGGAGATTGTGCAGTTCAGGAGCAATGTGGACGCGAAGGCGTAGGTAGCTGCGTCACGGGTAGGGACGGGCCTCCGGCCCGTCCGGTTATTGCGTGTTTCCATCGGGTTGGAAATACCGGCGCGTCACCCGCGGTCGGGCCAAACATGCCATCGGCCGCCGACCACAACCGGCCAGGCCAGCGGCGTCGTTATGTTGTCAAAACCGGTCAGGCCGGAGGCCTGACCCTACCCGGCCCGTCCGGTTATGGTGTATTCCCAGTGGGTTTGAGACACCGGTCGGGCCAAACAAGCCCACGCCGCTCCCTCCAGCGAGGCGCAAAGCGCCAAGCCCGCCTTCACCCCAGCGAGGCGCGAAGCGCCAAGCCCCCATCCAAGGCGAGCACGGGGAGGCGCGTGCGCCGACCTGCGCAGCCGGCCAAGATCGCCGTGCCACCCATCGACCTTCCTACCCAACACTTCGTCGAGCGAGCACGGGGAGGGCGTAGCCCGACCTGCGCAGCGAGCCAAAAGGAAGAGAGCGCGAGAGAAACCTGCGGTTTCTCTCGCACCGGCGCGCCTGCGGCGCCGGCCGCACCCCCCACTAATGCTGAATCAAAATCTCTCTAGGCTTATTCGGCCCCCGACTCGGCCCCACAATCCCCCGAGCCTCCATCGTATCCACGATCCGCGCCGACCGCCCGTACCCAATCCCCAGCTTGCGCTGCAGAAAACTCACCGACGCCTGCTGGCTCTCCAGCACAATCTGGATCGCGTCGTCATACAGCGGGTCCATCTCGGCGTCGTCCATGTCCGACGCGCTGTGCGCCTGGTCATCCGGGTCGCGCAGGATGTCCATCTCGTACTTCGGCGCGCCCTGATCCCGCCAGTGCTTGGCGATGGCCACAACCTCGTCGTCGGTGATCCACGTGCCGTGGCAGCGGCGCAGGTGGCCCTCGCCCGGCGGGACAAACAGCATGTCGCCCTTGCCCAGCAGCGTCTCCGCGCCAACCGCGCCCAGGATGACCTTGGAGTCCATCGACGACGCGACCTGGAAGCTCAGCCGCGTCGGGAAGTTGGCCTTGATCATGCCGGTGATGACGTCGACCGACGGCCGCTGCGTGGCCAGAATCACGTGGATGCCCGCCGCGCGCGCTTTCTGCGCCAGCCGCGCCACCGGGATCTCCACTTCCTTGCCCGCCGCCATGATGAGGTCGGCGAATTCGTCGATGACCACCACGATGTACGGCATGTCGTCGGGGATATCGATGACGTCCTCGCTCATGTCGCCGTTGGCATCCACGCGCTCCGCCAGCTGCTTCTTGCGCAGCGCCGCAGCGCGGAGCTCCGGCAGCTTCGCCTTGTAACCGGCGAGGTTGCGCACTTCCGCATCGGCCAGCAGGCGATACCGGCGATCCATCTCCGCCACGGCCCATTTCAGCGCCAACTCGGCCTTGCGCGGCTCGTCCAGCACCGGCAGCAGCAGGTGCGGAATGC
The DNA here is from genome assembly GCA_903850505.1 of uncultured Myxococcales bacterium. Lineage (GTDB taxonomy): Bacteria > Myxococcota_A > UBA9042 > UBA9042 > UBA9042 > CAIYBN01. The sequence continues at coordinate 59,949 of CAINLT010000006.1, read as the reverse complement.
CTTCATAGACGCTCAGTTCGAGGATCTTCGGGTCGATCAGGATCAGCTTGACGTCGTCGGGCGAGCAGCGGTAGAGCATCGAGCAGAGGAAGGTGTTGATGCCCACGGACTTGCCCGTGCCCGTCGCGCCGGCCACCAGCATGTGCGGCGCGCGCGCGAGGTCCGTGCAAATCGGCCGGCCTTCAATGTCCTTGCCGAGGATGAGCGTCAGCGGGCTCGTCGACTCGCGGAACACCGGCGCTTCAATGATCTCGCGGAAATAGACCATCTGGCGGTTCTGGTTCGGCACTTCGATGCCGACCACGTCGCGGCCGGGAATCGGCGCCACGATGCGCACGCGCAGCGCGGACAGCGACATCGTCAAGTCATCGCGCAGGTTGACGATCTTGGAGATCTTGATGCCCGGCGCCGGCCGGTATTCATACGTCGTGACGACCGGACCCGGGCGGATATCGGTCACTTCGCCGTGAATGTTGAACTCGCCGAGCTTCTGCTCCAGCACCAGCGCGTTCTCACGCAGCATTGCCGCGTCCATGTTGACGACGCGCGCCGGCGGCTCCTGCACCAGCGACGCCGGCGGGCAAATCCACGTCTTCGACAGGCCGAGGTTGCCCTGGATCGAGCTCGCCGCGACGGCCGGGCGATCGGTCCGCAGCGCTTCCGTCTCGATGATGCGCGGGCCGCGATCCGGCTGGGTCAGGCGATGGACAGGCGCAGCGGCGATGGCCAGCGGCGCTTCCGGCACCGGCGGCGGCACGTCCGCGATCTCCGGCAGCGTCGCCTTGATGGCTTCCAGCGGCAGATCTTCAATCTCGATGGTCGGCATCGGACCGGTGGCCAGCGCGGCGGTCGGCATGGTCGCCGCGGCGATGCGCGCCAGATCGGCGTGGCTCGTCTCGACCTGTTCCTGCGGCGTCACGTCGGTCAGCGCGCGATGGGCAACAACCGGCGTCTCCGGCAAGCGAATGCGCACGCTCGCTTCCTCGCGGGCGCGGCGCACGGACGTCGGCACATCCAGGCTCTCAAAGCGCCGCTCTTCCTTGACGGCCGGCTCGCTCGGCGAGAGCGGCGGGGCCATGCGGACGGCCGTTTCCGCACCCTTCGACGGCGCCGCCACGGCTGCCTTGACGCTTTCCACTTCACCAAAGAAGGCGCTCACCGCCGCATCCGCGCCGTGATCGTCCGTCTCATCCGCCGCTGCAGTTTCCGCGGCCATGGCTTTCTCAGCGCGGCGACGGGCGAACCACGCGGGCACTGCGCTCAGCGTACCCAGACCCTGACGCGCCGCCTGCGCACTCGACACACCGAGCGTCACGGCAACCGGCTGCGCGCGGCCGGAGAACCAGCGCACCGTGTCACCGACCAGCGCCTTGCCCGTCAGCGCCGCGAGCGAGGCCGCCAGCATCCACACGGCGACGAGTGTTGTGCCCAGCGTCGACAGCAGCGCCAACAGGACCACGGCAATCGCGCCGGGAATGAAGCCCGCCGGATCGTGGCCCAGCGGCCGCAGCCCGACGCTCTTGGACGACATGTACAGCAAGATGAGCACGGAGAGCGTCGCGCCGACGATGCCCGCAGTGGGACGCAGCTTGGGCGCCGCCATCTTGCCCATCAGCGTGCGGCCAGCCAGCGCCAGCAGCAGGGCATCCAGCACGAACGCGCCGAGGCCAAACAGGTTCAGCATCAGGTCGGCGATGCGCGCGCCCACCGGGCCAATCGCGTTGTGCACCGCTTCCGCAGTCTGGCGGCCGTCCTGCAGGATCTTCAGGTCGCGCGGCGAAAACGTCACGAGCGCGGCGGCAAAAGCCAGGCCGGAGAACAGCAGCACGAGGCCGACGATTTCGCCGCGCACATTGTGCTGCTTGGCCGTCGCCGGCTCGCCCGCCTTCTTGTTGCGGCGCGGCTCGGCAACGTCGTTGTCGATCCCGTCCCGGTTGATGAGCGTGTCTGTCTGCGCGCGGGCCATGGCTTTCTCCAATTCGAGCCCGCTTCACGTGGAAGTTGGGCACGTTCGACGCTACCACGGCCCCGATCGCCCGCCAGAAATCTCCGGACAGCTACGCGCGCTTACGTAGTCTCGCGGACTTGCAGCACAGGGTTGCCGTGCGCCTCGTAAGCAGCGGTCTGTAACAGCATGGAATCACGTTGAAAAAACAGATAATGCAATGTCGACCCGCGCAAAGGTTGTCGCGTCGTCAACCTGCGGCGATACTGTACGGGTTTGGCGCTGTTGGAGGCGTAATGGCGTATCGGCAAAAAGTGGCATTTCTCCTGGCAACTGCCTGCCTGATCGCAGTGCCGACAGGCGTTTTGGCGGCTCACAAGGCCAAGAAGGCCAAGCAGCCTTCCGTCGTGACAACACCGGCCGCGTCTGAAGCCAAGCCCGCGGCTGACGCGACGGGCAAGCCGGTCGTGGTCCTGCCGCTGCCCGACAAGCCGACGCCGCAGCAGGTCGCCGACGCGGTGCAGGCGTTCTACGAGAAGCAACCGGGTTTTCAGGCGCACTTCACGCAAATCGTGAAAAAGAAGGGCCTCGCGACGGGCATCACCCGCGAAGGCGTGGTGTACCTGCAGCGCGGCGACGCCAAGACGGGCAAGCAGGGCAAGATGCGCTGGGAGTATCCCAACGAGGAAGTGTTCTACTTCTGTGACGGCGTCACGCTGTGGGCCTATGAACGCCGCGAGCGGCTGGCGACCAAAGTGCCGGTCAAGAACAGCCAAGTGTATCAGGCGACGTCGTATCTCGTCGGTCAGGGCAACCTCGCCCGCGACTTCCAGACGGAGATTCTCGGGTCGCCGGAACCGGACGTCGTGCCGCTCAAGCTGACGCCGCGCAAAGGCACGCAGGTGATGCGGTCGCTGACGCTGCTTGTCGACCGGAAGACGGGCGCCGTGCGCGGTTCGCGCCTGATCGACCCGCTGGGTGACGAGACCGCGCTGGCGTGGAAAGACGTCAAGTACGAGGCGACGGACGACAAGGCGTTTGAGTGGACCCCGCCGGCGGGCGTTCAGGTCAAGTCCTTGCAGCCGTAATCCCGACAAAAAAGGTCATGATCATGCGATTTCTGCTGAAACTCTGTGCGCTGTTGGCAACGCTTGCGGCCGTGCCCGCGCTGGCGCAACCGCTGCCGGCGCCGGCGTGGAACGTCCAGACGTGGCGGCCGGGCATGGGCCCGGATGACGGTTTGTTGACCAAGTCGGCGCTGGTGCCGGGACACCTGGATGCGTCCGGTTGGCTGGGTTTTGGCTACGCGCGGATGCCGCTGCGCCTGCAAAATTCGACAGTTGGGGCGACGCAGACGCTGGTTGGCGACCTGGGTACCGTGGAATTCGGCGGCGCTCTGGGCCTGCTCGATCGCGGGATGATCGGCGTGAGCCTGCCGATCGCCGGCGTGATTCGCGGCGGTGGCGCCAACCTCGCGCAGTTGGACACGCCGAGCGCGCCGGCGATGGGCGACCTACGGGTGGACGCGCGCTGGCAGCTTTGGTCCATGAAAGACGAGGACTTCAGCTTTCACCTTGGCCTCGCGGGCGTGGGCGAACTGCCGACTGCAAAGGCCGGTTCGATGATGGGCGGCGCTTGGACGGGCGCGCTGGAACTTCTGGCGACCGCGGTGTTGGGGCCGTGGCGCGCGGACGTCAACCTTGGCGTGCGCGGTCAGGCGTCACAGTCGCTGCGCGTGCATCCGGTGGACGCCCAAGGCTTCACGATTGAGAACGGCACGGACACGACAATCGCGCGCTCGGGTTCGGTTTGGTTGATGCGCGCGGCGGCGCGGCGGGCTTTTGCCGACGACCTGTTTGGCCTGCGCGCGGAAATGCAGGGGCAGGGCACGCTTTTGACCAACCCGCTGCCGACGACGCAGGCGGTCGTGGACGTGGTGGTCGGCGGGGACGTGCGTGTGTGCGACGCGTGGCGGATTTTTGCCATGGCAGGCGGCGCGCCGACGTCGGCGATGGGTTCGGCGGGCTTGCGGCTGGCCGCGGGCGTGCAGTTTGACGCGCGCAAGATCAACCGCGACCAGGACGGCGACGGCATCCTCGACAAGGACGACAAGTGCCCCAATGAAGCCGAGGACAAGGATGGCTTTGAGGACAGCGATGGCTGCCCAGATCTGGATGACGACGGCGATGGCATCCCCGACGACGCGGACAAATGCCCGCGCATCGCCGAAGACAAGGACGGCTTTGAGGACGCGGACGGCTGCCCGGACCTCGACAACGACAAAGACGGCATTCCGGACGCGCAGGATAAGTGCCCGAACGTCGCGGAAGATATTGATAACTTTGAGGATACTGACGGCTGCCCCGATCCCGACAACGACAAGGATGGCATCCCGGACGTGGACGATTTGTGCCCGTCCAGCCCGGAGACCAAGAACGGCTTTGAGGATGGCGACGGTTGCCCGGACGTGGCGCCTGTGCCCAAGGTCGAGCCGGCCAAGGTGGAAGCGCCAAAGATCGCAGCGCCGGTGCCGGCCAAGGTTGAGAAGCCGCTGACCAAGAAGGAAAAGGCGGCGCTGGCCAAGAAAGTGAAGGCGGAGAAGGCGGCCGCCCGCAAGCACGCCAAGGCGGAAAAAGCCGCAGCAAAGAAGCACGCGAAGGCGGAAAAAGCTGCTGCGGCCAAGCAAGCCAAGGCCGACAAGGCGGCGACTGCCAAGAAGGCCAAGGCGGAAAAAGCCCATGGCGACAAGCCGCCCGTCGCCAAGCACGCGAAGAAAGCGCACGGCAAGAAGGCGCACGGCAAGAAGTCCAAGGCGAAGTAGTCGGCCATTGCCCGGAAACGGCTTGGCCACAAGGCAAAATTGGCCGTTTGCGCGCGAATCGTGGCAAACTGCCGACGTCGGGCGACCCGCATTCGCGCAAAGCGCCGCGAAGTTTGGGCCCGCTGGACGTAAGGGCGCCACCTTGCGACTTGCCCCACCCACGTTCGATCGCGCCAATGGGCCGTCCGGAGAGGCGCCGCGATGACATGGCTCGATCCGCGCACTTGGCCAGAACGCACGCGGATGCTGTTCGGCGTGCTTGTCACGCTCGGCATCGGCTGGGTCGACTACGCCACGGGCAACGAGCTGCGCGTCTATCCGCTGTACTTTCTGCCGCTGACGATTGGCACGTGGCAGCGCGCGACTGCGCCGTCGGTTGGGCTCGCGGTGACGACGGCGCTGACCTGGCTCGGCGCCAACTGGCTGGGCGGGATGCACTACTCGCAGCCGTGGATGTGGGCGTTCAACACCGTGACGCAGTTCATGTCTTTTGCCACGTTCGCCGTGCTGACCGCGCGCCTGAGCATGGCGCTGGTGCATGAACGGCACCTTGCGCGCACGGATTCGCTGACGGGCCTCCTCAATGGGCGGCAGTTCCATGAGGAAGTCGCGGAGGAGCTGGAGCGCTCCGAGCGCTCTCATGCGGCCTTTGCGCTCGTGTTTCTCGATCTCGACAACTTCAAATGGGTCAATGACAACTTGGGCCACAACGCGGGCGACAAGCTGCTCGCGGACGTCGCGCTCGCGCTGCAGCGTTCTACCCGCCGCACGGATCGCGTCGCGCGCTTGGGCGGGGACGAGTTTGCCGTGCTGCTCCCGGAGACCGGCCATGCGGCGACTGAAGCGCAGGTGGCGCGGCTGATGGCCGAGCTGCGCGCCCTGTTCGGTCAAACGCCGGGGATGCCGGTGTCCGCGAGCGTGGGGGCGGCCGTCTTCAAGCATGGCGCGGGGACCGTGGATGCGCTCCTGCAGCGCGCCGACGGCCTGATGTATCGCGCCAAGCACGCCGGCAAGGATCGCGCGGTCATCGAGGAAATCGAGCTCGGCTGACCGCTACTTGTGCTTGCTTTCCGGCGCCATCCCCTTGCCCGGGTCAAACGCCGGCGAGAAGCCCGGCACCTTCGGGAACAGGAACGCCGGCACGTGGCTGAAGTCGCCGAGATACACCGTCGCGCCGTTCTGCCCGAGCTGCCCCAGCGCCTCATACGCCCGCATCATGACCATCAGCGGCGTCAGCGCCTGTGCCTCCGCCTTCTTCATCGCCGCTTTCGCCGTGGCCAGCAGCGTCATTTCCTTCGCGTCCGCCGTCGCCCGCGTCACCTTGATTTCGCCCTCGGTCGCCGCCCGCAGCCGATCCAGCTCCGCCTGCGCCTTGGCCACTTCCACGCGCCGCGTCGCCTCGCGCAGTTCGGATTCCGCCTTCAGCTTCTCGCGCTCCGCTTCGTGCTCCAGTTCCAGCTTGCGACGCAGCGCGTCGTTGTCCAGCAGCACTTTTTGCCGCGCCGTGTCCTGCTCGCCGACCAGCTTGTCCTGGATCGCCTTGGCGATCTCCGGCGCGTAGCTCACGCCTTCCAGCGTCACGGACGTGATTTCCACGTGCTTGCCCGCGGTCCGCCGCCGCAGGTCGGTCTCGATCTCGTTCTCAATCGCCTCATTTTGCTTGGCAATGTCCATGTAGCTGTGCCGTGCAAAGACGCCGCGCGCCGCGCTGCGGAATTCCGGGCCGATCACTTCCTCGTAGTAGAGCGGGCCAATCTCAGTATCCAGCTCATACAGTTCCGACACGACCGGGCGGAAAATAGCCGAGACGTGCACCACCAGGCGCAAACCTTCTTGCGACACCGTGTTCATCTCTTCCTGGCGCGTTGTGTAGGTCACGTCGAAATCGTCGAGGCGACCGTAGAAGCCCGTGTAGTGTCGGCCCGGCTCAAGCACGTTGTGCTGCAAACCGCCGTCGCGCGGGTTGAAGAGGAGGCCGCGGTGGCCCGGTTCAATCGTCGAACCGCACGCGACCGACGTCACGGCGAGCAGCAAAAGCAGCAGCTTGGACATGGTAAACTCCTTGAAAATCACGGGTGAACGCCGTCCAGCCAGCCGCTGATGTTGCGGCCCACGTTGCTGATGCAGCGCCAGAGCACGTCGCGCGCTTCCGCCTCTGACTTGACCAAGCCAGCGGTCATGCAAAACGATTGTGTTTGCGCCAAATACACTTGCCCAACCACGGCGCGGAGCGTCGCGCGCACGCCCAGGCTGGTGCGCGCCTGACCGTCCACGACGGCCGCGTCGCTCTTGATGACGTCGACCTGGATCTGCCAGCCGCCTTCGCGCTCTGCCCGGTGCGCCTCGGCCCAGGGTGCCGCGCCCGTCATGACCGCGCGACCCACCGCGTGCTCCAGTTCACTGAACTGCCAGGAAGTGCCCTTGACCGGCAGCGGGTCCTGCGCACCGGCCAGCTTGGTCACGACGTCCAGCGGCAAATCGGCGCGCATCGCGACCGGCGACGACTCGGGAATGAGCGGCATGACCTGGGACACGCACGCGGGCAGCGTCACGAGCACGAGAGCCAGAAGCCTTGGATGCATGCCAACCTCGCGGGACCGGAAAATGACGGCGCGCCGTCAGGGCAACAACGCCTGAGCGCTCAGATTATTCAATGCGCCCAAGATCCTACGCGATGCTGTGGATCGCTAAAGCGGCAAGTTGCCATGCTTGCGGCTCGGCGCGACTTCCCGCTTGCCCTTGAGGATCTCCAGCGAGCGCGCGATGCGGTGCCGCGTCTCCTCCGGGTGGATGACCTCGTCGATGTACCCGAGCTCGGCGGCCTTGAACGGATTGGCAAAAGTGTCGCGGTAGTGCTCGGTCAGGCTCGCGCGTTCGGCCGCGGGATCGGCGGCCTTCTGCAATTCCTGGCGATAGATGATGTTGACCGCGCCGTCCGGACCCATGACCGCGATTTCCGCGCTCGGCCAAGCGAAGTTCATGTCGCCGCGGATGTGCTTGCTGCTCATGACGTCATACGCGCCGCCGTAGGCTTTGCGGGTGATGACCGTGACCTTGGGCACCGTGGCTTCCGCGTAGGCGTAGAGCAGCTTGGCGCCGTGGCGGATGATGCCGCCGTATTCCTGCGCGGTGCCGGGCAGGAAGCCGGGAACGTCGACGAACGTGACGAGCGGGATGTTGAAGCAGTCGCAGAAGCGCACAAAGCGCGCGGCTTTGACGCTCGCGTCGATGTCCAGACAGCCGGCAAGAAACGCCGGCTGGTTGCCCACGACGCCGACGCTCTGGCCGTTGATACGCGCGAAACCGCAGAGGATGTTGCGGGCGTAGCGCTCATGCACCTCAAAAAAGACGCCGTCGTCGACCACCGCGTGGATGACGTCCTTCATGTCGTATGGCTTCGAGGGGTCGTCGGGCACCACGCTTTTGAGCGTCTCGTCCTTGCGGTCGATCGGATCCTGCGTCGCGATCCGCGGCGGACTGTCCAGGTTGTTGGACGGCATGAAGCTGAGCAGGACGCGCGCCGTCGCGATCGCCGCCTTCTCATCGTCCGCGGCAAAATGCGCGACGCCGGACGTCGTGGCATGCCGCACCGCGCCGCCCAGGTCTTCTTGCGTCACCGTCTCGTGCGTCACCGTCTTGATCACGTCCGGACCGGTGATGAACATGAAGCTCGTCTGCTGGGCCATGATCACAAAGTCCGTGATCGCCGGGCTGTAGACCGCGCCGCCTGCGCATGGACCGAGGATGAGCGAAATCTGCGGGATGACGCCGGACGCCTGGGTGTTGCGCCAGAAGATCTCCGCGTAGCCGGCCAGCGACTCGACGCCTTCCTGGATGCGCGCGCCGCCGGAGTCGTTCAAGCCTACGATGGGCGAACCGGTCTTGACGGCCAGATCCATGACTTTGCAGATCTTCTGGGCAAAAGCGCCGGAGAGCGAACCGCCAAAGACGGTGAAATCCTGGGCGAAGACGTAGATCGTGCGGCCATCGACAGTGCCGTGACCGGTGACGACGCCGTCGCCGGGGAACTTCTTTTCGGCCATGCCGAAGTCTGTGCAGCGGTGCGTGACGAAGCGGTCCATCTCGATGAATGAACCGGGATCCAGCAGCAGATCGATGCGCTCGCGCGCCGTCAGTTTGCCCTGCTGGTGCTGCTTTTCGCGCCGCTCCGTGCCGCCGCCGGCCATGGCCTGCGCGTCCAGTTGGGTCAGGCGATTGAGAACTTGTTCTTTGCGGTTGCGTGACATCGGTTTCACTCCAAAAGGCCGCCGCGCGTGATAGCAGCAGCGCGGCAGTTATCGCAAATTCGCCGGACGTTCGGCCGCCGCCACCTGGAACACGGCGCGATCCTCCAGCCGCACGGCCGTCAGCGCGTTGCCCCACACGCAGCCGGTATCCAGCGCGATGAGGTTCTCTTCCATCAGCAGGCCCAGCGCCGCCCAGTGGCCAAAAACCAGGCAGTCGTCAGCGCTCTTGCGCCCCGGCACGCGGAACCACGGAATGCAGCCTGGCGGCGCATCCTGCGGCGAGCCGGCAAAATCAACGCACGGCTCGCCCGTCGCGGTGCACGTGCGAATCCGCGTGAGCAGGCCGGCGTCCTGCGCCAATTTACTCAAGTCGGGAAGGTGAATGTCCTGATCGCGCAGGGCCCGCAGCGCCAGCGGCATCCGCGGACCGTTGAGTTCGGCGGCAAACGCGTCGGAAATCGCCTGCGCGTCCGCCACAGTCCAGGCCGGCAGCAACCCCGCGTGCACCATCGTGAATGGCCCCTCGCGGTACAGGAGCGGCTTCTGGCGCAGCCAAGTCAGCAGCGCGGCGCAATCCGGCGCATGGAGCAGCTCCTCCAGCGAATCCCGCCGCTTTGGCCCCGCCGCGCCCGCCGCGCGCGCCAGGGCGTGCAGGTCGTGATTGCCCAGCACCGCGGTGATGTTGTCCGTATGCGCCTGGCACCAACGCAGCACTTTCAGCGAATCGGGGCCGCGGTTGACCAAATCGCCGGCCAGCCACAGCCGGTCGCGATCCGCCCGGAAGTCGATGTGGGTCAACAGGCGCTGCAGCGCGCCAAAGCAGCCCTGAATATCGCCGATGGCATAGGTGGACACGGTGAGCTCAGGCGGCGATGGCGCCGCGTCGGCATTTTGCGGGATGGGGTGGGGATTGGCAACGCGCGGATGCGAAACAGTTCGCGCATCGCCCCGTGCCGTCGGGCGCCAAAGTTCGGCTGATCGGAACGGTCAATTGCATGAAAACACGTGCATAAGTTGCGCTTGACGGGCGATCCCCGGCAAGTCAGACTGCCGGGAAAGCGCCGGTGCGGGTGCAGCGCAGATGAGGTTCGACAGTGGAATCGCGAGCGTGGAGCGGATTGGGCGCCGGGCGTGCCGCGCCTTGGCTGGCGCTTCTCGCCGCCTTGGGCGCTTGCGGTGGTTCACAGGATGGGCCCAAGGCCGTTTGCACACCACCTGACTCTTTGGCGGTCGGCGCCCTTGGCGGCGGCTTCGCCGACCTCAATGCGGTTCCTGACAACGATCCGGCGTTTGCGACGGGCGGGGGAGGCGTCGGCATGTCGGCCAACCTCACAGGATTCCTCGGCGACATCGATGGCGACGGCAAAATCGACCTGATCGCCGGCAACACGGAGCTCGTCCGGTTCACGTACGATCCCGCGACGGCAACCTTCGGCGATCGCCGCGCGCTGCGTCCGGCCGTCGGCTTCACATCCGCGCTCGGCGTCCTTGATCTCGACGGCGATGGCTTCCCCGACATCATCTCGGGCAGCTCGGCGGAAGTCGCGTGGGGCGCGGCGGACGGCTCGTTCACCGTTGGCGCGTTGGGTGCGCAGACTGCGGCACCCCCGCCCCGGGCGCTGCACATGGCGGATTTCGACCGCGACGGCTGGCTGGATCTGCTTGCGGGCGCCGAGTGCCCGCCATGCGAAACGACGTGCAAGGTGATGTGGCCGGTTCAGCGCACAGGGCTGCGCACGTTCACGGCGCGTCCGGATTGGCTCGACGCGACGCCGGGCGGTCAGGTCAACGCCGTGCTGGCGGCGCAGTTGCACCCGGGCGAGTTCACCTTGGTGGTCGCGATGGGCGCCAACAACGCCTGCAGCTACGCCGGCACGCCGATCTTCTACCGCGCCGCGACGACGAACGCGCTGAACGAGCCGCACTTCACGCCGTTTGATCCGACCCCGCCCAACGCGCGCTACTACAGCGCGAGTTTTGTCGGCGCGACGCTCGCCGATTTTGTGCCCATGGCCGCCGCAGTGGCCGATTTGGATGGCGACGGCCGCTTGGATGTTGGCGTTTCTGCCGACACCGAGCGCAACTTCTTCCAGACGCGCGACACGTGGCCCTTTGTCGATCGCACCGTGGACGCGTGCCTGTTGGCGATCACGCCCGATCCGGCCAAACACGCGCTGATTCCATGGGGCATCGCATTTGTGGACGTGGACGGCGACGGCGTGCTGGACATGCTCGCCGCCAATGGCAATGACGACGGGCCAATCGAGCGCCTGGCGCCGCAGTATCCGACGCTGCACCTCGGGCGTGGCGACTTTCACTTTGTCGACGCTTCCGCCGCCGCGCACATCGACCGCGTTGGTCAATGGCGCGCGCTGACGATCGGCGATCTGGACGGCGACGGCGATGTCGACGCGGTGATGGGCGGCGTCGGCCGGGTGCCGCGCGTGTATCGCAATGACGTCGACACCGGCGGCCATCGCCTCGCGCTGCGCCTGCACGGCACGACGAGCAATCACCTCGGCGTGGGCGCGCAGGTCTGGGCCAAGTCGCTGCGGGGCGACAAGGAGCGACTGCTGGTGGGCGACGGGGTCGGTTCGCCGTTTGCGCTCTCCGAGCCGCTCGTGTTCATCGGCACGGGCGCGGCGACGAGCTTGGACAGCGCCCGCATCGTCTGGCCGTCCGGCTACGTTCAAACCCTGCGCGGTCTGGCGATCGGCAAGATCCACGATGTCGTGGAGCCGCAGCTCATCGCGCTGGATCCGCCGTCCCGGCACGCGCCGTCGGGCGGCAACACGGTGGTCAAGATCATCGTCACGCCGCGCGACGGCGATGGCGCGCTGCGCCCAAGCGCCCAGGTGGAAGTCAGCCTGACCGGTGCGCCCGCGACCCTCGAGCCCGCCAACGTCGCTGGCGCCAACGCGGGCGCGTGGACCTACAGCGTCAGCGCCCCAAGCGCGCCCGGCACCACCGTCGTCAACGTCCGCATCGACGGCGTCGCCGTCGGCATCGCGCCGAAGATTTTCTGGGACTGAACGAACTACCGCTCGACCGGCTTCACCACAAGTTCCATGCCAATCACGCTCAGCTCGTCGATCTCTGACCGCAGATCGGCGGCGACAAGGCTGTGATCTTCCAGCCAGCGCGCGGGCAGCGTCACGCTGACCTTGCGGCCCTCCGCGTGGACCGCCACGTGGGGCAGCGGCTGTGGGCTCCGCGCGCGATGCAGCAACACGGCAATCCGCAGCAGCACCGCCAGCCGCAGGGCGAACTCGGAGCGCAGCGGCGGCGTGTCGCGAAACAGCGTCGCCAGCTTGCGGCGATGGACGCGGATCAGGCTCGCCAGCAGCATCTGATCGTCGCGCGAAAAGCCCGGCATGTCGGAATTGGCCACAAGGTACGCGCCGTGCTTGTGATAGCCACTGTGGGCGATCGTCTGGCCGACCTCGTGCAGCCGCGCCGACCAGCTCAGCAGCTGCCGCGCCAAGGGCTCGTCGCTGACCCACTCGCCGCCGACTTGCTTCAGCAGGTTCAGCGCCGTCCGCTCGACGCGCGCCGATTGTTCCTCGTCCGCATGCCACCGCGCCGCCAGCGCCATCACCGTGCGGTCGCGCAGATCCTCGTGGCGGATGCGGCCCAGGAGGTCGTACAGCACGCCTTCGCGCAGCGCGCCGGTCGCCGCTTCCATCTTGCGGATGTCGAACGTCTCAAACAGCGCCGTCAGGATCGCCACGCCCGCGGGAAACACTGCGACGCGGTCAGGCCGCAGTGAGGGCAGGTCGACCTTCTGGATCTTGCCGAACTTGATCAGCTCCTCGCGCAGCTTCGCGAGGCCGCGCGCCGTGATGCCGCGTTTGCTCCAACCCATCGCGCGCAGCACGCCTTCAATGGCTTCGACCGTCCCCGACGAGCCGACCGCCTCGTCCCAGCCCAGCGTGCGGTAGCGGCGCGCCATGTGCTGCAATTCCAGGCTCGCCGCCGTCTCTGCCGCGCGGAAGTTGGCGCTCTTCAGCTCGCCGTCGGCAAAAAACTCGCTGGTCCAGGTCACGCAGCCGATCTCGGCGCTCTCGGTTTCCAGCGGGTCAAAACGCTCGCCGAGGATGATTTCTGTGCTGCCGCCGCCGATATCGACGACCAGACGGCGGCCGTCGGGTACCTCCAGGCTGTGCGCCACGCCGAGGTAGATGAGCCGCGCTTCCTCGCGTCCACTCAGCACCTCAATCGGCACGCCGAGCGCGTCTTTGGCCGCGTCCATGAACTCGTCGGCGTTCTTGGCACGCCGCAGCGTCGCCGTGCCGACCACGCGCAGGGAATCGCGCGGCACTTCGCGGATCCGCTGGCCAAACTGGGTGAGCGTGCCCAGCGCGCGGTGCATCAGCGCCGGGTCGAGGCGGCGGTTGTGATCGAGGCCAGCCGCGAGCCGCGTAGTCTCCCGCATCCGATCGACGACGACGATTTGGCCTTGCAGCACGCGCGCCACGACGAGGTGAAAGCTGTTGGAGCCAAGGTCGACGGCGGCGATGAGGGAGGGATCGGCCATGGTGCCTCGCGCCGAACGTGCGGCTGGTGGCAGAGTGGCGCTGAGGACGGGTTTGGTCAAGCGGCAGGGCGGTCAGCTCTCCCCGCGCCCCGCCAGCCAATCCTGCACGCCAAAAGCGATTTCGTCACCGGGCGTCGCCCGCGTGTACGTTCCGTCCACAGCCAGCAGCCACGCTTGCACGTTGTCCCGCAGCGGCTGCGCCAAACATTCTTCCACGATCCGCGCGCGCAAATCTGCGTTGCGCACCGGCGTCGCCACTTCCACGCGCCGTGAAAAGCTGCGGGACATCCAATCGGCGCTCGCGAACCACACTTCGGCGTCGTCACCTTCACCAAAGCACCAGACGCGCGAATGCTCCAGGAACCGGCCAACAATCGACCGCACGCGAATCGTCTCCGACACGCCCGGCATCCCCGGCCGCAGGCAGCAAATGCCGCGCACCAGCAGGTCGATCGGGACGCCCGCCTGTGAAGCCCGATAAAGCGCGGCGATCACATTGGGCTCGCTCAGCGCGTTCATCTTGGCCTGGATCCGCGCCGGCAGCCCTTCCCGCGCGCGCGCCGCCTGCGCGTCAATGCGCGCGATCACCTCGCGGCCCAGGGTGAACGGCGACTCCAGCAGACGCTCCAGCTTGCGCGGCGTGCCCAGACCGGTCAGCTGCAGGAACACCTTGTGCACGTCCTCGCCAATCACGGGGTCCGACGTCAGTAGGCCCAAATCCGTGTATGTCCGCGCGGTTTGCGGGTGGTAGTTGCCCGTCCCCAGATGCACGTACCGCCGAATGCCATCGCCTTCGCGCCGCACCACGAGCAGCATCTTGGCGTGGGTCTTGTAGCCCACGACGCCGTACACGACGTTCGCGCCGGCTTTTTGCAGCTGCGCCGCGAGGTCGATGTTGGCCGCTTCGTCAAAACGCGCGCGCAGTTCCACGACCGCGGTGACGTCCTTGCCGTTGCGCGCCGCCTGCGCGAGCGCTTCCACGTACGGCGACCGCGGACCAGTCCGGTAGAGCGTCTGCTTGATCGCCAGCACGTCCGGATCGTCCGCCGCTTGCCGCAGGAATTCGAGCACCGGCGCCGCGGCCTCATACGGATGGTGCAGCAGCAAATCGGCGCGCCGCAGCCATTCAAACCGATCGTCTTCGTCCTGCCAGCCGCGCGGCAAACGCGGCGTGTAGGGCGGATAGCGCAGCTCGGGTCGGTCACACATGTCCAGGATCGCGCCGACGCGGTGCAGGTTGACCGGACCTTCCACGCGGTAGAGGTCAATCGGATCGAGCTCAAACTCGCCCAGCAGGAACTCCGCCATCGCATCCGGGCAATGGCCGGCCACTTCCAGACGCACGGCATCGCCGTAGCGCCGCCGGTGCAGTTCGCCTTGCAGCGCTTCGAGCAGATCGTCAGCGTCTTCTTCCGCCAGCCACAGATCGGCGTCGCGCGTCACGCGGAATGACACGACGTTTGTCACGGCCATGCCCGGGAACAGCTCGCCTACGCACGCCTGGATGACCGTGGAGAGCAGCACGAACGCGTGCACGCCGGGCTTGGTCCCCGGGATCGCCAGCACGCGCGGCAACGAGCGCGGCACCTGCACGATCGCGATGCCGGATTGTCGGCCAAAGGCATCCTGACCGGTGAGCGAAACCAGCAGGTTCTGGTTCTTGTTTTGCACGTGCGGAAACGGATGCGCGGGATCCAGGCCGATGGGCGTCAGCACCGGCACGACTTCGCGGCGAAAGTAGGTTTCCACCCAGCATTTCTGATCGTCCGTCCACTCCTCTGACTGCAGGAGGCGAATGCCCGCCGCGGCCAACTCCGGCAGCAGCACTTCGGACCAGATGCGGTACTGCTCCGCGACGATCGCCCGCGCCTCCTCGTGGATGCGGTTGAGCGTCTCATTGGGCGGCAAGCCATCGGTGCCGCTCGCGGTCAGGCCCAGCTCGACCTGACGCTGCAGGCGGGACACGCGGATCTCAAAGAACTCGTCGAGGTTGGCGCACGTGATCGTCACGAAGCGCAGGCGCTCCAGCAGCGGCACCGCCGGGTCCAGCGCCATCGACAGCACGCGCCGCTGGAACGCCAGCGAGCTCAGCTCGCGGTTGATCGCGTGCCGCGGATCGAGAATTTCCTGGGAAGCGGTCGGAAGAGGGCCGGTGGTCCGCGGGGGATGCTGGTGCGTCATGTTGCGGTTGGCTTTGCTGTTGTTCCGGCTTTGCGCCTGCCGAACTAGTCTGCCAGCATCGGATGGCATTTGCACGAAAAGCGCGTGACGAAGCCATGCCGGTCGCCGCCATTCCAACGCGATGCTGCCCAGCGGCCCGTTCGCGGATTGAACCTGGGAGTTTGCCGACTACAACGCTGCGAGCACCGCGTTGGACAGGCTGCACGTCAGGCCAAAACCGTCCGGTTCAACGTGGAGCGCGGTCACTACGCCGTCGTCGATCAGCATCGCGTAGCGCTTGGAGCGCGTGCCGCCAAGCGCGTCCGCCTGCACGTCCAGGCCCACGGCTTTGGTGAACACGGCGTTCGGGTCAGCGAGCATGCGGACTTTGCCCTCGGCGTGGTGCGCGTTGCCCCAAGCGCCCATCACAAACGCGTCGTTGACGGACACGCAGGCGATTTCCTGGACGCCTTTGGCGCGCAGCTTCTCGGCGTCGGCGACGTAGCCGGGGAGGTGCGAGCGGTCGCAGCCCGGCGTGAACGCGCCCGGGACGGCAAAGAGGATGCCGCGCTTGCCGGCGAAGAGCGCCGCGATGTCGACCTTGGTGCCGGGGTTGCCTTCGTGGAGTTCGATGGAGGGAAGCTTGTCGCCGACGGAAATCATGATGGTGCCTCGTGAAGTGGGCGCAGCGGTGCGCAAAGGTGAGATGCGGGATCTTATCGACGGATGCAAGCGGCGGCGAGGCAGGTCGCGGAGATTCTTCGCTGTTCGCCTCAGCGCGACGCGCGCGTCACTTCGTCAGCTCGCGCATCATCGCCATCACGTCCCCGGTCTCCTCTTCACCCGGCGGCGCGGCGATCCGGTTCTCCGCCATCGGCACGGGCTCCGGTCCCCACCACGCGTCGGGCAAATCGTGCGGGTGCGTGCCTTCGGCCACGAACTGATAGCTCCGCCCCTCGTGGCCTGAGGTCGCCTCTGGTCCCAGCCGCAGCTCCCACGGGTCTTCCACCAGGATCCGCTGCAGGCTGCCGCGCACCCGCCCCATCAGCCGCACCGACCACACTTCGGCCATCTGCGGCTTTGGCACCTTCGCCTCGCGCACTTCATCCAGCTCCGCGCCCAGCTGGCCGCCAATCCCGCGCTGGCGCTGCAGCGGCAGTGGGTCGTCCAGTTCGACGTCGCGTTCCGCCCGCCCAATGTTGCGCAAGTTGAACTGCGGCATGTGCTCGTGCTGGATCGCCTCGAGCACGTCGCCCGGAATCTCATTGTCGCTCTTGACGCGAAAACCGCGCGCGTAGGTTTCCTTGAACGAGCTGTGCGTCTCCAGCCATGCAGTCAGCCGATCAGCTTGAAAATCATGCGGGGAAAACACGCAAAACTGGTCGATCCGACGTTTTTGCGTGTCCAGCGGCAGGTGCGCGCGGGAGAAACGCTGCTGTCGGCGGATCGCGCGCGCCAGCGGCCACGCGAGCGGCTGGTGGAGGAGGTCGCGGGCGCGGGCTTCAGGCATGGGCTATTCCTCGCCTTGCTCCAACTTCACGGCCGTCTCCGCCGCCTGCCAATACTCGCTGGTATGCTGCCGCGTCGTCACGATGCCCAGCGCTTCTTCCATCTCGCGCGTCAGCTTCTCGCACTCCGCGCCCTTGACGCCGAGCACCTGGATCGACACTTCGCCGTTGTCATCAATCGTGAACTGGATTTCCCGCCGTTGTGCCATGGCTCAATCTCCCCACGACGAGACTTTGACGTGGATATGGCCTTCGCCGTCCACTTTTTCCTCTTCCAGCGTGTACCCGCGCTTGGTCACTTCTTCTTTGACCGTGTGGTAGGCGTAGCGCTGCATGATCTTCTTGGTGAATTCAGCCTGCGTGTAGCCCGCCGTCGTCTCCACGAATTCCCAGTCCGCCACAAACGTCGCCGCGCCGGTCTGGGCGTCCACGTTCACGCCGATGTCGTACGTCCGGGACGCGTGGATGACGATCTGCGCCTGGGCTTTTTGTCCCAGATAGCCGTTGACGTTCAACAGTTGCCCGGCTTCCGCCTTGGAGAAGTTGAATTTCAACTCCGTCAGCACCTGCTCCAGCCGGGTCAGGCTGGTAATCTTGGTCTGGACTGTCGTGAAATGCGACACGCGGGCCTCCCGTTACATTTCCAGCTTCGGCGCCGTTTCATTGCCCGAGGACGCGTCATCCGCCGGCGACGCCCGCCGCGCGCGCGACTTGGACCATTCGCGCATCTCCGCCAGCCGTTCGCGCATCGTCTGGCTCAGCGGAATCACCTCGCGGCACGCCGCCACCAATTCGTCGGTGTGGATGTCCGTCTGGCCTTGACTCACGTCAAACGTATCGTACAGCGCGCCGACCACCGCCTCTTCCAACTCCGAGCCCGAGAAGCCCGACGTCGCATCCACAAGCCGCTTCATGTCGAACGTCTCCGGCGCGCGATGGCGCTTGCGCAGCTGGATCTTGAGGATTTCCTCGCGCTCGGACTTGTTGGGCAGGTCCACGAAGAAGATTTCATCAAAGCGGCCTTTGCGCAGCAGCTCCGGCGGCAGTTGGCTGACGTCGTTCGCCGTCGCAATCACAAAAACCGGCGAGGACTTCTCCTGCAGCCACGTCAGGAACGTCGCGAACACGCGCGCCGTCGTGCCGCCATCGGACTGCCCCGACGACTTCGTGCCCGAGAAGCCTTTCTCCAGCTCATCCAGCCACAGGATCGCCGGCGCCACGGCTTCCGCGGTCTTGATGGCCTTACGCATGTTCTCTTCTGACGAGCCGACCAGCGAGCCAAACACCTTGCCCACGTCCAGCCGCAACAGCGGCATCTGCCACGCCTGAGAAATCGCTTTTGCCGACAGGGACTTGCCGCAGCCAGGCACGCCCAGCAGCAGGATTCCCTTGGGCGCCGGCAAGCCAAATTCCTGGGCCGCGGGCGAAAACGCGTGGCGGCGCTTGTTCAGCCAATCCTTCATCAGCTGCAGCCCGCCGACGGACTCCATGCCGAGCGCCGTCTCGTAGAACTCGAGAATTCCCGACTTGCGGATGATGTGCTTCTTTTCCTGCAGGATCGTCGGCAGGTGAAAGCCCTTGTCCCGCACGCTCGTCTTCTGGAAGACCTGCCGCGCTTCCTGCTCCGTCAAGCCAAGCGCTGCCTCCGCGATTTCCCGCTGCAGCGCGGGGTTCTCCAGCACTTTCTGGAAATTCTTGCCAAAGCGCTGCGACGCCGCGCCCGCGAAAGCCTGATCGCGCACGATGTCTTCCAGCGTCTGGCGATCCGGCAGGTCAAAATCGACCACGACCAGGTCTTTCTCCATCTCCGCCGGAATCTTGACGATCGGGCTGAGGAACACCACGGAGCGCTTGGCCGTGCCATCGGCGAACAAGTGCGGCAAATCACGCACGCGCCGCGCGACCATCGGATCGTTCAGGAACGGGTGGAAATCGCGCAGCACCACGATGGCGTCGCGCTGCAAGTTGTTGGCGATCCAGTCCAGCGCGCGAATCGGGTCGCGCACGTCGCCGGGCACGTCCATCGACGCGCAACGAAAGCCCTGCGAGCAGGACCAGTGAATCAGCTGCCGCGCCTGCCACGCCGTGACGTCCCAGCGCTCGCGCAGCGGCTTGCTCTCCAGCGTCGCCAATTCACCCAGCCAGCGCTCCACGCGCTCCTCTTCGGCGGACACGACGTAGAGCAGCTTGTACTGCGCGCGGATGAGGTAGTGCAGCTCGTCGACCGCCGTGGGCACCGGACGATGGGGCGACTGTTCGGCGGCGGCGGCGACTGGCGACTGGCTCATGCGGCGTTTCCTTCGGCGGGCGGCGGGCTGAGCGTCACGACCTTGCGGTGCAACACTTCCAGCGTCCGCGTTTGTTCAGCCAGATCGTTGGCCAGCACGCTGGCGATGTCGTTGACAAGCTCCAGCGTGTCCGCCAGCTCTGGCCACTTGCTGCGCTGCGCCTGCAGGTCCTCGGCATAGCGGCGCACCACGGCGGCGTTCGACCGCGCAGCCACGGCGGCGTCCAACAGGCTCTCGATGCCATCGGCGAGATCCGGCGGCAGCGCGGACGCTTTGGGCGTCGTCAGCGCATCGTTCAGCCGCGCTTCCGTCTCCTGCAGCTTGAGTTCGAGCGCTTCGACGCGTTTTTGCGCCACTTGCGATTCTGCGGCCGCGCTTTTCTGCTGCGCCAGATCCGCCGCGGTCGTCTCCAGCCGCAAATCGGCCTTCGCCAGATCGCGCTGAAGTTGGCTGACCTCCTCGCGCGCCCGCTCCACTTCGCGCAGCTTGGCCTTGAAATCCGGGTGCTCCGTCACGTCAGCCAGCGCCGCGGGCTTGCGCTCCACCGCGTCGCGCGCCACGTCCAGCTCGCCCTTGAGCGTCTCCGTCTGGCGGGTCTGCTGGAGCAGCCGGTCATTCAACTCGTCCACGCGCCGCGTCGCCTGATGGTAGTCCTCAAGCAGCCGCCGCTTCTCGTGCTCCAGGTCGGAGATGCCCACGCCCATGCGCACCTGGCGAATCTCCGTGTCCTTGTCGCGCAGGTCGATCCGCAGCTGCTCAATCAGCGCCTCTTTCTCCTGGATCACTTCCTGCAGCAGGTTGATCTTGCGCTCCAGCCGGCTCATGTCGCCGCCTTCGCGGTTGAAGCTCGACTGCAGGCTGTCATTTTCGTCGCGCGCCGCGCGCAGTTCATACTCCAGCAGGTCCAGCTGCCGCTGCAGCTCCTCGATTTGCCGATCCTTCTGGGTGATCCGCACTTTCAGGCCGGACAGCTGCTCGGTCGCATCCGCCGCTTTCTCACGCGCCTGGCCAATCTGGCTCTTCAGCTCTTCGACGGCGCGATTCGCCTCAAACGACTCGTCTTCCCGGTTCCGCAGCTCGCTGCGGGTCTTCTCCAGCTCCTGGCTGAGCACCTGGTTGTGCTCTTTGAGCTTGACGTACTTGTCGCTCAGGCCGTCCAACTCCACGGAATAGCGCATGGAGCGCGCGTCCACGGCCTTCGCGTCGTTCTCCGCCTTGGTCAGCGCGGCGCGGGCGGCGTTGAGCTGATCCTCCAGTTGAGCGATCCGCCGCTGGGCGTCCGGGTGCGCGGCCTGGACCGGCGCGCGAAAGGTTGGATCGGCCGCAGGCGGCGGTGTCACAACGCGCGGATCCGGGCGCGGCGCGCTGCCCCGGCCGTCCATCTGCGGGCGGGAGACCTCGCGGACGGGCGTCGGCTCAACCGGACGGGCATCGGTGCGCAGGCCACCGCCGGCCTGGCCCAGCCGTGCAGCGCGCGCTGCAGCCACCAGGACTTCGCGATCCGTGCTTTTTGCCGTGGCCGGTGGAGGCGCAGCGCGACTTGTCGCCTTATCCACCAGGTGCATGGTCTTCTGCTTGGCGTCCGGCGGCGATCCGGGGAAGATGTGGATCTCCAGCACTTCACCGCACCGCGCCACGTCGCCTTCACGCAGTTGGCCGCGTTGCACGCGTTCGCCGTTGATGAACGAGCCGTTGGACGAACCGAGGTCCTTGATGTAGTAGCCAGACGGCTCCCAGCCGATGCGGGCGTGGTTGCGGGAGACGGAAGTCTCTTTGGAGTAGATCGTGGACGCCTGACCGCGGCCGATCGTCACGGCTTCCATCGCCGGATCCAGCGGCAGCCGCGCCAACTCGCCCTCGTTGTCGAGCCATTCCAAGTACATTGCGAAGGCCTTGCAGGGTCAAGCGCTGACGTCGCACGACAGCCGGTTAGCGCTGCGACTGTACTACTCGTTCACGCTCGGAAGCAAACCGCAAATGGCCAGCGCGCGCAGGGTCTTTCAGAAGCCCTTGGCCATGATCGCCGGCATGCCGCGTTCAAGTTCCCGCACGGTCGTCGTGAGGAGCGCCAGACTGTGGCGATCGTACGCTTCCACGACCATCGCGACGCCAATCTGCTCGTCCGGGTAGTCTTTCAGGTTGCCGACATTGCCGCGCGCCAAGCCGTCGCCGCGCCAGACAATCTCAAAGCGGTTGCCCTTTTCCACGCCGTCGTCCGCGCCTTTGTCGATGTAGACGTAGCTGTAAGCGCCCGCCGCCGTCGTTTCATGGTGGAAATCGAGGATCACGCCCGCGACTTGCACCTTGTTGGGCAAGGGCGTCACAAGCTGCAGCGGCTCAAACACGTTGGTCAGCAAGTCGCCGCGGCTGATTTCGCTGTGCGATCGGGTGATCAGCACGCTGACGAGAGGCCGCACCGTGCTCAGCACCTTGGCGTCGCCGAGGAAGTTGATCTTGTAGCCGACGCGCTTGCCGGTGATCGGGTGAACGATCTCGCGCTCGACCCGGTACAGCGTGTAGCGATCGCCGTCGCGCACGCACGGTCCGACCAGCGCTTCATCTTCGTCGTCGTCGGACTTCTTCTCGTCGCGCTTGGCCTCACCGTCTTCACTGGCACGAAACGCGTCGCGTTCCGCCTTGGCCTTGTCGTCCTCAGCGCAGCGCCGCGTGTTGAAGCGGACATAGCCCTCGTCGAGCTGGCCGAGCATGTTGCGCTCTTCACGGCTCGCTTCCAGCACCCCGGATTCGCGGTAGTCGCGCGAGGAGATGTAGCCCACGCGGCGCACCAATTCGATGCCGCTCTTGGGCCGCGGCTCGTAGCGGGACGTCGCAAACGTGATGGATTTCTCCGCCGCGGTCTGCGAGCTCTTGCGGCTCAGGTACAGCAGATCGCCCGGGTAAATCAGGTGCGGATTGGTGATTTGCGGGTTGTAGGACCACAGCGACGGCCAGTACCACGGCTCATCGTACAGGCCTTCCGCGATGCTCCACAGCGTGTCGCCCGCTTCCACCACGTACGTCCGCTCGCCGCTGGGCGCGGATTGCTGCATCGCGATGGCCGGCGCGGTGCGATCCGGCAGCTCCTGGGCCTGCACGGTCAACGCCCCGAGCAACGCCGCGATCGGCAGCAGCGTCTTGCAGATTTTGGCCAACATGCCCGACATTCTCCGCTCCACTTCTGGCATCGCATCCGGCAACGCCACAGACACCGGTTCTTACGGCTGAGCCGTGCCATCGGCGGACGTCTTCTTCATCGCCGTCGCCTTGTCCGCCGCTTCCGTACCCGGATACAGCCGCGTCAACTGTTTCAGCACGTCGTCCGCGCCGCGATCGTCGCCCAACTTGCGGTAGCACAAAGCCATTTTCAGCATTGCATCCGGCACTTTGTTGCCGCGCGGATATTCTTTGGCGACCCGCAGGAATGCCTGGGCGGACGTGAGCCACTGCGCTTGGGCGTAGTAGCCTTCACCGATCCAGTAGAGCGCGTTGTCGGCAAGATCATGCCGCGGGTACTGGCGGTGCAGCGTCTCAAAGACCCGCCGCGACTCGGCGATTTGCCCTTGATCAAACAGCGACTTGGCCTTTTCGTACAGCGACGCGGTCGGATCGAGCTTGGCCTTGGCGCCAGCGGCCTGCGGCGGCGTCTCATCGGCTGGACCGGAAACTTCGACGGGATCGTCGTTCGCTTCGCCGGGCAGCGGATCATCATGCGTCAGGTGAATCGTCTGCGCGCTCAGCTGGTTGGCCGAGCGCATGTCCTTTTGCGGCATGTCCATCTTGGGAATGCTGGATGGCAGGCCAACCTGGTCGCGGGCGTCGACATGGGCATCGGGTTCGCCCACTTTCACCGTCGGCAGCCGCGGAATCCACTCTTCGCGGCGGGCGCGGGCGACCTTTTCTGAGTCGGCCTTGTCTTCAATCAGGATGAGTCGATTGCGCAGTTCTTCGAACTGGATGCGGGACGCAGTCTGGCTGCGCTTCACTTCCGCGAGCTCTTCCCGCATCGCCGTGGCATCGTGGCGTACCTGCGCGAGCTGATCGTTGGCGCATGCCGGCAGACCCAGCAAAACAACCGGCGCGCTCAAGCGAATCGCCCGTGCGATCAGGGTTGTGGATAGGTGTTGGCAATAGCCTGAAGTCACAGTTGATTTCAACACAGCACCCGATGGCGCCACCTGCGGCGCGCCCCCGGTCACAGTACCTTGGCGTTCGCTCCTGTCAAGGATCGTCATGCGCCTTTTCGTGTCCGCCCCCGCACCGCGGGCAAACGGCGCAAGGCCGGCGCGAGATGCGACCACGCGAGACCAGCGCGGCGATGCAGCGCGCCGAGGCGACCGGAATGCGGCAGCGGCAGCACAAGCGTGCCGATCCGCACCGCTTCAACCCGCCCAAGCACCGCGGCGAACGGCACCGGCGGATCGTCGTAGCCGTTGGTGTCGCCACGCGTGACGATCGCACCCGCTTCAACCCGCACGACGCGATGCAGCCAGAGGACCGGCGCGTCGCTGGCGATGAAGGCAATGACGTCGCCGACATGCAGCGACTTTGCCGCGACCGGCGCCACGCCAGCCTGCATCGGCGCCCCCAATGGCCACATGGACCGCCCGGTCAGATCGTGCCACGTGAGCGTCATTTGGCCTGCGTGACCCGAGCGCCGGCGCCGCGTTTCGGCCGGTGGATCGGGAAGATGAACTGTTTGGCGGCAGGCGCGCGGCCGCTTTCGTCCGGCACGCTGGACCAGTCCGCGGCGCTGAACGTGTCGCCGTTGACCTGCTCCCACGCGATCATCTTGGCACGTGTTTCGGCGTGGAAGACATCGGGCGCTTTGCGGAAATCGCCGGTGGTCTTGTACGCGTCGCCGGGGCAGAAAAAGCAGAAGCCGCTGCCGGCGCAGCTTTGGCACGTCGTCCGCGCGCGGTTGTCCCACGCGACGAGGCTCTTGCGCGCTGCGGATTCGCGCCAGATCTCCAGCAACGGCTTCTCGCGCAGGTTGCCAAGCGCCATGGGAAAGTTGATGCACGGCCACAGCTCGCCGTCCGGGCTGATGTACACGAGCGTCCGCCCCGCGCCGCAAGGATCGTGGACCGTCCGATCGGCGATCGCGGTCGGTTTGGCCACTGGCTGCGCCCGCAGGATCGCGACGCGCGCCCGCAGGAGATCGTCGCCCTCCAGTCGCATCGCGTCCAGGTTGGCCGACGCCGAAAGGTCCAGCGTCGTGCGCGTCTCAAAGCTGATCGTGCAGCCCATCGCGGTGAAGTGCTGACTCAGCGCGGCAATCTCGTCGATGATCGCCGGCTGCACCCAGCAGGAAACCTTGACCGGCACGCCCGCTGCCCGCAATGCCGCGACGCCGTTGAGTGTTTTGACGAGCGAACCCGGTCGCCGCGTCAGCGCGTCGTGGATCTCAGGACGCAAGCTGTACACGCTGACGTCGGTGCGGATGACCTTGCTGTCTGCGAACAGGCGCGCCCACGTGGCGTCGACTTGGCCGCCGTGGGTCTTCACGCGGCTCAGCAGGCCCAGCTCCGCGGCGCGCGTCAGGAGCGTGGCAAAATCGCTGCGCATCAGCACATCGCCGCCGCTCCAAACGAGGAACAGGACACCCGCGTCGTGCAATTGCTGCAGCACGTCGAGCCACTCCGCCGTGGTCATCTCCGGCCAGGTCGTCCGGTTGTCGAGGTAGCAGTGCGCGCAATCGAGGTCGCAGCGATACGTCACGTCCAGGTGCGCGCTGACCGGGCGGTCTTCGGTTGCCCACGCCGCCCTCAGCGCCGTGAGAAAGCCGTCGAGCTGGCTGGCGTCATCACCTTGTGCCATGGCTCGCTCCCGCGATCATTTCCGCCAAGTCTGCAACGGAAGTTGCAAGGTTGTGGCTCAGTTCCATCACCGGCAATTGCTGACACAGGTGTGCGACAGCGTCCAGCACAAGCGCGGAAGTCGGCGGACCTGCGACCAAAGCCTGCGGCAGGAGCCGCTGCAGCGCGTCCCCCGGCGACAACGGCGTGACCCGCGACTGGCTGCGATCCGGACCGAGCCAGAGCAGACCGGCGAGCGGCGCGCGCCAGGGAAAATCGCCTTCGTTGCCGCGGAAATCAATGTGGCGGAGGACCTGCCACTTGTCGCCATCGCGGGCGAGGAACGCGTGCTCATCGCTCAGCCAATTCGGCGCGAATCGCGCGCTCAGGGTCGTCTTGCCGGCGGTCGAGTAGCCCGCCACCACGTAGGCGTGGCCATCGATCCACAGCGTCGCGGCGTGCAGGAGCAGGCCGCCTTGCAGGAGCAACTGGCCGTAAACCGGGGCAAACAGCGCCTCCTGCAGCATCTGGACGCGGGTCAGCGGCGATTGCTCGCCGTCGTGCAGGTAGACGGTCCCAGCGCGCTCCGCCCAGCAACCCGCGCCGTGGCACGACGCCGCGGTAAACGCAAAGCCATCGGCGTCGAGGCGCGAGAACTTCGTCGCTGCTTCGCCCAAAGGTGCCGCGGTGGCTTCAGCAGCAAACTGGAAGACGAGATCCGCGTCGACAGGCCCGCGCCACGGACGGCGCACGGTGCCAAACGCGTCCGGCAGGTCCACCGCATAGGCCGAGTCGCCAAATCGCGACGCCCAACGCCGAAAGGAAGGGGCCAACGCGCGCGTCACGTTCAGACGTTGTCCGCTTGGGGATCCGGCGGGCAAATCGCACACTGGCAGCCCGACGCCAGCAGCGTGGTCAGCGCGCCGCCCAAGGTCTCGACTTCCGGCTTGACGTACGGCTGCCGCGCCGTCTGCCGATCGCTCTGGCTTTGTTGGACGTTCTGCTGGTGTTCCGTGTGGTTCATGTGTTTCCCCTTCGCCGCCTTGTCGGCGTTGATTGACCTGATTAGTAAACGATGAGCGTGCTGCCCTTGACGCCGCCTGTGCCGTCGGCTGAGCCGATGATCAGGTCGACGAAGCCGTCCTTGTTGAAGTCTCCCGCTGGTGCGAAACCGAGACCGCCGGGCGCCGTGACATTGTAGCCGAAGAGGCTATTGGTCGGCACGAACGGGTCGGTGATCACCACGTCTTCATAGACGAAACCAACTTCATTGGCCGTTTCCGTCCGCGGCACCGCCATGCGCAAGATGACCTGTTGGCCACCGCCCGTGGCGCCGGTGAACGGCGGGCGCGCGTACATGACGTCCGTGTGCGTGCCCGCGCTCGGATCATCAAAGAAATTCCCGGTGTTCTGCGGACCCCAAACGAACGACCAGCTGAGGTAGCCAGCGCCCACAGAGAACAGATCCGTGAAGCCCGCGACCGCCGCTGTGATGTACAGCGTGATCGTGTTCTGCGGGGGCGCGACAGCGGCAGCCTGAATGGCCGAGCCGCGCAGCCAGTAGAAGCCGGGATGGTCGGCCACGCCGCCGGTCTGGTGCTGAATCGCCA
Organism: uncultured Myxococcales bacterium; assembly: GCA_903850505.1. Taxonomy (GTDB): domain Bacteria; phylum Myxococcota_A; class UBA9042; order UBA9042; family UBA9042; genus CAIYBN01. Next base: position 33,038 of record CAINLT010000006.1, on the reverse strand, counting down.
GGTCAAGACCGGGCTTGCCATCGAACTCGACGAGATCGAAGTAGGCGCCAAAGGACTGCTGGCCGGTGCCGGTCTGTTGGAAGATGCGCACCGTGTCCACGTCATTGGGCTGCACGCCCGTGCTCGCCGACGTCATCATCAGGTCGAGCGCGCCCGACAGCTCACGACCGCGGATGACGTTGACCTGCTGCGGCGACGCCTGCTGCGACACGACCAATTCGTCAAACTGCTGACCGACGCCGCCATTCTCCAGCAGCACGTTGCCGCCGTGGAAGTTCTGGCCAAACAGCGTCGACGTGTTCGTGCCATCGCTCAAACGCACGCGGACGATATTGTTGTTGCTGCGGTCCAGCGCGTTGGTCAGCGTGATGGTCAGCGGAGAAGCGTTGGACCAGCCCGGATTGCCCGGAATCACGTAGACCGTCTCCGACTGTGCGTAGTTCAGGTCCTTGGCGCTGCGCACGGCGATGTCCATGACCGGCTTGCCGCTGGCTGAAACGTCGCCGTTGAAGTTGCCCACGGTCTGCAAGCGCTGCGGTCCGGCCGCCGTCGCGGTCGTCGCCACGACGCCCGTGATGATCACGGCTGGCGTCGCATTCAACTGCGCGCCCTTGTTGCCGAGGTAGACCCAGACTTCGCGCGGCACGCCGCTGCCGGTCTTGGCGCCGATGACGAGGTCGCTCAGCCCGTCGCCGTTGACGTCTGCGGGACCGCCGACCACGCCGCCCAGGCCGCCCGCGTTGGGCAGGCACTGCAGCGTCGTCGCCGGTTCGGTCGCGAGGTCGATGTCCGCGTTGCCCGCGCGGCCATACAGGATGCAGAACGGCGTGGTGGCGCCGCCGCCCAAGCCGACATCGGCAAAGCCGTCGCCGTTCAGGTCGCCCAGGCCAAAGACGCGGGCGCGGTAGGCCAGTTGGTCGTATGTCGAGCCCGTGCCGCCGCTGTTGGTAATGCGCTGGTAGTTCAGCCGCAATTTGTCGGTCGACACGACGTTGGACATCGGGCCTTTATTGCCCGCCGCGTCGACGGCGACGATGGCGAAGTAATACGACGAGATGCCGTTGTCCGTGAGCGGCGTGAACTTGCACAGGTTGGTGGGATTGCGGCCGTCGGGGCCGGAGATCGTCACGCTGTCCGATGTACCCGACGCGGCCGGGATGACGGCCGTGAAGCCCGCGATCTGGCTCGGATCGCACGCAGCGTCAAACTCAGCCTGCGTCGTGAACGCCTTTTTGGCATACCGCACCTGATAGCTCGTCGCGGTGCCGGTCACGCCATTGTCGCCGACCGCCTGGAACGTCAGCTTGGCCGACGGGCGGCGCGGATTCAGGTTCGCGGGCACCAGCGCATCGAGCGTAATCGCCGCGGGCGCCAGCCAGTCCACCGTCACGACGAGGGTCGCCGATCCGGTGTTGCCGAAGCTGTCCTGCACCGTCGCCTTCACCGTGTTGACCTGATCGGCCAGCAGCGAGGCATACTGGACATCGAGCGACTGCGCCGCACCCGTCAGCGCGACCGGCGGCGTCACCGACGCATTGCTGAGCGGCGCCGTGGCGCCATTGACCGTGCGGTCGAGCGCCGTGAGCTTGCCGCCGTTCAAATGCGCATCCGCCAGCGCCAATTGCATGTGAACCTGGTGATCCGGCGTGCCGGCGTTCAAGTCCTGGTCCTTGCCTTGCAGCGCGCTCGTACCGGACACGGTCGGCGAACCGAGCACGGTCGCGGCGGCAAAGCTGACGGTCGGATTGGTCAGGTCAGCGGCGATACCGAGCTTGCCCGACGAACCCTTGGCATTGAGCCCCTCGAACACCACGGCTTCCAAGTCCGTGCTGTCGCCATCGACGATCGTCACGTCAAACGCCGCGGCCTGCGCTGACGGCGTGACGGTGGCAACTTCCAGTCCGCCCTTCATCAGCTTGATCGCCGTCGCCGCGCCGCACGGACCGACGTAGGAGGCAGTCAAGGGAACGACCACGCTGGCGCAATTCTGCCCCGGCGTCGCGCATTTTTGGGTGTTCAGCATGCCATTGCTCGGCAAGCCGGTGAGCTTGACGAGGCAGCCCGACAGCAGCACGTCAAAGCCGCGCGTCGCGAGCGTCTTGTTGCCGGCGCTGTCCACGGCCGTCAGCCGGAACTTGTAGTGCACGGTGTTGCCAAACGGCACCGTCACCAGCACCGGAGCTTCCAGGCCACCCGGATTGGCGATTGTGCCCGTCCCGGCCGGCTGGTAGCTCGGGCAATTCAGGGAACCCGAATCGCAGTCCGTGCCAAGCTCCAGCGTCCACGTCGCCGCGCCGGTCGTCGAGAACGTCAGCGCGACCTGATAGCCGCTCTGCGCCGGCGCCGCATCATCGTTGTCCGTGAACAGCGAGCCCTCCGACGGCGCAGTGATCGCCAGCGTCGGCGGCTGCGTGTCGACAACGACCACGGCGGGCGTCGACCCGATCGTAGAGGTATTGGCGCAGTGATCGCGCAGATCCGCCGTCAGCGTATGCGAGCCTTCGGACAGCAGGCCGAAAGTCGCGTCCGGGAACAGCGCGGTGCCGGCGATGAAGTTCTGCGCCGCCTTGACGAGGCCGAGGTCCTTGACCGTGACCGGCTCGTTTTCGACGTCGTCATTGACGCTGACCACGGCAACGTCGCGGTTGTCGCCCACGATCAGCGGCGACTTGGCCGGCGTCGAAAAATCGCCATTGGGCGCGATCGTGTCGACGAACAGCGAAGGCAACTGCTGGATGTCGCTGACGTTGCCGACCAGATCGACAGCCACAGTTTCAAACGTCGCCGTCCCTTCCGTCGCGATCGTGACGGCCAGCGCGCCGCTCTTGCCCACGGTCGTCAGTGACCCGGCCGAGACGTTGTTGACGAGCAATGACACGGTCGCGTCCTCGTTGGCCATCGCGATCTGGAACTGGAACTTGCCGCCGGGCTGCTGGCCATCGGCCACGGATTGCGAAGCGGCGGCGAGGCAAGCGGCGGGCACACCCGGCGCGCTCGGACCGGTCACGCTGGCGACTTGCGGCGGCACGGTGTCGATGAGCAGCGCGCGTTCGCGACCTTTGAGGAAGCCGCTGTCGAGCGACGTGACCCAAGTGGTCTTGGCGGCGAAGAAGACTTCCACCATGACGTGGTAGCTGCCGTCCGCGAGATTGCTGAGGTCAAACGTCGCCGCGGATTTCTGGACGGTGATGCTGCCGATTGACACGTAGCCGGCGGTCGCGCACGCGGTGCCGGTCACGCCAGGCGTGTTGGTGCAGAGCCGCGCAGCCGCGCCGTCGGGCAGGCCGGTGGTCGTGAACGCGAGCTTGCGGTCGCTCGTCTTGTTCCACGGCGCGGTGCAGATCTTTTGGTAGCAGAAACCGCCAAACGAGCAATCGCCATTGCCCGCGCACGGATCGGCGTTCGGGTACGGCGTGCTCATGATGACCTGCGGCAAGTCGGCGAGGACCTGCGCAAGCAGCGTCTTCTGGGTCTGATTGCCCGCGAGATCCTTCACTGTGCAGACGATCTTGATGTTGTAGCCGTTGGGCAGGGTGATGGCGCCGAAACTGACCGACTCGAACACCGCGTCGGACGTCGTCGTCGCCACGTTCGTCGAGAAGCCGGGCGCGGACTTGCCCAGATCGTCCGTCACATCGCACGTCACCGTCGCACCCGCCGGCACGCCAGCGATTTGTTGGACCCAGTTCACCTGCATGCCATTGGTCGGATCGGCGTCCAGATCGTTGATCGCCAGCAGCGTCAGGCCGCCGTACGGGGTCGGCGACTTGAGCTCGCCAAATGCCGGTGCGATGCGATCCACCGTGACGTGGATGACCGCCGAGACCGCGGTCTGGCCCGCAGCGTCCGTGACCGCAAGCGACAGCTCGCAGGCGTTCTGGTCCAGCAGCTTGACGTTGGCCAGCTTGGCGTTGCCGCCCTGAACGGTGCCGGTGGTCTTGCTGACGCTGCCGCCGCACGTCACGGTCAGTTCGACCGCGCTGCCGTCTTCGACGTTGGTGAACGTCGCGGCGACCGGCAACACGCAGTCCGCCTGACCCAGCGCGCAGGTCAGGTTGCTGGCGTTGAACACAAGGCCTTCGGTCGGCGAACTGATCGTCGCCGTCGGCAAGTCGCCCTTGAACGTGACCGTAATTTCGCCCGAATAGCCTTTCTTGTCAGGTAGCGCGGGCACGAAGGCGCCCACTTGCACGGTCGTCACGCCCGACGAGAAGCCGCTCAACGTGAAGGTGTACACGCCGGGCGCGGTTTCCGTCGGCGTCACCGGCATGGCCACGCTGTTCTGCAGGATTTCCAGCGTCGCCGCCGTCACGGGCAAGCCGTCGGTCGGGCTGGTCACGCTGACGGTGAACGTTACGCTGTCGCTGGCGACCTTCAGTGACCCGACCGGCGAGATAAACTTCACGATCGGCACGTCAGAGATCAGCGTCACGAGCGTCGGCGCCGGCGCGGAAGTGTTGCCGTTGATGTCCGAGCCGTACACGGACAGCGCCGTCAGCCCCGGCTGCAGCGTCACATCGTGGAACACGACGACGCCCGCGCCTTCCGGCACGTTGGCATTGCACGCGAACAGGACGCCGTCGACGTTCAGGCACACCACATGGGCGTCGGTAATCGTCACTTCTACGTCGATCTGGTAGCCCGGCTTCGCGGGATCGCTGTCCGGATCGTCCAGCGTCGTCAGCGTCGCCTTGACCGGGAGCGTAATCACCAGCGTCGGCGGCGTCGTGTCGATGGTCACCGTCCGCGTGACGTCCGAGCACAGCGATTGACCGGCAAAATTGCCCCATTTGTCCATCGCCTGGAACGACAGCGTGTACGTGCCGTCCGGAACCTGCACGCCGCCGTCCAGCAGCGGGAACGTGCCCGCGAGACCGTTGGTCACCGGCGTGCCCAGATCCACGGCATCCAGCGGCACGCCGCTCGGCGTGATCAGGTAGCCCTGCACGATTTGGCCGTCCAAGCCGGAAGTCGCCAGCAGGAATTCCACGCCAGCGGTCGTCACCGTCACCGCTGCAGCGGGCGTAATCACATGCAGGCACGGCGGCGGCAACGCGGCGACAAAGCCCACCGGCGCGCTCACCGTCTGGTTGGGCGAGTTGTCCTGCACGCGGCACTCAATTTCCTGACCCAGCTGGCTGACCGACAGCGACAGCGGGATATCGACCGTCTGCAGCGAGGCGTCGCTGTAGAGCACGGTCGCAGTCGGCGTCGTCGGGTAGGCCTTGGCGATCTTGGGCTTGCAGTAGACCTCCAGATCGGTGCCCGCGGTCTCGGTCGTCACAGCGACCGAGAGCGTCGTGTCGAGGATATCGGCCGTCGTCTTGTCCAGGTCGTCCGCCACGTGAAGCACGACATCCTGCGTCGGCGCGAGGATCGCGAGTCCCGCCTTGTCGACGAACACCGCCAGCGATTTCGACTTCTGGCCGCTCAGCCCGCAACCGTTGGTCGCTTTCACCAGCAGCGCGTGCGTTCCCGTCGTCGTGAAACTCAGCGGAATGACAAACTGCCCGTCGATCTGCTGCGTCGTCTTCGTCGTCAGCGTACCGTCCACATACAGCTCGATCGCGTTCTTGTCGGCAGACGTCAGCGCCGTCGCCATGCCGATCAGGGTAATCTGGATGCCCGGCGTCGCCGGATCCGTGTCGTCGCTCAGCTTGATCTGGCCCGAAGCCGGCTGCATCAGCACGATCGTCGGCGCTTCCGTCGTGATGACCGCGCTCACTGGCGCGGACGGCACGGACTGGCGATCCGGATTGTTGGTATCTTCAACCACGCCGATCACCGTCGCGGTCACGCCGATGAGCCCGGCTTCATCGACCGCGAGCGTCGCCATCACCGGCACAGACGTCGAACCGTTCAGCGCCACATGCACCGTCTCGGTCGGCGTTCCCGGCGGGCCCACCACGAGCAGGTACGCATCCGTGCAATCCGGCTGGTCGCTGTGCACGATGAAACTCTGCTGGAACCCCGGCGTCTGCGGATCCTGGTCCTGCGTCAGGCAAGACTGCGAGAGCGGATCGACCGTTGCGGTGCACGCCTGCGCGCACTTGACCAGCAGGCTCTTGTCTTTGCTCACGGCCGCGTCGCCCTTGGCGGCGTTGACGATGGCGCGCACGGAAATCGAGTGCGGCGCGTTGGTCGCCGTGCACGTCAACGTGATGCCGTTGATCCGGCCGGCGTTGTTGAGCACGACCTGCGGCGATCCCACTTTGACGCCGTCCAGCAGCACTTCCAGCGCCGCGCCGTCGGGCACGTTGCCGGTCGTCACCGAAACGTCGACTTGCACGCCGACTGTCGCCGGATCCTTGTCCGCATTCGGGCCAATTGTCGCGATGGAAACGTCGCCGGTCAGCACGGGACCGATGGCGGTATCAATGGAAAAGACCAGCGTTCGCGTGACGGTCGTCGTGACGTCAGACGAATCGCCGACTTGGCCGTCGCCCTCCGCGTCCGCCGACGGGCAGCCGTCCTCCCAAATGCACGCGGGGTGCGGCGCGGGCGTGTCCGGTGCGCACGCGGTCAGCGCGGTTGCGGCGCAAAGCAGGCTGAACCAGACCATGGGCTGGCGGGCGAGAGGCGTGAACCGGGTGCGTAGGTCGCTGGAATTCATGGAGTCACCTCTGCTTGGGGGTCGGCAGGTGATGGAAGATCGGCTGCGGTGCGCGGCGCATCGACCGGCACGGCCAATTGGCGCGTCACGAGCGTAGCAATAAAATCCGCAACGTCGTTTTCCGCCGTCGCTTTCGTCACATCGAATTGTTGGCACAGCGCCGCCACGAGCTCGCCAGGGCTTGCACCCGCTTCGGCTTGCCCGAGCGCGTCAAAAAGTGCGATGGCCGTGGTGGTTTGCATGCGATGAAAGGCCCGATCGCCCGTGACCACGAACACTTCGCCAGCGACCTTGCGGTGGGCGGCTTGCGGGTGCAAACGGTAGCGAAGTTGAGTGGTTGCCGTCATCGTACCGTGCATCCTTGGGTGGCTCAGTGACCGTTGTCCCGCGTGGCTCACGGGTCACCTGAACTTTTGTTGCTGCGAGATGCAAAAAGGTTGCGCACTCAGCGGACACCCATCCGCCTTCATTGTGCCGATCAGCCGAACGGCTGACAAGGTAGGTTGCTTAGATGGCGCCGCCACCACTGCGGTCAACGGACGCGACCATGATTTCCGGCACTGCCACGCCTGCGTGGTTTTCCGCTTCAGAGACAGCGAGATAGCGCGGCGCCAACGTCGATGCGGCCTCCGGCTGTGCGAGGCTCCAGCGGCCCATTGCCTCGGCTTCCGGGTGCAATTCCAGCCATTGCGCGCCCTGCGCCAGCGCCATTTTGGCCAACGAGCGTCCCAGATCGGCGGCGGGAATCGCGAGCACGTCAGGGCGAATTTCCTGCCACCACGCCAGCGCGTCCTGCTGCGTCAATGCGCGCTCGGTGAATGTTGCGCCGTCGCCGATGCCGACGAAATCGACGTCCGCGCGCGCCGGCAGCGCCACCGCGCACGTTTGGCCAGTCGCGAGCTGCGCTTGGACCGCCCACGCCATCGATTGCAGCGAGCCCACCCCGTGAGTCGGAATCGCATTTGCCCACGCCAGCGCCCGTGCCAGCGCGAGTCCTTGGCGCAGCCCGGTAAAGCTCCCGGGGCCAATGTCGCACACCACCCGCTGCAGGTCCGACGGCTGGAGGTCCGCCTCCGCGAGCAGCTGCCACACCATCCGCGTCAGGCTTGCGCGCTGGCCCGTTCCGCGACCCGCGTCCGCATGCGCGGCGCGTTGCCAGCCATCCTGGCGGTGCAGCCAAACGGACCACTGTGACGTCGAAGTCGTGAGCGCGATGAGGTTCATGCGTCAGCGGATCAGCCGTTCAATGTCGTTCTTCATCACGACGAGAAACAGCAGCCCCAGGAACGTCATGCCGACGTACGCGGCGATTTGCCGGGTCCGCAAGCGCACCGGCCCACGGCGAATCGCCTCAATCAGCAGGAACAGCAGGTGGCCGCCATCGACCAGCGGAATCGGCAGCAGGTTGACGATGCCCAGATTGATCGACAGCCCGGCCATCGTCACCAGAAATGTTTCCGCGCCCAATTCCGCGCTTTTGTTGGCGATCTGCGCGATGAACAGCGGTCCGCCGACCTCGCGCACCGGCACATCGCCCTTGAACAGCCCGGCGAGCGTGCGGAACACCATCTCCGCGCCCTCGACGAATTTCTCGCCGGTCCACGTCAGCGCCGACGCGATCGGCCGCGGATTGGCGATGAGCGGCGCGACGGTGTAGTCCGTCGCCGGTCCGATGCCGATTTGCGCATGCGGCCGGTGCTCAGCCGACAGCGCGATCCCCAAGGTCAGCGGCGTGTCCAGTTCGACAAAATCCGCCTGACCCGGCTGCGGCTGCGCGACCCGGCGGCGCAAGTGCAGAAGATGCGGCTTCAGCACCAGCTTGGCCTGCGCCAGAATCTCCTCAGGCGCGCGGCCCTGGTTCTCCTTCTTGCCGCGCACGTCGTCGAACGGCCGGCGCAGCTCGTCGTAGAGTTGCATCAGGGACGTCAGCGGCTTGCCGTCCAGCGTCAGCAATTCGTCGCCCGGCTGCAGGTGCGCCTCCGTCACGGCCGGCGTCGCTTTCTCCAGCGAACCGACAATCGCGCCCGGCGGCAGCAAACCAAGCGCGGCCATGTCGACCGCCTGACCCGGGGCAACCGCGATGCGCACGGTCGCGTCGTTGTGTGGGTGTTCGACGGCCTTTTCCAGCGTGTCGCCGCTGACTTCCGTCTGCCAACGCAGGTGCGAAATGTGCAGCGTCACGGGCGCGTGCTGCTGGAGCGCGAGACGCAGGCGATCTTCCAGTTCGTAAAACCGCTCCACCGGCGTCACCTTGCTGTTCACTTCCACGGCGCGCACGCGATCGCCACTTTGCACGCCCGCTTGCCACGCCGCCGAGCCGGGCTGCACGGACACCACGGACGCTTCCGGCTGCGCCAGGACCTGGATACGCCCGACGTAGCGGACCATGCCCAGCTCCGGAATCATCTGTCGCTGGCGAATCGGCGTGACGAGGATATCCCGCGGCTGGCCGGCGCGCTCAATCGAAAACTTCGTCAGCTTCCCCGGGCGCGCGGAGACCGCGTCAACCAGCTCATCAAACGTCGCCACGGGCTCGCCATCGATCGCGCGAATCTGGTCGCCCGTGCGCAGGCCCGCGATCGCCGCTGGACCGCCGGGAACCACTGCGCCAACGACGGATGGCACGACCTGCTGCCGGAACGCCAACGCGCTGCCGAAGAGCACGAACAGCGGCAGGATGAAGTTGAAAATCGGCCCCGCGGCGACGATCAGCGTCCGTCGCCACACCGGCTTGGAAGTGAACGCATCGGGCTCGTTGGCCAACTCAGGATCGGCCGGCGCGGACGGATCATCGCCCAGCATCCGCACGTAACCGCCCAGGGGCAGCGCGCGAATGGCGTACTGCGTCCCATTGCGCTGCCATTCCAGCACCACCGGGCCAAAGCCGATGGAGAACGACAAGACGCGCACACCCATCCAGCGGGCGACGACGAAGTGGCCGAACTCGTGGAACAGCACGAGCGGCACAAGCATGAGAAGCGCGTAGAGCAACGGCATGAACGACCCGCGCAGAGGGGATAAGTGAGGCGTGCCCGGTTTCAGGCGCTTGGAAGCATAGCACAGCAGATGCACAGTGCATTCCCAAAGCGCCATTTGCAGCTTGCTGCCAGCGGCGTTACAACCACGCCGTCCGCGCTTGGGCGGATCGCAGGGGCAACGCGTGGCAACAGTGTGGCATCGGGCAAAATGGCTGATTCTGCCGGCGATTGCGCTGGGCTGTACCGCCAATGCGTCGGCTCCGGCGGCGGGCGGCGTGGCGATTGCGTTTGCCGCGTTGGAAGGCACGCAGGCCTGTTCAGCGACCTGGAATGGCACGGGCACACCACCGGCGGCAGGCGCGGACGCGGTCGATCGCTTGACGTTGCGCTGGACCGAACTCGACACGGGCAAGTCGGCGACGGCGAGCATCACTGCCAAGGAAGTTGCGAGCAATGGCACGTGGAACGTCGGCGTCCTGCCAGTTTCCCAGCAGCTGCAACTGCAGGTCTACGCGTGCACCGCCGACAACCGCGTGGTCTGGTACGGCAAGGGCAGCGATTTCGTCGTCAAGCAGGGCGAGGATACCACCGCGCGCGTGTTCATGACGCCGCCGGGCAAGCTGGCGTGCGCGGGCAACGCGGGCGCGGGCGGGACGCTACAGACGCCGCGGGCTTTTGCCGGCGGCGCGGCGCTGACGACCGGGAACGCGATCGCGGTCGGTGGTGCGGACAAGTGGGATGGAACGTTGGCCAAGGCGTCCGTTGCGACGGACATCTACGACTACAAGCTGGGCACGTGGCGCGCCGGACCGACGCTGCTGGCCGCGCGCATCTGGCCGCAAGTCCTGCCTCTGGACGCGACTCACGTGCTTGTGGCAGGTGGCAGCGCGCGCTTGCAGAAGACCAACAATACGCTGCCCATTACCCTTTTTGCGCCCGATGACCTGTCGTCGGCGGCGCTTGTCGCCCCCGCTGCGGAAGTCCTGGACGTGCAAACGGAAGGCGCGAAGTCGGCCGCGGCAGTGGCCAACATCGGTTCGGGCGTGCGGCCTTTTGCCAGCGCGACGGTTGCCGGTGACACCGTCGTCTTTGCCGGCGGTCTGGGAGAAGACAACAAGGCGCTCGCGACGGGCGCGCGCGTGCGGGGGCTCGCCGAGATCGCCAACCTTGGTGCTGGGACCACCGACGCACTCACGCTCGCCGCGGCGCGGGTTCAGCCCAACGTGCTGGCCTACGCCGATGGCGCCGTCGTTGTCTGGGGCGGTCAGGTCTCCGCCAAGGCAGCGGATTTTGGCGAGCTCATCGACAAGGATGGCAAAGCCGGCGCGCTCCTCACCGTCACGGGCGACGCCATCTTGACCGACCCGAACGCGCAGGCGATGGGCGCAGCCGCGGTTGTGTTGAGCGAGCAGGGCGACGTCCTGACATTCTTCATCACCGGCGGCATTCCCGTTGACGCCGGCTGGGCAACGGGCACACCCAGCTACATCGTCATCGTCGATCGCGTGGCCAGGACCGCGGTCTGCAAGAAAGTCGCGCTGCCCGCGGACACCGTCCTTCCGGGCGGCATCGGCGTCGCGGCGACGCGTCTGGACGGCGGTTACATCCTCGTCTCTGGTGGCCTGCTTGGCCTCGGCAAGCTGGCGTCGAGCGCCGATCCACAGAGCCAGTGCCAGACCGATGACCAGACCAAGACAGGGTGCCTCGTCAGCGGCTTTGTCCTGCTCGCGCCGCCCGCCGATTTGACGCCAGCCCAGGTCGCGATGACGGCCGTGAAGATCGACGGGCTTTCGCCCATGGGGCCACATTTTGGCCAGATCGCCGTGGCGTTGCCGGTTGGCGCGGTGCTGACGGGCGGCCTCGCGACCGTCGTGTCCCTGCCAGCGTCCGCGACGGACGCCTTTGACGCCGCTGCGCAGATCGTCTCGGCGCCTTTCTCAGCGGCCGCCAATCAAGCCGCCTGCAAACCGTAGCCCGCCCCGGGTTGCGCGGAGTCCGCCTGTGCGCATTTCTCCAGAAAAGACCTCGCTCCTGCGCGAGCGCGACCGCGAACGCGGCGTGGAACGTCCGCGCCTCCCACCTTGGCTGAAAGCGCCGTTGCCGGGCGGTGAACGCTACGCCGACATCAAGAATCGTCTCCGCACCCGCAAGTTGCACACGGTCTGCGAGGAAGCGCAGTGCCCCAACATCGGCGAGTGCTGGAACGCCGGTACGGCGACGCTGATGCTGATGGGCGAGGCGTGCACGCGGGCTTGCCGTTTCTGCGCGGTGAAGAACAATCCCAAGCCGCCGGAGCTGGATGCCGACGAGCCGCGCAAGTCCGCTGAGCAAGTGCAGCTCATGGCGCTGGACTACGTGGTGCTGACGAGCGTGAACCGCGACGATCTGCCCGATGGCGGCGCGGCGCACTTTGCCGCGACCATCCAGGCGATCAAGGCGGCGAGTCCGCACACGCTTGTGGAAGTGCTGACCCCGGATTTTCAGGGCAAGCCGGAGCAGATCGCCGCGGTGCTGGACGGCGCGCCGGACGTGTTCGCCCACAACGTGGAGACGGTCGCGCGCCTGACGCCGTCCGTGCGCGATCGCCGCGCGTCGTACCAGCAGAGCCTGGACGTGCTGAAGTTCGCCAAGCAGCATCGGCCGCAAGTCGTGACGAAATCGTCGATCATGCTGGGCTTGTCAGAGACCGACGAGGAAATCGACCAGGCGTTGCGGGATCTGCGGGCGCACGACTGCGACGCGGTGACGCTGGGGCAGTACCTGCGGCCGTCGCCGTGGCACCTTGAAGTGCTGAGCTACATCACGCCCGAGGCGTTTCAGCGCTGGGAGGCGCGCGCCTTGGAGCTGGGTTTTCTGTATTGCGCGTCAGGGCCGCTGGTGCGGTCGAGCTACCGGGCGGGCGAGCATTTCCTGAAGTCGCTTGTCGACGGGCGGAAGTAGGGTCAGGGACCGCACGTATCCGCGGCCGTCTGGCTGCCGCTCGGGATGCAGGTGGCGGCGCAGATGACGCCCAGGCACTTCATCGCGTTCGCGCTGCACTGGAACGTGCCGGATGAGCATGTGCTCCCGCTCGGCTTGCACTTGTAGCCCAACTGGTCAAAACCGTTGTCGATCACACCGTCGCAGTCGTCGTCCAGGCCGTTGCACTTTTCCGTGATGTACGTGTCGTTCAGGCACATCACCGCGCCGGTCTTGGCGGGATCGCAGCCCAGCGTGCCGTTCTTGCAGTAGTCGGGATCGGGCAGGGCGTCGCATGCGTTGCCCAGTCCCAAGCCGTCGTCGGTCAGGCCGTTGCAGTCGTCGTCCAGCCCGTTGCAGATTTCGACGATGTTCGGGCTTGTCTCCAGGCACATCGTGGACTGCTGGTCCGCGGCGCACACGATCGCGCCATTCTTGCACTTGTCCAGGTCTGCGCCATCGCACGCGGTGCCGAGCGTGGCCTTCCACGGGTCGTCGGTGATGCCGTTGCAGTCGTCGTCGATGTTGTTGCAGACCTCAACCTTGACCGTGCCAGTCAGCGGTTCGTTGCACACGACGGCGTTCTGCGCGCTGTTGCAGACGAATTGGCCATTGGGGCACTTGTCCGGATCCGGGCCGTCGCACGCGATGCCGAGGTTCTGGTAGCCGTCGTCCGTGATGCCGTTGCAGTCGTTGTCCAACGAATCGCAGAGCGTTTCCTTGGTCTGGTAGCCAGAGCCGCTGAACGCGCACGTCCATTTCTTGTTGCTGCAGCTGACCTTGACGGCCAGCGCGCATACGCCCGTCTGGTTGCACGGCGCGAGGTCGACAGACAGGTTGTTGTCCGTGATGCCATCGCAGTCATCGTCCGTGCCGTTGCAGTCCTCTGGCGAGGCCATGCTCTGCGAGCCGTCGGGGGCGCTGCTGCACGTCACCGTGTGGTCGACCTTGCATTCCACCATGCCGGCGCCGCACGCGCCGGGCGCGATGCAGCCCGCGCCGACGGTCAAGCCGTTGTACGTGATGCCTTCGTCCGTCGCGCCGTTGCAGTTGTTGTCCACGTTGTCGCAGATCTCCGCCTTGGCTTGGCTGTTCGGGCCGTCGGGATTGGTCGAGCACGTCGCCGTCAGATTGGCGCCGCACACCACGATGCCCACGCCGCACGCGCCGTAGCCCTTGCAGATGTCCCCGACTTTCTTGGTGGCCTGGTAGAGGAAGCCCTCGTCCGTCTGGCCGTCGCAGTTGTTGTCCTGACCGTCGCAGACCTCCACGATGTTGGTCGTCGTCTCGTTCACGCATTCCGTGCCGGCCTTGCTGGCCTTGCAGGTCCATGTGCCGGTCTTGCACAAGTCCGTGTCGGGTCCGTCGCACGCGGTGCCTACGGTCACGACGTTGTTGGCGTCTTCATCGGTCTTGCCGTCGCAGTCGTTGTCCAAGCCGTCGCAGAGCGTTTCGGTGAACTGGAAGTTGGGGATCTTGCTGTAGTCACACGTCCAGCCGTTGACGCCGTTGCACGTCGCGACCAATTCTGGCCCGGCGCAGACGCCGATGTGGGCGCACTGGCTGTTTTGCGGGCCCAAGCCGTCGTCCGTCTTGCCGTTGCAGTCGTTGTCCTTGCCGTCGCAGCTCTCCGCAGTGCCCTGCGGCTTGGAGCCGTTGGGGTTGTGCGAGCACGTCGCCATCTTGTCGTTGCCGCATTCCACGACGCCGGACGTGCATTCGCCGACCGCGGGGCACTGGCTGCCGAGCGGAATGCCGTTGTAGAGCAAGCCCTCGTCGGTCAAGCCGTCGCAGTTGTTGTCCAGGCCGTCGCACCATTCCTTGCCGTTGAAATTCGGGTCGGAATTCGGATTCGTGCTGCATGTGGCGACAAAATCGATCGGCGAGCACATGACGAGGCCCATGCCGCAGCCGCCGATGCCGTGGCACGCTGCGCCCAGGGCTTCCGCGGCGTTGCTCTTGGTGTCGAGATACGTGAAATTCTCGTCGGTCAGGCCATCGCAGTTGTTGTCCTTGCCGTCGCAGATCTCCGGGATGTTCTGCTTGGTCTCGTTCACGCACCAGACGTCCTGGCCGTCGGGCGTGCACGTGCTGATGCCGTTTTTGCAGGAGTCGCTGTCGGTGCCGTCGCAGGGCAGACCGATGGCGAAGCCTTCGTCCGTGACGCCGTTACAGTTGTCGTCGGCGCCGTCGCAGATTTCCGGGATGTTGGTGATGGTCTCATTGATGCACTCGACGCCCTTCTGGTCCGCGGTGCAGGTCCAGGTGCCCGTCGCGCACATGTCGCTGTCCGGTCCGTCGCAGGCTTGGCCGACTGTGAAATCCTCGTCCGTCAGCGTGTCGCAGTCGTCGTCCAGGCCGTTGCACAGTTCGACAATGTTGGTCTTGGTCTCCGGGCCGCAGACGGTGTCGAGCTTGTCGGGTGAGCACACGACCACGCCGTTGGCGCACAAGTCGCTGTCCGTGCCGTCGCACGGAATGCCGAGCTGGAACGGCTCGTCGGTGAAGCCATCGCAGTTGTTGTCCAAGCCGTCACACGAGATCTCGCCCGCGCCTTCGTAGCCCTTCACGCCTGAGTAGTCGCACTGCCAAGCGCCGCCGTGGCAGGTGGCCTTGACGGTGCCGGCGTCCGAGCAAACGCCCTTCTTGGCGCAGCTGTTGTCGGTCTGGCTCAATCCTTCGTCGATGTGGCCGTTGCAGTCGTCGTCGATGCCGTTGCACGTCTCGGGCGTGCCGGCGTATTTGGAGCCGCCGTACCCGGACGAGCACGTCGCCAAGCCGCTGATCTGGTTGCACTCGACGATGCCGGCCTTGCCTGCGCATGCGCCCGCGCCGGTGCACACGCCGCCGATCGGGATGGTGCCGTAGAGGATGCCTTCGTCGGTTTGGCCGTTGCAGTTGTCGTCGATGCCGTTGCACTGTTCCGGCGTGGCCTGCGCGTTGCTGCCAAACGCGTCGGTGGAGCAGACCGCGACCTGCAATTCCGGCGAACATTCCACCACGCCGATGCCGCACGCGCCAAAGCCCTTGCACGTCGCGCCGACTTTCTTGCCAAAGTAGCTGACGCCTTCGTCCGTCTGGCCATTGCAGTTGTTGTCGATGTTGTCGCAGAGTTCCGTGAGGTCCGTGACGCTCTCGTTGTTGCAGACTACGCCCTTGCCATTGCCGGCGCACGTCCACGTTCCGTTCTTGCACTGGTCGCTGTCGCTGCCGTCGCACGCTTGGCCGAGCAACGGGAAGAACTCGTCGGTCAGGCCGTTGCAGTTGTCATCCAAGCCGTTGCAGAGGTCCGGCTGCGGGCCAACCTTGGGCGCACATTCCACTTTGGCCTGATAACCATAGTGCACGCACGTCTGGATGCCCGGCTGGCACAGGCCGATATCGGCGCCGCACGCGCCGGGCGTCGTGTCGGGATTGCCCTCGTCGGTGATGCCGTTGCAGTTGTCGTCCTTGGCGTTGCAGGTCTCGATCGCGCCGGGATGGATGGCGGGGTTGGCGGGCTTGCAGTCCACGTTGTTGGCGTAGCCGTCGCCGTCGTCGTCCTGGCCGGCGATGGTGGCGCAGCTCAAGTCCGTGCCGTCGCAGTCCTGGTCGATGCCGTCGCCGCATTTTTCCGGCGCGCCCACGTACACGTCGGCTTTTGTCTCGTCGCAGTCGTCGCTGCCCGTGTGGCCATCCAGGTCCAGATCGGTGGCCGCGCACGGCGTGGTCTTGCCATCGCAGTTCATGTCGCACGCGGCGACGGCGATCTTGCCGCTCAACTTCGGGTTGCAGCACGCTTCCTTGGCGCCGGGATGGATGGCCGAATCCGTGGGTGCGCAGTCGTCTGGCGCGCTGTAGCCATCGCCGTCCGGGTCGTTGCCGTAGCAGGTCTCGTCGGTCGCGCCGTTGCAGTCCTGGTCGATGCCGTCGCCGCCACCGGTCGGACCGCACAATTCCTGCAAGTCCGTGCTGGTTTCCGGTCCGCAAACGGTGGAGAGCGCGTCCAGGCCGCAGATCACGATGCCGGTCTTGCACAAATCGCTGTCGGGACCGTCGCAGCCTTGGCCGAGATCGGGGTAGTCCTCGTCCGTCTTGCCGTCGCAGTTGTCGTCCAGGCCGTTGCAGATGTCCGTCGTGCCGGGGACGCTGTCGACGCACGTGACCGCGACGGCGGTCTTGTCCAAGTGCGAGCAGACCATCGTGCCCGGCTTGCAGAAGCCAGCGCTGTTGTCGCAGACCGCGCCGCCGTCGGGGTTGCCCTCGTCGACCAAGTTGTCGCAGTTGTCGTCGTAGCCGTTGCACACTTCGACCGCGCCGGGGTGGCGCTTGGGCGCGTCGTCGTCGCAATCGGGGCCGCCGGCGGCGAAGGAGATGTAGCCGTCGCCGTCGCTGTCGTTGCCGCTGTTGCACACGGCGTCGCCGCCGACGCAATCCTGGTCGATGCCATCGCCGCATTTGTCCGGCGCGCCGGGGAAAATGCTCGGGTCGCTGTCGTTGCAGTCGCCGGCCAAGCCGGAGAAGCCGTCCTTGTCGAGGTCCGTGGCGAAGCAGCCGACCACCACGCCATTGCAATCGACGTCGCACGCCTTGGTCGCGGGCGTCACGGGCGTCGTCTCGGATTTGTTCTGGATCGGCGGCAACTGCTTGCAGCATGCCTCGGGCGCGCCGGGATTGAGCGGGTTGCCGTACGCCGGATAGACGCCCGCGTCGTAGGGCCCGCAGTCCTTGGCGTCCGGCACGCCGTCGCCGTCGGTGTCCTTGATCTTGCAGCCTTCGTCGGTCTGGCCGTCGCAGTTGTCGTCGATGCCGTTGAAGCACGTCTCGGATGTGTCGGCGAATTGCGCTGTCGAGCACACCATGCTCTTGGCGTCGCTGCTGCAGACCCACGCGCCGCCGTGGCACACGCCGCTGCCACAGGTTTGGTGGAGCGTCGGGAACTTCTCGTCGATCTTGCCGTTGCAGTCGTTGTCCAGCCCGTCGCAGATCTCCGCGCTGGGCAATTTGGCGGTGCACGGCGACCAACCGCTGGTTTGGCACACCTGCACGCCGATGCAGCCGCCCGCGGGGCCAGTCACTTCGCAGGACCACTGTTCGCCGAGGAGCGCGTCGCTGCAGTCGCACGCGCCCAAGGTCGGCGCGCAGTAGGCGCCGGAGCCTTTGAGCGTGCTTTGGCAGAGGAAGCCGGTCGGGCAACTCGTGCCCGCGTTGGCTTTGCCGGAGCAGTCGAGCCCGCAGATCTTCGGCTTGCCCGCGCCGCCCGAGAGGCACGCGCCGCCGGGGCAGTCGGCGTCCGCAGTGCAGTGCGTGCACAAGCCGGCGGGAAGGGGGAGGCAATACGGTTTGCCGTCGCCAAAACCGGCAATGGCACAGCGGAATCCCGACGGACAGTCGCCCGTGCACGGCTGGGTGCAAACGCTGTGGTTGGCGCTGTCGGCGATGCAGAGGCTCGATTCACACGCGCTCGCGACCGTGCAGCTCGCGCCCAGCGGCAAACCGGCGGGCGGCACATCGGCGTCGATTTCAGGCGCGGCATCGGCGTCACCCGGCGCGTCGTTCAGAACGTCGGGCAACACATCGACGATGTCGGTCGCGTCGATCACGTCGCTGATATCGGGCAAATCTGGCACATCGGTCACGTCAGGCAGCGCGCTGTCAGGCGCGTCGAGCCCGTCATGCTTCACGTCCTTGGTGTCAGCCGTCGCGTCGATCTGGGCGTCGTCAAACGCGCCGGGAATCGGCGTGAACGTGGTGTCCAGGCACGCTGGCAACAAGGCCAGCAGCCCCAAGCCCAGGAGCGCGCGCGCATGAAACCGCTGCAGTTGAACAGGCATCCCGGTGACCCGACGCGATGGAAGCGCCCGCAAACCATCTAGGGTATCGTGCCCCTTCGCCGCGTTCAAGTTGCAATGGATGGTTTACAAACGCGTGGCGCGCAGGAACCACTGGTTGGACGTGCCCGGGCCGACGGACTGCACCGTATCCAGCGCAAAACCGTTCGGCACGGCGGCCAGCAAAGCGGCGGCGGCATCGGGCGCGTCGGCGTTGCGGTAGTGCTCAAACGGGGTCTCCGTGACCGGAATCGCATGGGCGCGCGCCAGTTGGTCGGGCGAGCGGCAAAGGCCAAACGCGACGTTGTCGCACGCGAGGAACACGCCGCCGGGCTTGAGCACCCGCGCGACTTCTCGCAGCGCTCGCGGCACGTCGCGCAAGTGATTGAAAGAGCGCAGCATCAGCACGGCGTCAGCGGACTGGCTGGCCAGCGGCAGGTGCTCGCCCGTGCCCTGCAGGCTCAGCGCCTCCGGAAGAACCGCCACCGTCCGCTCCAGCGCGGCGAGCTCCGGCTCCACCGCGACGTAGCGCAGCGTCCCTGCCGCCTGCGCCGCCGCCAGTTCCTGCACGTAGCGAATCGGCCCCGCGCCCACGTCCACCACTACGCCACTCAGCGTCCGCAGATGGCCCAGCAACAGCGCTTCCTCCGCGGCAAACGGCTGCTGATCGGCGGCGTGCCACCGATCGCCGCCATCAGGCAGTAGCAGCGCCAGATCCGCGGCGAAATCGTCCAGCCGCGCCTTGTCGGATTGGTCGAGGTAGATTTGCCCCCGCGCCAGCGCCTCCGCGACGATCGGGGACATCGGCTGCTGCAAAGTGAAATACCGCGGCGGGGCGCCGTCCAGCGTGAGCAGCGCGCCTTCGGGCGTGCCATCGGTCAAGTCGAACTGATTGCTGACCGGCTCCGGCAGCGGCGCCACGAGCTGGCCCGGCAATGGCCCTACGCACTGCGCGCGCAGCCCGCACGTCGCGCACTCAGGCGGCTGCGATCGCGGCCGCGGCGGGACCAGCGCGACGTCGGGCCGCCAATCGTCCAGATGGCACAGCGGGACGCCCAGCGCGGTCCAACGCAGCTTGGCGAATCGCGTCCGCGCGAGCGTTGCCCGCACGTCAGGCCAGCGCGCGCGATCGTCCACCTCCGCAGGCGTCACGACGAGCAGCAGCGGCCCGAACACGTCAAACTCGGCAAACGGCAGCCCTGCGATCGCCGCGACGGGCACGGTCAACGCCGCCACGAGTCGCTGCTGCCGCACCCGATTTGCCCACTGCGCGAGCGCGCCGACGTCGTCCGCTGCTTGCCGCCATGGCGTCAGGATCACGTGAAAACCGCTTGCGCGCGCCTGAGTCAGCCACGTATCCACGTGCAACTTATCAGAAGGACAAGCGATCCATCGCAGGGCGGCGGGCTGGTGCGGGGGCGGCGAATGGCTCATGCAGGCAGGCGACTCCGTGCGGACAGGCGCAGCGTAGCCGAGGAGGCCCGCGTTGCAAGGGCCTTGCGCAACACGGTTTCACGTCCGACGGCAAAAGCGTTTGACAGAGTGCGGCACCTGTCCCTAGACTGTAAGCTGGGACTTTCTCTGGGGGTGTCATTATGTCTTTCTCTCGTCGCGATTTCATTGCCCTGGTGGGCACTTCGGTTGCCGGTGTGGCCGTTGTCAGCGCCGCTGGCCGTTCGGTCACCGCTGCTTCTTCTTCGTCCGTTGCCGCCGGCAGCGACAACTGGGTTGTCGATTCGATCGGCGCCGTCTCCAAGGGCGCCGTGCCGATCACGCTCGTTCACGCGACCACGGGCGAACGCCTGAATGTGGAAGCGTGCCGTCGTGGTTCGGGCCGTCAGTCCGTTGCCTCCAGCCGCGATTTTGACCTGTTCCTCGTGAACAACGGTCAGGGTCACGCGCAGACGCCCGCGTCGCACACGCTCGCGGTTCGTTCGCTCGCCAAGCACTTGGACAAGACCGTGAAGGCTGTGCCGAGCACCGTCGTCACGATGGCCGCGCGCCAGTCCAAGCACGCTGAGCTGTACACGACCAACGACGACCCGATCGCCTAAACCGCTTTCGCGTCTCGCCAAGTTTTCTACGCAACACGATCGCCGTTCCCCCGCGGCGATCGCGTTGTCGTTTTTGCGACACTCTCGCCGGCGGCCGCGTTGAAAGTCGTGCCAGCTCTGGGCAAACGGCTGCTTTCTGACGCCGTGTCTACTTGATCGTCACATGCCGCAGCAGGTTCAGGTCTTCCAGCGCCGCGCCGGCGCCCAGGACCACTGCGCTCACCGGATCGTCCGCGATCAGCACCGGCAGTCCCGTCTCATGCCGCAGCAGGTTGTCGATGCCGCGCAGCAGCGCGCCGCCGCCCGCCAACACCACGCCCTTGTCGACGATGTCCGCCGACAGCTCCGGCGGCGTCTTTTCCAGCGCCGCGCGCACCGCCTTGGCGATTTCGCCCAGCGGCTCTGCCAGCGCCTCGCGGATCTCGTCCGAATTCACGGTCACGACCTTCGGGATGCCGCCTGCCGCATCGCGACCGCGCACTTCCGTCGTGCGGATCTCCGCGGTTGGCCAGGCATTGCCGATGTCGATCTTGATCTGCTCCGCCGTGCGATCGCCGATCAGCAGGTTGTACTTGCGCCGCAGGTGCTCGACGATCGCCAGGTCGAGCTTGTCACCGCCGACCTTGAGCGAGTGGCTGTAGACCATGCCGGCCAGTGAAATGACCGCGACTTCCGTCGTGCCGCCGCCGATGTCGACGATCATGTTGCCGGCGGGTTCGGTGATGGGCAGGCCCGCGCCGATCGCCGCCGCCATTGGCTCCTCGATCAGGTAGACCTCGCGCGCGCTCGTTGACTCGGCGCTCTCGCGCACCGCGCGCTTCTCAACGTCCGTGATGCCGCTGGGCACGCAGATGATGACGCGCGGCCGAACCAGCGTGCGGCGACTCTGCGCCTTGCCGATGAAGAAGCGCAGCATGGCCTCAGTGATTTCAAAATCGGCGATGACGCCGCCCTGCATGGGCCGAATCGCCTCGATGCCGCTTGGTGTGCGGCCCAGCATGTCCTTGGCCTCTTTGCCGACCGCGAGCACGCGCCGTTCGCCGCGGGCATCGCGCTGCACGGCAACCACGGACGGCTCACGGCTGACGATGCCGCGACCCTGGATGTAGATCAACGTCGTCGCGGTGCCGAGATCAATGGCGATGTCGTTCGCAAAGAGCGAGCTGAACCAGGAAGCCACGGGCACCATCTCCGGGTCGCCAGATTGCCGTCCGCCATGCACGGAACCGACGCAATGGCTTGCGCGACCGGGGGCGAAGGTAACAGGCGGTTGGCGGTTGCGGCAAGTTACCGGAGCGGATCGGCGCGCAATTCGCGGTCGCGCGGGTCAAGCCGCACAGGTGAGCGCAACGTGCGGCCCGCTACTCGGGAATGAAGACGCCGCCGCCGGACGGCTTGCCGCTGCCTGAAGGCTTGCGCGCTTGCGGCCGCGGTTTGGCCTTGGCCGTCTCGGCCTTTTCCACCTTGGCGGCTTCCGCCTTGTCCGCTTCAACCTTGTCGGCGTCCACTTTCGCGGCTGCGGCCTTGTCGACTTCCGCCTTGGCACCCTCAGCGCGCGCGGCGGCCATTTTTGCCGCCTCGGCCTTCGCCGCTTCCGCTTTGTCGGCTTCTACCTTGGCGGCAGCGGCCTTGTCGGCCTCAGCCTTGGCCGTGGCTTCTTGCGCGGACTTGGCCGGATCGCCCGGCGCCGCTGCGGCTGCAGCTTCAGTTGGCGCGGGGCCGTTGCCTGCCGGTTTGCCACCGGACGCCATCGAGATGCCGGCGACTGCGACCGCGATCGCCACCGCGGCACCTACGCCGATCAGCATCCCTGTCTTCTTCTTGCCGCCGACCGCCTGGCTCGCCGTCGGGTCGATCCGCCCGCCGATCGTCGCACCCACGCCGGTGGCCGCGATGGTCTCGCTGTTGACGTCATAGTTGGCCGTCGTGTTCTGCAGCGCGACGGTCCGCATGCTGATGGGCGTCGGGAGCCCGGACGCGTAGCCAGGTCCCGTTCCGTCGTACAGCGCGTTCATCTCACCGGTCGAATTGCCGATCAGACGTTCCAGCGCCGCCCGCATGTCGCGCGCCGACGAAAACCGCTCGTCGCGGGATTTGGCCAGCGCCCGATTCACAAGGTGGACAAATCCTTCAGAAACTGGGGTCTTGGCGTTGTCCGGAATCGACGGGACGGCGGCCTGCGCGTGGTTGAACATGATCGTCAGCGGATTGCGATCGTTGAATGGCGGCTGGCCGCACACGCAGCGGTACATGATGACGGCCAGCGAGTAGAGATCGGAGCGGCCATCCAGCTCGCCGCCCTGGCACTGTTCGGGGCTCATGTACGCGGGCGTCCCGAGCGCCGTGCCCGCGCCCGTGAGCGACGAGTCCTGCGCGCGCGCGATGCCGAAGTCGAGCACCTTCACAATGGGCTCGTCGTCGCCCGAATCGGCCAGCATGATGTTGGCCGGCTTCAGATCGCGGTGCACCAGCTTCTGGCCATGCGCCTCCTGCAGGGCCTTCAGGATCGGAATGCTCATCTTGACGGTTTCCAATTCCGTCATGACGCTGCCTTCGTTGGAGCGATCCTTCAGGACCTTCTCCAACGTCGGGCCGTGCAGCAGCTCCATCGCGATGTAGAGCGCGCCTTCCTTTGTCTGGCCAACGTCAAACACGCGGACCGTGTTCTGGTGCTTCAGGTTCGCCGTGACCTGCGCTTCGCGGTAGAAGCGCCGCACTTCGGCGTCGTCAGCGCCCGAGCCGGGCAGCATCATCTTCAGCGCGATCTTCTGCTGCGTGCCGGTGTGCTCTGCGGAATAGACGGCGCCAAAACCGCCGCGGCCCAGCACGCCCGTCACGCGGTAGCGGCCATCGACCACGTCGCCTTCGCGCACCTGCGTGGCGTCGACGTCCAGTTTGCGGCGGGCTAGCGTCGCGACGCCGTCCTTGGGACAGAAATCCAAGTCGGTCTTGTCACCGCAGCTTGGGCAATATCGTGTGGCGTCAGACATCGTTTGGCTTTCGACCGGTGGGTCGCATGGAAATCCCGGCCAACAGGGTAACGGGGCCGGGGCGGTTCATCAAGCAAAACCGCACGTGGACGCGAGGCTACGGCTGCGTCTGGCCCAGCGGCAGGTCCCATTCGTCGCGGAGCTTGCGGTCGGTCACGCACTGGACATCGCCCCAGCACGGATCCTCGCTCACCTTGGTCGCCAGCGAGTGGAAATACGAGGCGATCAGGTTGCGGTGGTACTGGGTGTACGTGCCCTTGTAGCCATCGACGTGCGGGAAGCTGTCGTTCTTGTCGACCGTCGCGATGTACTCGTGGTGGCCATGCACGTCAGCGAGACACAGCGCGGACAGCGCCTTGCCCAGCGGCCCAGCGGCGGTGATTTGCGACGGAATGATGCTGCACAGGCCCGTGCCCTTGCCGCCTTCCGGGCGCGCAGGATTCAACAGCGGCGGCGGTACGTCCTTGCTGACGAGGATGCCAAGCGCGATGACCTGCTCGGTCCAGACGCGATACGGCGCGGCAAAGTCGACCTGCGCGGCAAACGGATTTGCCACAGCCTTGGCGTAGTCCGGATCGCGGCCAAACAGGCCGATCGACCGCGCGAGCGCGAGACCCTGGGCGAACACCACAGTGCTGTCGCCGACCGAGAGCATCATGAGCATGTTGGTCACGGGCCACTCCGGCTGGCGACCCGCCGACGGGTCGAGCAGCACGCGATCCGCGACCGTGATCGCATCCGCGCCTTCCAGCACGTTGGCGGCAAGTTGGACGAACCGACGGAAATCCGGCGTGTTGCGCGTCCGCGCCAGACCTTCAAACGGCGTAATCATGCGCGCATGGCTCACGACGTTGCCGGACTGGCCGATCACGTCGACCGCCAGCACGTCGCCGATGTTCGACGCGATGGGCACGGCAAAGCCGCCGTCCTTGGCCACCGTCGTTTGTGCCTGCGTTCCCGCCGTCAGGTCCTGCACGCGCACGGTGGCGCCAATCGGCGCGAGAATTTCGCCGCGGTGCGCGATGTCGCCGCCGTCCAACTGCACCGGGTAGGACGCGCTGACGTCCACCGCCGTGTCCACGCACTCGCCGCCGTGGTTCCAGTCGCGGAACGTGGAGAACGTCGCGCGGTTGCAGTTGTCCGAGTCGTTGTTCAGCGACAGCCGCGCGTGGTTGTTGCCCTGATCATCCGCGCCCATCGGGCAGCCCACGACCATGACACCGCCAATCTTCTGCATCAGCGGCTCAGCGATCTGCCCGAGGTGCGTGCGGATGAAGATGTCCGCCAAGCCCGCGCCCGGCACGTCCGGCGCCACGGCGACGATGTACGGCTCCAGCGGCGCGGTCAGCGCGGTGTGTACGCCGCCGAGCGAAATGCCCATCATGAAGTAAGGCTGCGGCTGCATGCGCGCAGAACCGTCCGGGTTCTTCTTGTCCGACACCATCGGCTTGCCGTCCGTGCCGACCATGAACGCGCCGCCGAGATCGAGGATCCCGTCGCAGTTGAAGTCGCCCGCCATCAAGCTCGGCATCAGCTGCTCCGCCGTCGCGTGCGCCGGATCCGCCGGCGGCTTGGGCACCGCCGCCTGCGTCAGTGAATGCAGCATCCGCACCGCAACGATGTAGTCCAGCGTCGTCTGGCGCATCGAGTCGCGCAGGCGGAACGCGTTGGGCGAATAGTAGCCCTCGCCGTTGGTGATCTGGCAGTCGCCGTTGTCGTCAAACGCCCGGCCCTTGACCGCGAGCTGTTGGACAAAGCCGTTCTTCAGCATCGCCGTGATGACGTCCTTGTCGGACATCGAATCCGGGAAATCCGTCGCGGCGTTCGGGAAGATCAGCTGCCCGAGCATCCCGCGCACGATCGGCACGTACGAACCGCCCTTCTGCGCCAGGAATTTCAGCGGATCGGCCAGCACGGGACCGTGGCCCACCGCGTCGATCGAGAACGTCGCGATGCCCGCTTGCGCCAGGCGATCGGCCATCAACAGCGCCTCGATCCGGCTCGTGCCCGTCGCGTGGGCGTACACGAGCACCGGGAACGGCGGCTTGTGGTTTGCCGTCGTCTTGGGCACCACCAGCATGAAGGGCACGCGTTCGTGATGCGCGGTCTGCCCCATCGCCTCCGAGCCATCCGGCTGCGTCTGTGCGACCGTGCCCGCCTTCTGGTCCAGCACCCACACCTTGTCCGGCGTGTTGCGCAGGTCCGGTGTCTCCATTTCGCCAAAAACCGTGTAGTCGCCGTAGTCAAAGCCATCGGCCACGCCCGGCTGCACCGCGTTGATGAGTCCGACGATGCGCTTGATGAACTCGCCCTGCAGCACGTAGTCGTGATCCCACGCCACGGTCGGATACGGATTGTCGGCCGGATACGTGACGATGTTGCCGTCAAACGCGATGTCCATCTTGGTGACTTCCGTGATCTTCGCCGGAAACTGGTCGTTCATCCACGCGAACGGCCCGCTGCCGTAGAGACCGTCGCGCAGGTTGCGGAACGTCCGGGCCAGATCGCCCGTCGACAACGTCCAGCCAAAAGCGATGTCTTCCAGCTTGACGTTGTTCTTTTCGAGCGTCGGCAGCGCCAGCTTGAGGTCGGCGGTCTGGCTATCGTGGTTGACGATGTCAAACGGCGACTGGATCGGGCCGTAGCGGCCATTCTTGTCCCAGCCCTTGAGCTTGCGCGTCAGGATCACGGCATAGCGCGATCCCGTCGCCAGCGGGATCAGCGGCCGGATATCCAGCGTGTGGGTCGAGACTTCGTAGTGATAGATCCACTTGTCCGGCGTGCCGTCGCCGTTCAGGTCCACCATGTTGTCGGGCGGCAGCACAAAGCTGTCGTAGTCGCCCAGCGGATCCCGCGGAAAGTAGTGGCGCGTGTCCGCCTGGTGCGGATACCAGCCGCGGCCGAGATCCAGCGGAATGCGTTCGCCATAGCGCTTGGACGCCGGATCGACGTTGATGACGAAGATGCTGTCGTCGGTCGCCGTCGAGACGTCCAGCGGACCGTCAAACGCGACCGTGATGGGCGACAGACCGGAGAAGCCGTCGAGTTCCGTCAGGTGCTGGCGGTTGGAATCGTCGATCTTGGTTTCGCCGTCCTTGGAGACGTTGAAGCGCAGCGTGCCATCGGCCAGCATCTTGAGCGCCAGATCGTTGGGAAACGGCAGCTCAGGCGCGGGGCGGCGCAGCGGATCCCACACGATGACCGGACCGGGCTGGCTGCGATCGGTGTCGGCGAGGCCCAGGCGCGGGGAGTCCTGGCACGCCGCGAGCGACGTGAGGGACAGCGCGAGGATCAGGAATTGGCAACGAAAGACGAGTGAATGCATGAAGTCCTCTGCTTAGGGCCCGTGCAACAGTAGGTCAACGACTTGTCGCATCCTACTGCTCGCTGGGTCATTCGACGATCGCCCCGAAACCTCTGAATTGCACGGGCGTTGCTGGCTGGCTGGCTGGGTCGGCAAGCTCGCTGCTGAAGCCGACTCGCGCCGACGCGCGTTGATCGGGTACTTCCCCATGCGTCCTTACCAAGCGCCGCGCAGCGCCACTTGACCCTGAACGGCTGCAACTGCTGAAGCGGCCGTGCCGTCCGCCGCGTCAAACGCGTGGCCGGGCAGCAGCACGCCGGCATCGACGCGCGCCAACAGCGACAGGCCGACGGCCACGGGCTGATTCCACTCGACGGCGGTGTCAAATTCGAGGCCGAGATCCTGCTGACGCTTGGCGCCGCGCGGACCGGCCGGCACGCCGCCCGCCATGTAGGTCTGGAACGGATCAGCGACTTCCACCGGCGAACGCGCGAGCACCGCGCCGGCCATCACCGCGAATCGTTTGGTCGCTTCCACGCGGACGACCGGGTGCAGGTACATCGCCTGGGTGACCGCGCCATGCGTGTCCACATGCTCAGCGCCCGCGGGCGCGCCGTTGGTGTAGCGCGGGTCGCCCAGGTTGGACATCGTGTTGCGCGACTGTTGGCGCATGTACTGGGAGAACAGCACGAGGCCGACGTGGTAGTCGCTGGCGAACTGGAAGTTGTGCAGCGTGTTGTCAAACGGCCGATCGTCGCCCGACGCGATGCCGCCTTCCAGGCGCAGTTTCACCTGCTTGTGGGCCGCTTCGCCGCGAATCACGCCGCCCCATTGCGCGACGTCCAAGTGGTCCGGCTGGGCGATCGTCCGCAGCCACGTCGTCGTGCCGGAGACGACCGCGACTTCGCCCGCGACGCTCAAACGCCAGCCGGTGTTGGTCCATGCGCCATAGCTGGCGTACGCGTCGCCGATCCACGCATCCAGGCCAAGGCCCGCCGCGTCTTTTTGGTCGCGCTTCACGCCGTACAAGCCCGCCTGCAGGTCCTTGCCCTGATAGAGCAGCGCGGCCAGCCAATGGTGCGCCACGTCGCTGTCGGTGCGCGCCATGTCGTCCAGACGCACGCGATCGTACGCCACGGCCAGCGCCAATGGGAAAGCCTCGAGCGGGTCGCCCTTGCTGAACAGCGCCGCCGGCAAGATGGCGTATTGCACGCGATCGACAATGCCGCCGCCGTGCTTCATGCCAAACTGCATCGGGTCATCCACGCCGTCCTGCGCGACGAGGCCCAGACCCCAATGTTGCGTCGTCCGGCCTGCACCCAAGCGGCCCGCGAGCGTCGTCGCCTCTGCGAACGCTTTGCGCATCAGGAAGCCGTCGGGCGTGTCGACTGTGTAGTTGGACTGGCGGAAATCCGCCTGCACCTGCGCTGCGAGACTGCGCACGAAACCTTCCGACTGGGCGTATTGCACGTCGCCGCCCAAGCGCAGGCGGTGCTCGCCAACGTCGTTCGGCGCGATGCGGGTCGGATCGGGCGCGTTCACGTCGATCGGCGTGACGCGATCGCCCGCAAGCCGCCACGCGCCGTCGATGTGCCAGCGCAGCCCCGAGCGCAGCGGTGATTCATTGGTCGCTGTCGCGTCCTGGCCGTCTGCAACCACGTCGGCGTCAGCCGCATGGCCCACCGCGGGTAGGATGCACAAGCCCACAAGCCCAACGAGGCTTGCACGCAAACACGTTTGGGCGCTCGAGAAAACGAGTGCCGGCCAGCCGCCCACAGATGCCATGTATCCCCCACCGCAACGCCAATGCAGGCGCCCGCGCGGGGAAGGCTACGATCGTCCGAGCGTCATGGCAAACAAGCGCCAGTCCGGCGCGCGTCTGATGACGCAATCGTGATGGAGGTCAGGAAGTGTCGGTGCCCCCGCGGCTGCATCAGGGTTGGGGAGGGGAGGGCAGCAGCCGCGGGGACACTCGAGGGGTAGCAAGGATTACGCCTCTGCGGGCGTGGCATCCTTGCGCGCGCGCCGGCGAGCCGGGGCAGCGTCTTTGGTTTCAACATGCGGCCAGTGGGTCGCGATCTCAGCGCGGAGCGCCACGACCTCTTCCAGCACTTGCGCCGTCTGGCGCGCAGTCGCGATACCGGCGACCGTCAGCACGTCATCGCGCACATCGGCCGGCAGCTTGAGCCACGCGGCCATCAGCGCGGCGCCGCGGTCATGCAACGCCACCGATGGCGACAGCTTGCCGTGCAGCTCAGCCGTCGGCAGTTTGGCGATCAGCGCCTCAACGCGCTGCGTCACGTCGTCTTTCTCAGCGCGGGCTTTGTCCTGCGCCTTCTCAACCAGCGAGAGGGCCATACCCTGCCAATCGGTCAACCGCGCCTGCGCGCGGAGCGCCCGGTCGTGGAATTCGTGCTGCACCTTGGCGCGCGCCGCTTCCACGCGCTCAGCCATCTGCACCGCCGCCGGAAAGCGCTTCAGCGCCTCGGGGAGGTGGGGCGTGTCGGCGGAATTTTGGCCAGTCGTTTGAGTCGTCTGCATGATCAGTTCCTCGGCGGCCTGGGGTGCGGCCTCCGTTCTGGAACCAAGATAACGCAGCGCGTCATCGTGTCAAGGACAAAATAACGCGTTGCGTCAAAAAAAATGTATTAGCTTGAAAATACGCGGGAACTTTCTGCTACTGGCGTCCCAGCTGGCGCAGGACCTTCGGTTCGTACACCGCCAGAAGCCGTCCGCCGCTTGGGCCGCGCACGTCCAGGACCGCCACGCCGGCCTTCTTGAGTGCCGTCAGGGGCTGCGTCGCGCCGACGAGGCGGGCGATGAGCGCGTCCAATTCCGGGGCATGGCCGACGAGCAGCGTCGACCGCGCGCCAGCGGCCTCAATCGCCGCCACGGCGGCATCCACCGGTTGCTCGGGCGCCAGCGCGTCGAGCGTTTCAATCGCCCCGCGTGGCACGCCGAGCGGCTCCGCGGCAATCGCCGCCGTCTGTGTCGCGCGCAGGTACGGGCTCGTCAACACGCGCTCCACATGCACGCCCAAGCGCACGAGACCGAGCACTGCCAACCGCGTTCGTTCGCTGCCGTCCGCCGTCAGCGGCCGTTCCGGATCGGAAGGCGCGGCCGGATCGTGCCGATCCATCGCAACACCATGGCGCATGACATACAACCGCATCGCAAACTCCGTTGCCCCAATTGGCGCGCCGGGACTCTCGCAGAATGACGCGCGCGCCGCAATTGGCAGTTGCGTCCGACGCGGCAATCGCTATCTTTGCGGCGGAGTTTGCCCATGCCGAATCGTCTGAATCCAGCCCTCTCTGCGGCCATGCCGACCATGCCTGTCGGAAAACTGCGCGGTTTTGAACGTATTTCCGTGCCGTTGCTTGAGGCCGCCAACCGCCGTCCGTGGGTGCGCAGGGCGCTGCACGACACCCTGGGCTGGACGTTCGCGCACGTCGTCGACGCGGTGACCGGGCCGCGCTGGCGGGTCTTCGGCGCCGACGCGCTTTGCGCGTACGCAGCGCAAGATGGCCTGATCCTCGTGGCCAACCATCGCTCCTTCTTTGACCTGTTTGTGATCTCGACCGTCGTCAAACGGCGCACGCGGTTCATGCGGGAGGTCGCGTATCCGGTGCGCAAGGACTTCTTCTACACCAATCCGCTCGGCGTGATGCTGAACTTCGCCGTCGCCGGCGCCACGATGTGGCCGCCGGTCTTCCGCGACGACCGCCGCCGCGAGTTGAATCCCATCGGGTTTCAGCAACTCTCCAGCACGCTGGGCCGCGGCTGCATCATCGGAATTCACCCGGAAGGCACGCGCAACAAAGGCGACGACCCGTACAGCTACCTGAGCCTCAAGCCGGGGATGGGCCAACTCGTCGCCGGCTGCGCGCCGGGCGTGCTTGTCGTTCCGGTCTTCATCGGCGGGCTCAGCAACGACGTCAAGACGGAGGTGACGCGCACTTTTGGCAGGGCGCCGCGCGCGGACCAGCCGATCCGCGTTTGGTTTGGCGAGCCGTTCCGCGCCGATGCACTGCAGCCGCTCGAGGACCCGGCGGTGATGACGGAGGCGGTCTTTGGCCGTGTGCGTGCGCTGGGCGAGGCGGATCGCGATTGGCTGGCCGCCCAGCGGCGGTAGGCGCGTCTACGGCTGTTCGTTCGGCGCGACGCTGGGCGCGCTCGGCTGGCGGTGCTCGAGGATCGGCGGCGGCGGCGGCGGTGGCGCGGGCTGGCGATGGTCTCCGACGATCGGCGGGGCAGGTGGCGGTGCGCCAATCTCCGGATCGCCTTCATGGCCAAGGCCGCGATCCGGCACAGGCGCCGCTTCCGGAGCAAAGACGCCGCCGCAATCGCCCAACATGCGGCGTTCCTCCTCGGCGATCTTCCCGCGCTTCACCATCACGTCCGCGATCCAGCAGAGCGTCGTCTTGGTGCTGTCGCTGACTTTGCCGTCGCGGTACTGATGATAGAACGCCCGCGGATTCGGCACGATGTCGCCCAGCCAGATCGTCTGCAGCAGCGTCAGTTCGCCCGGCGAGCGGTTGAAATAGTGCTGCGCCGCGGCCTTGATGCCGTAGATTTTCGGCCCCAGCTCGATGATGTTCAGGTACAGCGCCAGCAGCTGCTGCTTGGTCAGCGACCGCTCGATCTGCCACGTGACAACGGCTTCCTGCACTTTGCGGCTGATGGTCTTTTCGCGCTCGACAAAGAACAGGTTCTTGACCAGCTGCTGGGTGATCGTCGACGCGCCGCGAACGAACCGGCCGCGCTTCAAGTTCTCGATCGCCGCGCCCTTGAACGACTCCCACGAGAAGCCGTGGTGGCCAAAAAACGCGCCGTCCTCCGTCGTCGTGAGCACTTTCACGAAGTTGGGCGAAATCGCCTCCAGCGGCGCCCACAGGTCCGCGCCCGGCCCGGTCACGAACGTGTACAGCGTGCCGTCCTTTTGTCGCGCGTGGTGCTCGAACGGCGCGTCGAAAATATCGAAACGGATGTATTTACCCATGCTTGTGACGCGAACGTTGCCCAGCGCAGGCTCCCATTCCAGCTTGAGCGAGCCCATGTTCGCGGTGTCCAGCACGAGCTTGGCCTCGGCGCTCAGCTGGCCTTCACAGGTCATCCCGTCCAGCATCGGCGCGAAGCCGCGCGGTGCGGAATCCACCACGTCCTGGCACGGAACCGTTGGAATCTTCACGGAAATTGCAAACGACGGCGCGGTCCGGAAGTGCTTCACGGCCGCCTGAACCACTGCGTGTGCCTTGCCAACGATCACCTCAGCCTCGTCCAGCTTCAGCTCATCCTTGCGCAGGTCAACCGTCAGCTTGCCGTGAGCTTCGACCGCGAGATCTTCCAGTCTTTGCCGCGAAATACGCGCGATGTCCGCGTCCAGATGCTCAACCTTGCCATGGCCTTCCAGCGTCAGCTGCCCGGTCGCAGCGGCGTACAGCATGGTCACCGCCAGGTCGCGCACCGCACCCGACTCCTTCGGCACCAGGCTTGGTGGCAGGATCGCGGCGTACGCGGCCAGCGGCAGCCGCTCCAGCTGCATCTTCAGCTCGACGTCGCCGGTCCGCGTGTCCACCCGGCTCTCGATCTGGTTGGTCTCCTGCCGCCCCGGCGTGTGAAAGGCCAACTCCAGCCGCGCCACGTCCTCGCCCGGCTTGCGCTCCAGCTTGGCGGAGAAGTCGCTCAGCTCGCGCGCCTGCCCGCCCGCGGCGCCCTGCTCGTCGGAATAACGCGCACGTCCGCGCTCAACCGTGATCAGCGGGACCGGGATCGCCGCGACCGCCGCCTTCAGCTTGGCGAGGTTGCGCTCCAGCTTCTCCGCGCTCTGCGAAAACGTCGTGGCGAGGCCATTGCGCACCACCGCACCGTCGGGACCTTCCGGCTTTTTCTGGTCCTTCTCCAGCTTGGCATTCTTGTCGACTTTCGAAGACTTGCCCTTCGCCGGCTTCTTGGCGGCGTCCAGCGGCAGTTCCTCCGCAGCTTCCTCGTCGTCGTCGTCCGCCGCCGCGGCTTCCTTGGGCTTTTCCTGGCGCTTGCCGACAATCACCGGCTCCTGGATCGCCACTTCCGCCACGCGCCGCAGCAGCTGGCGCGCGAACGGCGGGATCTTGTCGCGCAGCGCGTCAGGCAGCACCGGCTCCGGGCCCGGAACGGCGCTCAGCTTGATCGCGATCTCTTGAATATCCAAGGCAAACTGGCTCGTCCCGGTCGTCTGCGCCAGCTGAACGCGGCCGAACACGACCGAACCGTCCGTTCGCGCCGTCAGCTGCCCCACCTGAGCGCGCCAGCCGCCCATGTCGACCGCCATTTCGCCGGGCAGCCGCAGCGT
>CAINLT010000005.1 GCA_903850505.1 uncultured Myxococcales bacterium | reverse complement strand
GACCTGCGCATTCTGTGAGGCAGTGCGGCAAAAGCGCCGCAACGGATTGGCCAATGGCGCAACGACCGAAAATGATGCAGCAGACCGCAGTAGCGCCGCGCCCTTGGCTGCGTCGCGTGCTGTTCGGCCTGCTTCTCGCCAGCCTGCAAGCGCTCGTTGCCGCGCCAGCCCGGGCGGATGACGAGAGCGAATTTCGGGCAAAACCGACCGCCGCGCAGGCAGAAAAGATCACGCGACTCGCGCTCAGCCGCGATCAGCCGGCCAAAGCGATGAACTGGCTGGAGCGCATCAGTCAAACGCCGGGCGCGACGCAGGCGCAGCTGGTCTGGGCGGCGAAGACGCGCACGGAATTGCGGTGGCGCTTGAATGACGCGCACGTTGCGCCCGTGCAGATCCGCGTGATGCCCGCGACTGCGGACGTGGTCATCGATGGCATGTTGGTGCCGTTCCATACGGCGATGCACACGCTGTGGCTGCCGGAGGGCGTGCACAGCGTGGAGGTCATCGCGCCGGACTTCGCGACGCACACGCAGTCGATTGGCGCGCGGTTGGGCGAACGCGAGGTCTATGAAATCGAGCTGGAGTCGTCCAAGCCACCCGTGCTGCAGGTGCACATGATTCCAGACGGCGAAGTCCTGCTGAACGGCGGGCTGCTTG
The DNA here is from genome assembly GCA_903850505.1 of uncultured Myxococcales bacterium. Lineage (GTDB taxonomy): Bacteria > Myxococcota_A > UBA9042 > UBA9042 > UBA9042 > CAIYBN01. The sequence goes on along the minus strand of CAINLT010000005.1, from coordinate 6,114 downwards.
GGCCGTCGACGAAGGTGCGATTCGTCGTGCGATCCGGGCGGCACATGCTGGAATTGCGGGCGCCGGGCTACGTCAGTTGGCAGCAGGAAATGACCCTGCGGACGGGCGACGTCAAGTACGTCGACGTGCAACTGAAGCCGAATGTTCCGCCGGTTGACCCCGCGGTCGCGCGGCGGGCCCACCAAATTGACCGGCCGCTGCTGCCTTCAGAGATCGCGCAATCCAAAGAGCGGAGCTTCCAGCGGATCGAGATCGGCGGCACGACGTTGGACCGGAATCTGGGAACGCGGGTGAGCGGCGACGCGGCATCACCGGAATCCCAGCGGAAAGCGCGGGCGGAAGGCGCGGCGAAGGCCTCGGGAACGCCGAAGCCGGACGAGCCGTCCGACGTGGCGGCCAAGCCGGCGAACGTGGAGCGGCCACGCGAGGAACGGCCTTTTGAGGCGCCGCGCCAGGTGGCTGAACGCGGGGAGCAGCCGCGCGCGGTGGAGCCCAACGCGCGGGAGATCGAGACGACTGTGACGGAGCCTGCCGCGCCGTCCAGCCCAGGCCTCTCGCGGACGACCAAAGGCTGGATCTATGGCGGCGTCGGCATTGCTGCGGTTGGTGCCGGCCTTGCCCTCTCGTACCTGGGCGCGCAGGACGCAGAAACGGCCAACCAGTTGCCGCGCGGCGCCAAGACATACGCGGACGACTACGCGGCGGCATCGGGCAAGACGTACATCGGCTACGGCGCGGCTGGCTTGGGCGCGGTTGGCGTCGGCGTTGGGGCGTACTACCTGTTTGGCGACGGCGGACTTGGCCGCAAAGGCAAAGGCTGGGTCATCACGACGCTGGGCACGCTGACCGCGGCGGCGGGTGGCTGGCTGCTCCTGGACGCGATCTCGCTCGCCAACGATACGGACGCCAATGTGTCGCCCAAGAGTCCCGAGTACACGCGGCGGTTTGATCTGGCCGAGCGCAACCGCTGGATCGGCATTGGCGTCGCCGGCGCGGGTGCGGCCATCCTTGGCACTGGCATCGCGCTCATCGCGACCGCGCCTTCCTCGTCCGCGCAGCAGGACGCGCCCAATCCGGCGGCAAAGCCCGGGCTGGCGTGGAATGTCCATCCGTGGATCGGCGGCGGCGTCTCTGGCGCGAGCTTGGCCGTGGGCTGGTAGCGTCCGCCGCGACGCTCTCCGATCGTGCAAGCTCGCCCCTACGCAACGCATTTGTCCTTGACCCGGTCGTTGCCCAACCCGCATGCTTCGCCGCTGATTCCCCAGAGGCTGCAAGCCTGCCGGAGCTTCCATGTTTGCGACCCGCCGTGTTCTATCCGCCGCTGCCGTTCTGGCCGTTTGTTCCCTGCTCGCCGCGTGTGGTGACGACACTGCGACCGTGGGTGGCGTCGTCGTCGTCGACGCTGGCTCGGACGTCGTCGCCCTACCCGATGCGGATACCACTGACGCTTCGGCCGACGCGATCGTGACGGCTGACATCGCGGCTGACGCCACGGCGGATACAGCCGTCGACGCCGGAACGGACGCTGCCACGCCGGAAACGGCCGACGCGACGGACGATGCAGCCACGGACGCGGCGATCGATGCGGCGACGGACGCCGCCGTTGCCGAGACGCAGGACGACGCGGAAGTTGCCGGAACGGACGTGGCCGACGACGCGGATGTCGCCACCGATGCAGCAACGCCGGACGATGCGGACGCGGCAACCGATGCTGTGGATGATGCGTTTGACGCAGCCACCGACGCGCCCGATGCGCCTGATGTCGCCGACGCGCCCGATGCGGCCGACGTTCCGGTCGTCGCCAAATGCGCGTCATCAGCCGATTGTGGCGGCGACACGCCATATTGCGCCGCCTCGGGCGTTTGCGTCGCTTGCATCTACAACGCGGAATGCCCGGGCGTCGGCGCGCTCTGCGTCAACAACGCGTGCAACACGCCCGTCAACTGCGTCTCGGACAAGGACTGCACGCCCATTGGCGCGGTCTGCGACATCGGCGTCGGCGTTTGCCGCGAATGCCTCAGCGTGAAGGACTGCAGCCCGGGCCAGATGTGCAAGGCCAACCAGTGCATGCCGCTGACCGTGTGCCAGAGCTCCAAGGAGTGCCCCGGCGCGCTCGTGTGCGCGGCCGGCCAGTGCGTGGAATGCGCCGCGGACACCGACTGCCTCGGCGCGCAGTTCTGCAGCCAGAACCTGTGCCTCCAGGACGCCTGCAAGCCCGGCGCGCACTGCGAATTCAACTCAGTCGCGACTTGCAAGGCCAACGGCGGCGGCTGGGACTACACGGATTGCGGCCTGACGTCGCTCTGCCTGAGCGCGAAGTGCGCGCCGGTCATCTGCACGCCGCTTGAAATCGGCTGCAAGGACGGCAACCTTGCAACCTGCAACGACACCGGCACGCAGCAGACGTTGACTGCCTGCCCCGGAACCCAGACGTGCGTGGGCAAGGCCTGCACGGACGTGATTTGCACCGCCAAGGCCACCAAGTGCGACGCCAGCGGCGGCCTTCTGACCTGCAGCGACGACGGCACGCAGTGGCTCGGCTCCGCGTGCGCGGACGGCTTCGCGTGCGCGGGCGGCGTCTGCGACCCGCAGATTTGCACCGTGGGCGCGACGACGTGCAGCGGCCAGAAACTGCTCGCGTGCACCGCCTTTGGCCTCGCGTGGAGCGTCACCGCGACGTGCACTGATACCGGCTTCGTCTGCGTGAAAGACAAGTGCGTCCCGCCGGTCTGCACGCCGGCCAGCTTCAAGTGCGAGAGCGGCGTCCGTTCCGTGTGCAACGGCGACAGCATGGGCTGGTCGGCGATCTCGTGCGATGACAACGACGCATGCACCACGGACAGCTGCGATGGCGGCACCGCCACCTGCACGCACACGGCGGTCAATTGCGACGACGGCAACAGCTGCACGGTCGATTCCTGCAGCGGCGCTTGCCAGCACGACGGGCTGACTGGACCGAGCTGCGAGGACGGCAATCCGTGCACGACCGGCGAGACGTGCAGCGCCGGCAAGTGCGGCGCGCCCATCGCCAGCGCCAACGTCACGACGATGGCTGGCAGCGGCGCGGCCGGCGGCACCAACGGCGCGGGCTCCAGCGCGAGCTTCAGCCGGCCCTACGGCATGGCGCGGATGTTGGACGGCAGCATGGTCGTGACCGAGTACGACAGCCACCGCCTGCGTCAGGTCCAGGTCGACGGCACCGTGAGCACGCTCGCGGGCACGGGCAGCAGCGGCAGCCAGGATGGCGCAGTGGCGAGCGCGACGTTCGCCAACCCGACGAGCGTCGCCGTTGACGCAGGCGGCACGCTGTTCATCGCCGACTACAGCAACAACCGCATCCGCAGCTTGAGCGGCGGCAACGTCGCAACGTTCGCGGGCAGCACGGCGGGCTTCAAGGACGGCGTCGGCGCGGCGGCGCAGTTCACTTCCGTGCAGGACATCAAGTTCGACGTCAACGGCATCTTGTGGGCCGCCGACCGCGGCAACCACCGCATTCGCCGCATCACGCCCGACGGCACCGTCACCACCGCCACGGGCACCGGCGTCGCTGGCTACCTCGACGGCGCGGCGAGCAAGGCGCAATTCAACGAACCGTGTCGCATCGCGCCCGCCGCCGACGGCAGCGTCTACATCGCGGACTGCAGCAACTACCGCATCCGCAAGCTCAGCGCCGACGGCTTGACGGTCACCACGGTCAGCGGCTCCGGCAACGGCTACATCGACGGCGCGGGCGCCAGCGCCAAATTCGCGTGGATCGGCGGCCTCGCGTGGCTTGGCAGCACGCTGGTTGTCAGCGACAACGGCAACAACCGCATCCGCGCGGTCGCCAGCGACGGCTCCGTCAGCACGCTCGCGGGCAGCGGTTCCGCGGCGTACATCGACGGCGCACCGACGTCTGCTGGCTTCAATGCGCAGTGGAACGTCGTCCCGGACTGGACCGGCGCCGTGTGGATCGCCGACGGCAACAACCAGCGCATTCGCAAGCTCGCTTTCAGCAACCTGCTCTGCAACGACGGCAATCCGTGCACGACCGACAGCTGCAGCAGCAAAGCGTGCGTCTTCACACCGCTCGCGCAGGGCTCCGCGTGCAGCGACGGCAGCGCGTGCACGTCGGGCGACGCGTGCAGCGCGGGCGGCAAGTGCGTGGGCACGGGAACGACGTGCAGCGACGGCAACGTGTGCACCGTCGACTCGTGCAATCCGGCGACCGGCAATTGCCAGTATTTGCCCACGGACGGCCCGTGCGTTGACAACAACATCTGCACCAACGGGGAGCATTGCGTCAGCGGCGCGTGCCTCGCGGACGTGAATACGCTGTGGACGGTCGCGGGATCCGCCACGGCGGCCTACGTCGACGGCGCGGGCAAGGACGCGCGCTTCAACGCGGCGTTCGGCTTGGCGCCGACCAAGAACGGCGGGACGTACGTCAGCGACGCCACCGGCAACCGCATCCGCTTCGTCGCCGCGGACGGCACAACGACGACCGTCGCCGGCAGCGGCACCGCGGGCTACCTCGACGGCGCGGCATCGACCGCGCAGTTCAGCAACCCCACGCGCCTCGCGCTGGATGGCCAGGGCGCGCTCCTCATCGCCGACGCGGTCAACAACCGCATCCGCAAATTGAGCGGCACGACGGTCAGCACCGTCGCGGGCAGCGGCACCACGGGCTTCCTCGACGGCGCGCCGACCAGCGCGCAGTTCAGCAGCCCGTTTGGCCTCGTGTATAGCGCCAGCGGCATCGTCTACGTCGCGGACTCCGGCAACCACCGCATCCGCACGATTGCGACCGACGGCACCGTCGGCACGCTGACCGGCAACGGCACGACCGGCAACACGGACGGGACGCTCGCCAACGCGACCTTCAGCTCACCGCGCGGACTCTGTCAGGCCAGCGACGGCACGCTGTACGTCGTCGACACCTTGAACCACAACGTCCGCCGCATCGCCGGAAGCCAGGTCAGCACGCTCGCCGGCAGCGGCACGTCGGGCGCGCAGGACGGCATCGGCAAGGCCGCCACGTTCTACCAGCCGCGCGACTGCACGGTAGACGCCGCGGGCAACGTCTACGTCACCGACACGTTCAACAACCGCTTGCGCAAGATTACGCCCAGCGGCGTCGTCACCACCGTCGCCGGGATGACCATCGGCGGCGGCGCAACGCTGACGGGCACGGATGGCAGCGCGCTCGCGTCCGTCCTCGCATACCCGGCCGTACCCGCGTGGACGCCCGGCGGCACGATTTGGCTCGCAGACAACAACGCCATCCGCAAATTCATCCCCGCCAACGTCGATTGCAGCGATGGCCAGCCCTGCACGCTGGACGTCTGCAACGGCACCAACGGCACCTGCAGCAGCGCGGCGATGGCCAATGGCAGCGCGTGTGACGATGGCCAGGTGTGCACCGTCAGCGAGTACTGCACCGGGAGCAGCTGCGGCGGCGGGACGGCGAACACGTGCAACGACGGCGAAACCTGCACGCTCGACACCTGCGACCCGATCGCCGGCTGCGGCCACACATGGCAATACGCGCAGGCCGGCTGCTGCAAGCCCACGCTCTGGCAGACCGGCTTTGAGGGCGACGGCGGCAACGGCATCACGACGACGGCGACCGGATCGAGCCCGTGGTACATCGGCCAGACGTCCAAGACGCACGCGGGCGTCGGCGGCATGGACGTGACCTATCTCTCCGGCGCAACCACCGCGACTGCCAAGCTGCCATCCTTCACGTTGCCGACCGGCACGACCTCGCTGTCATTTTGGCTCTACTTTGACGCCGTCTCAGCCAACTGCACGTACGCCACGTTTTACTCCTACCCATGCGGCTCGGCGTCGCTCCAGGTCTACGTCAACGGTTTCCTCGCGTTTACCCAAACTGCGGCGACCAATGGCTGGACGCAGGTCAACCTGAATACCGGCTTGCTCGCCAACAGCGCGCCGGTTGTCACGCTCGTCTACACGTCGCAGAACAACACGACCTACGGCTTGACGTACAGCAGCGCCGGGACCGGCGTTTTTGTCGATGACATCCAGGTGACGTCTACATGCCAATAAGCCTGACGCCGCAGCAAACCGTGCTACGCTAAACGCGGGAGCAGGGGAGGCGCGCGGAGGTTC
>CAINLT010000004.1 GCA_903850505.1 uncultured Myxococcales bacterium | reverse complement strand
GGCACGTCGCGAAAAAGCGCCGTGGGACCGCATTGGTGGCGTGCGTCCAGCGTCGGCTGGGGGCACTTCGGCGGGGAGGGACTTTTTGCCGGGAGGGACCCGGCGTCAGCCGGAACTCCACCAAGAACGCTTCCCGGGCCGTTGAACCCTCGGCAGCGCGCGTGGCTCCTATACAGTGAGCCGCCATGGGTTGGCGCAGTTGCAAATTGGAGGCGTTTTATGAGTACCCCGCAATGCACCATCACGCTCGGCAGCGGCAAGCGCGTCGACGCCCAGATCGGCAGCTTCACAATTCACACCGACCAGCCGGTCGCCAGCGGCGGTGAAGGCAGCGCGCCGGCGCCGTACTCGCTGTTCATGGCCTCGATCGGCACCTGTGCGGGCTTCTACGTGCAGAGCTTCTGCAGCAGCCGCGGCCTCAGCACCGATGGGATCCGCATCGAGCAGCGCTGGCTGTCTGATGAAACGACCCACACGCTGAAGTCGGTGGAGTTGGACATCATCGTGCCGCCGACCTTTCCGGAGCAGTACCGCGCCGCGCTGGTCCGCGTCGCCGATCAATGCACCGTCAAGAAGGCGATCTCCGCGCAGCCGACGTTCACCGTGCAAACCGTCGTGTCCGCGCAGGTCGCCGCGATCGCCACTGCATAGCCGTTACTTTCGCTCGCCCGCCAGCCGATCCAGACGCAGCCGCTCGCGGTCGTCCGTCAGGTAGCGCAGCGTACCCATCACCGCCAGAAAGACCGCCAACGCGGTCGCGCCCGCCACGAGCAGGATGATCATCATCTGGTACTTGATGGCCTCGTGCGGCGACGTACCCGTCAGGATCTGGCCCGTCATCATGCCGGGCATCATCACCAGACCCGTCGCCGCCATCAGGTTCAGCGTCGGCAAAAGCGCCGTCCGCATCGCCCGCTGGAGGTGCGTGCGCATCGCGTCCTCAAAGCGCCGGCCGAGCAGCAGCTGCGCCTCGATGTTGACGCGTTCCCGCAGCGCGTTCTGCGTCAGGTTGTCGATGCCCAGCGCGACCGCATTCATGACGCTGCCGAGGATCATGCCCAGGATGGGCACGGCGTAGCGCGGCGCATACCACGGCGTCGGCGAGAGTTGCGTGAGCAGCGCATAGCCCAGCGTCGTCAGCCCGGCCACGGCAATCGCGGCGCCCGGCACCAGATAGCCAGCGCGCCCCGCAAGCGGCCGGGCAATCCGTCGCCACGTCTCCCAGGCGGCAAAGCCGAGCATCACGAGCACCGTCAGCGCCGTCGCCAGCGGCGACTCGGTGTCAAACAGCCACTGCAGGACCACGGCCAGCAGGCTGAGCTGCACGACCATCCGCACCGCGGCGATCAGCAGCGGCCGCGCCAGCTTCAACTGGAAGCGGATGCTCAGCCCGGCGTGCACGAGAAGCAGCAGGCTCGCCAGCGCCAGATCGCCGTAGGTCAGGTGCAGCGATGGCTCATGCACGCGGCACCTCGAACAGGCCGCCGTGCTCCAGCGCAAAGCGGCGATCGGCGACGCGTTGCGCCTGCGCGGCATCGTGCGTGACCCAGATCAGTGTCACGCCCGCGCGCTTCTGCGCCAACAGCCAGTTCTCCACGGCCAGCGACGTGTCAGCGTCGAGGTTCGCTGTCGGTTCATCCAGCAGCAGCACAGGCGAATGCAGCGCCACCGCGCGCAGCAGGGAGAGCCGTTGCCGTTCGCCGCTCGACAGGCGCGCCACCGGCCACGCACCGCACTCCGGTGGCAGGCCAAGGGCGAGGAGATCCGCGGTGAGACTGGCAAGGTCGCCAAAGTGTTCGGCGACGGTCTCGGCCCACCATCCTGCCGCGGCCGGCACATACGCAACTTGCCGACGCCAATCGTGTGGGGCGCAGGCGGACTGGCTGACGGCGCCGAGAAAGACCTCCCCGCGATGGGGGTCCAGATCCGCCAGCGCACGCAAAAACAGCGACTTGCCGATACCCGATGGCCCCATGAAGGTCAGGCACGCGCCCGGATCCGCGGTAAAGCTGAACGGCCCGCCGACTGCCGTGAAGACGCTGTCGCAACGAAAGGGCGGAACGACCATGCAGACGCCTCGCGGACTACAGCAGGTCCGCTCGCCCCAGCTTACTCAATTCCGCGACAACGAGGCGCACGTCCTGCGAGCGATCCAGCGGGACGACAAGCGTGGCATCGTCGGTCGCGACGACCGCCATGTTGCGCAGGCCCACGGCGGCGAGGTACGGCCCTTTGGAGATCAGCACGCTGTGGTGGCTGTCCACGGCCAGCACGGGGCCATGGACAAAGTTGTTCTCGCCATCGGGCCGCAGACCCAGCACGCTGTGCCATGTACCGACGTCCGACCAACCAGCGTCCAGCCGCACGCAGCGGATGTCCTGTTCGCGCTCCGCCACGCCGTAGTCGATGCTGACGTTGGGGCAGTTCGGGAACGTGACGCGCAGCAGCGCCTCAAATGCCTCACCATCGTAGCGGTGCTTGCCGTCGCGCAGCTCCGCGAGCGCGAGGCCGATTTCCGGCACATGAGCGTCCAGCGACGCCAGCGCCTTGTCCGCGCGCAGCACGAACACGCCCGCGTTCCAGAGATGCCGGCCACCGATCAGGTACTGCTCGGCGGTCTCCAGGCTCGGCTTCTCGACAAAGCGCTCCACCGCAAAGCCGGCGTCGCCGAGGCCATCGCCCAATTGGATGTAGCCATAGCCGGTTTCCGGCGTCGTTGGCTGAATGCCCAGCGTCACGATGTGGCCGCGGTCTGCGTGCGCCGCCGCGCGGAGGATCGCCTCGCGAAACGCCGCGGCGTCGGCGACAAAGTGATCGGATGGCAGCAGCACGAGGATCGCGTCCTCGACAATCTGCTCCGCGACGATGGCAGCAATCGCCATGCACGGTGCGGTGTTGCGCGGCGCCGGCTCGGCGAGGATTTGCCCCGGGCCCAGCTCCGGCAGCACGGCCTGCACGGCGTCGCGCAGATGGCCCGCCGTCACGCACAGTTGCCGCTCCGGCGGACACAGCGGCGCGATGCGATCAATCGTCACGCGCAGCAGCGTCTTGTCGCCAAAAAACTGCAGCAGCTGCTTGGGTTCGTGCTTGCGGCTGAGCGGCCAGAAGCGCGTCCCAGAGCCGCCCGCCATCACGGCGCAAACAATCCGGTCTTCGAGCTTTGCCATCATGCCTCCACGCCGGAAACCGCGAGCTTGCGCAGATTCGGGGCCACGCGCAACGGCGCGCCAGTCAGCCGGATCACGTCCTCGACGCTGGTGTCTTCCGCGATCTCGATGAGCTCAAGACCCGTCGGCGTCACGTCAATGACCGCGAGGTCCGTGACGATGCGGTCCACGCAAGCCATTCCGGTCAGCGGCAGCGTGCACAGCGGCAGGATCTTCGGCTCGCCCGTCTTTTCGCAATGCTGCATCGTCACGACGACGCGGCGCGCGCCGGCGACCAGGTCCATCGCGCCGCCCATGCCTTTGACCATCTTGCCGGGCACGACCCAGTTGGCCAGATCGCCGTTCGCCGCAACCTGCAGCGCGCCGAGCACCGTGATGTCGACGTGGCCGCCGCGGATCATCGCGAACGACTCCGCTGAGCTGAAGTACGACGCGCCGGGCATTTCCGTAATCGTCTGCTTGCCGGCGTTGATGAGGTCCGGATCTTCGTCGCCCTCGTAGGGAAACGGTCCCACGCCGAGCATGCCGTTCTCGCTCTGCAGGATCACGTCAATGCCGGTCGGGATGTAGTTGGCGACGAGCGTCGGAATGCCGATGCCGAGGTTGACGTAGAAGCCATCTTGCAGCTCCTCAGCTACACGCGCGGCGATTTCAAGGCGAGAGAGCGGCATCGTTCCTCCAGTCTGCGCCCGCTATTGGGGCTTGGCGGGCTTCTTGGCACTGTCTTTCTGGTCAAGCCCGGCGTACTCGCGCCACGGCTTTTCATCGGAGCCGTAGTGCATGCCGGTCAGGTTCTCGAGCGCAAACACGACATGGTTGACAAGGAACTTGCTGTCGAGCCGCAGGAGCGGGACCAAATCCGGCACGATCGTCTTGTCGCCCAGCGTCGGCAGGAGGCGGAGGATGCGGACGGCCTCGTCTGGCTCGCTGGCAAGCGGCAGCTTCTGGAGGCGCTTCAGCAGCGTCGGCGCGGCGCCCGGCGGCTTGAGCGCGGTGATGGCGAGATGCAAGGCGATGCGCTCGTCCGGCTCAATGTCGTCCCGCACCGCCGTCTCCAGCACGTGCAGCCCGGCCGTCGTCATCTTGAGCGCGACAAGCGCCTGCGCCGCTTCCGCACGTGCGCCCGGCGTCTCCAGACCGGCGAGCGCGGCATTGTCGGCCCATTGCAGCGGCGCGGCGGCCAGCACACGCAGCGCGGCGCGCGCAACTTCACGGGGCGTCGCATCGACAAGCATGGTCGCGAGCGGCACGGCGGTCTCCGACTGCAGCGACGCGAGGGCATCCAGCGCTTGCGCGCGCACCATCGCCAACGTGCGCGGCGCCGCAGCGACGGCCAGCAGGTCCGCCTCCGCCTCTGAACTGCCGATCATGCCCAGCGCGTGAGCGGTCGCCGCCTGGACCCGCGGCGTGCCCGAGTTCAGCAGCTTGCGCAGCGCCGGGACTGCCGCCTTGTACCGGAGGAGGCCCAGGGCGCCCGCGGCGAGGATCTGCGAGCGAACGTCCGTGCTTTCGAGCATGGCTGCAAGCGCGGGCGCTGCGCGGGCATCGCCCAGCCTGGCTTGGGCCGCACGCACATCGGCAGCAGACGGATCCGCCGGCATGCTGACCGCGGCGGCTTCCATCGCGTCCACTTCGGTCCGGGCGTCGAGCAGGCTCAGCGCCAGGGCGATCTTGCCTGCTTCGCGCGGCGTCGCGCCCTTGAACTGTGCCGCCAGCGCCTTGGCCACGTCATCGCGGCTGGCAAGGGCCGTGCTCAGTGCCGCGCAAGCGCCAAACGACAGGCTCTCGCATTCCAGCACGTCCTTGGCGATTTGCGGCACGTCCGCAGCGGGCACATGCGCCGGGGCTTGCGCCACTGCGGGCATCGCGAGCACCGCCATCAGGAACACAGTCAGAACACGCGTCATCCGAACCTCCGAACCGATAGTCTGCTGCGCCCGCGCGGCTGTGTCGAGTCGCAAGCGCTGCGTTACTTGCGGCGCCACGCCGTGACGCCTACGCCGGAGAAGATCAGCGCCGCCGCCGTGAGCACTTGCCAACCCGGACGGAGGCCGAGGACGCGGCCCGCCGCCAGCCCGGTCACCAGCGGCTGCAGATAGACGAAAACCGCCACTGTTGACGCGCTGACAATCCGCAGCGCATACGCGTTGAGCAGGTAAGCGGCGACGGAAGCGCCAAACACGATGTACGCGACGCCGGCCCAGACGCCGCCGGGCAGTCCGTGCCAGTCGATGACCAGCAGCGCCGGCAAGCTGTACGGCAGGACTTCCAGCGCCGACCAGCCAAACGTCCAACCGGTCACCGCCAGCGCGCCGTGCTTGGCCACCAGCGGCCGGGACAGCACGAGATAGAAGCTGTACAGCAGCGTATTAGCACAGAGGGCGAGGTTGCCCCAGAGGCGATCGACGCCGAAATCGAGCCGCTCCGCGCCGACCAGCCACAGCGCGCCGATGAGCGCCAGGACCACGCCAAGCATCCGCCGACCGTCAAAAGCCTCCTGGCGCAGCGCGACCGCGATGAGCAGCGTGTAGCAGGGAATCAGGCAGCCGAGCACCGCGGCGTTGATGGGCGTCGACCGCGACAGGCCTTCGATGAAGAGCGCCTGATTGGCGACGACGCCGAGCAGCGAGAGCCACGCGCAGGTCAGCACTTCGCGCCGGTTCATCGCCGAGCGCCACGGCCGCGTCGCGAGGAACAGAAGTGGCCCGGACAAGCCGATGCGGGTACCAACCAGCGCGCGGGCCGGGAGGTACGGCAGCACGAGCTTGCCGATGACCGGCCAGATGCCAAACACGATCTGCGCGAGCGCCAACGCCGTCAGCGCACGAACCACGCGGCGCGCTTGGGCTTCCTGACTAAGGGGGAGGTCGGTCACGCGCGATCCCAAGGCCGATTGCGGCCGGGGCGCGGAGGTCACCACGGATTAGCGGCGTTGGCAAGGCTCCGGACGCAGCGCGCGCCGACGCACAAGCAGCACCACGCCCGCGAGCAGCAGGGCGATCGCGCCTGACCCGGCGATCGGACTGGCCGTGCAACCACCCGCCGCCGTCGTCCCGGAATTGACATCCTGCGCCGTAGCGGTCGACTGGTCGGGATTCCACGTGATCGGCGGCAGCGACTTGATGAAATCCGCCGGCAAGCTCGGCTGCCCCAGCTTCGCGTCGTTCAACTGCGCGTCGACCTTGTCGGCGATGCTCGGGTCCACCCCGATCGGCGGTCCGCTCTCGTCCAGCACTTCGACTTTCTCTGCCGGCTGGCCGCCTTCCGCGACGATCGGCCCCTTGCCGTCGTTGTTGCCATAGTAGGAATACGGCCCAAAGCAGTCGTACGGGTTCTTTTTCGCCGGCAGCGGCACCTGATACGTCGTGCCATCGGCCATGGTCATCTCCGCGCGCACCGCTTCCGTGCCGCCCGCCTGGCAAATCGGCTTCGCCTTCGCGGTATGAATCGCGCTCACCGCCGGCAGGTCCTTGTTCCACGCGAAGATCGGGTCCTTGTTCATCTCCTCAGGCGAAATCAGCGTCATCAGCCGCGTCAGATACGCCGTCTTGGCATACGCCGCCTGCACATCGGTCAGCGGCTGGACGATGCCGTCCACAATCGCCTGCGTCATCGCCTTGGCGTCAAACGGCTGCGCGGCCACCGCGATCTTCATCGCCTTGCACGGGTCGTAACACTGGTACGTCGTGCCGCAATTGTCCGTGTAGCAGCAATCCTGCTGGACGCAGCCGTAGAACTCCTGGTCCGTCGCGGTCGCAAACTGCGCAGGCTTGGGAATGAACTGCTTGATGATCGGCTGGAGCGCCTTCGACTGGCCGTTGCCGATGGTCATCAGCAGCTGGTTCAGGTACTTGCCCGGCTCCGCGATCGCCGCCATCGCCGCCGCATTCCAGCCCGGGACCGCAAAATTCAGCGGCATGTCCGCGGCCTTCTGCGCGAGCTCCGTGATGAACGCGTGGCCGGAAGCCTGGTCAATCGCCTTGGACGCGACGGTCAGGTAGTTGCCGCCCGCGGTCATCCAGTCAATCGTCTTCCAATTCAGCTCCACGTGCAGCCAGTTCTTGGGCACCGCGCGCGCCGGACCCATCGTCCAGATGATGACCGGCATGTCCGGGTTTGCCGCCAGCTGCGTCAGGCGAATCGGCAGGCACGGCGACGGCTCCTGCATCTGGATGACGATCGGCACCAAGTCGCCATCGGACTTGTCCTTTTGCAGCCGCAGCGCCAGGAACACGTAGTTCTGCTTGGCATACGCATCCAGCAGCGGCGCCGTCGCGGCGGGCTGGTCGTAGCCGTTGTCGGTCAGCCATTTCTGCAGTTCGGCGCCAGAGTTGCCTTGGATGACCTTGCTCTCATACGGGCCGACGTTGGCTTCCTGCAGGACCACGACGCCGCTCTTGGTGCCGCCGTTCGACGCGTCGGAATCGGCCACGCCACCCGCCATCGCGTATTCGCAGTACGGAAAGTGGCAGGACGCGTCGCCCTGCTCATACGTCAGGTTGAACGTCGGCCGCGTCGCGTTCTCGAGCACGTTGAAGATGCCGTCGGAGCCGGTCTTCAAGGTCGGCACGCTCTGCAGCGGCAGGACCCAACTGAAGCTCGTCGACGGCCCCTGATAGCTGATCTGGATGTGAACGGTGATCTGCGCGCCGTCCTGCACGTACAGCACGCGCTCCGCGGCTTGGTTGACCGGCGACTGCAGGTTGCAGAAGAAGCCGCCACAGGCCCAGGCGGGCGCAGCGAGAAGCAGACTGGCCATGGCCAGCAAACGAAACAACAAACGGTGCGACATGGAAGACTCCCAGGGCAAAATACGGCAACAGACGCGCAGGGTGGCGGGCGTTTGCGGCTCGGTTGTCAGGAGCCGAGTGGACGCTCGGCCAAGGAGTCTGGCACCCTCACGCTAACGGCGCGGCCACTGGCTGTCAAGATGAACCGCCACCTCCCCGCAATCAGGACGCACATGCCAGAACAGTTGAGCCAGGATACGCCGCTTCCGGGAAGCCGCCACACGCAGGCGGGCGGGGTGCAAACGCAGTACCAATGGCGCGCCGCGGAGCGGATGGTCCACGGCGATCTGCAGTTTACCCCGCTCGCGGAGGGCCTCCCTGGCTACGTGCACGGGGGTGCGCTGTCGGCGATCGCGGACGAAGCGATGGGGCTCGCGTGCTGGTGTGAAGGGCATTGCGCGCCGGGCGCGCAGGTCAACGTGACCTTCCTGCAGCCGGTGCGCGCGGGCGATCACGGGCAAGTGCACGCGTCGCTGGTGGAAACGGTGGGCCGCAAGCTGCACTGTCAGGCGGAGATCCGCATGGGCGACCGCGTGGTGGCGCGTGCGACCGGGATCTTCGTGTCGGTCCCGCTGCAGGATCCCGCGCAATTCGCCGGCTGGCCCGGGCTCGCGCGCTTCCGGAAATAGTCGGCAAAAACGCCGACGCCGGCGAAGTTTCCCTCGCCGGCGTCAGCCGTTCAAATGAACCAGCCCTTACGGGTAGAGCGCCTTGGAGTGCGGCGTCAGGTCCAGACCGTACGCGTCCACGGCCTCGCGCAGGTACGCCGGAATCGTGACGTACTGCTTGAGCTTCATGCACGCCTGATTGTCAGCGCACGTGCAACCCGAGTTGTCCGTCGCGTTGCAGTTCGGCGTACCGCCGCCCTGCGTGAGCGGCTGCATCGTCGCGTCGTACTTGACCATCGCCGCGCCCGTCGCCGGGTTGGCCTTGGCCAGGTACCACTCAGGCGTACCGTCGCCGTCCAAATCCGCACCCGGGTCGGTGACATAGGCATCGACCAGGAGGCTGTTGGCGTATTCCAGCACGCGAGCGCCGATACCCTGCTGCACGGTCTTGCCGAAGATCTGCTCCTTGCCGAAGAAGCGCGCGACGTAGGTCTTGCCGTCCGGGTAGTGGAATTCCATGCGATTCACACCGAGATCCGGATTGGCGTCGACGCCCAATTCCCACAGACGCAGCTGGTCCAGCCAGTTCTCCTGCTGGTTTTCCATCAGGTAGAGCATCGTCCACGCGATGAAGAACTTCTGCTGTTCGTAGTTGATCTGCGGGTCAATCGCCGCGACATCCTTGGGCGACAGCGCGCCAAACGGCGTCGTGTTGTCCTGGCCAAACGCGCGGCAGATGGTCGAACCGTTGCCCGGGAAGCAGGAAACCGGCGTCGTGCCATACCACGACGTGAAGCCGATGCCCTTGGTCGGGTACTGGTCGGTGTCGACTTCCGGATCGCCATTCGGCGCCTTGAGCGCAATGCGCGCACCCTTGATGAAATCATCGCCGGTGAGCGAGTTGGCGAGGAAGCGGCGGTAGCCTTCCGGGAACAGGTCGGCGATGGAGACCGAGCGGTAGCGCGCGTCTTCAAAGTCGCCCAGCGTCGAGCTGATGAAGTTGTCGACCGACTCCGTCAGCAGCATCGAGACCGCAGCCTTTTCGTAGTAAGAACCGGCGTTGAGCGTGTACTGCGAGTCGTACTCACCCATGTCGCTGGCCAGCGCGTTCTCGACGGGCTTGCCGCCGAAGCTGACGCCTTCCAGATAGCCCGTCGCGCCGTTCGGCACGATGACCTTGGTCGCCGGCGGCGTGTTCGAGTTCGAGCCCGCCGAAGCGCGCAGGACGCCCTTCGGATCGGTGTAGTGCTCGCCCGCTTCCGGACGCGCGGTGATCATCGTGAAGTGATCAAACACCATCGACGCGGCGAGGACCGAATCCGGGAAGAAGTTCTGCGCGGCGTACGCCCACAGGTCATCCGGGTTCAGGTTCTGTTCCAGCGCGACGTCGCGGTAGATGTTGCGGTAGAGGCCAAGACCCTTGGCGCCGTCACGCATCTTCTCGTAGTAACGCGTCAGCGAGCGGTTGTACGCGGTGCGGACGGCGAAGCTCTTACGACCACGGCGATAGTTGTCGAAAATGTGGTTCACTTCCGGCTGCGTGATCATGAAGTTGAAGATTTCGTAGTTGTCCGCGCCGTTGTCGTGACGGTAGACGCTGGCGTTGCCAAGGTCCGCCCAGGTGTCCGTCGCGAAGCCGTACGGCACGCGGGTGCGGCCGTCCTTGTCGAGCGCCTGACCACCGCGGTAGAAGCCGCTGAACTGCGTCTTGGTCGGCATCTGCAGTTCCTGCCACTGGACGTAGTCCACCGGCTGCTGGCGGCAACGCGTGTAGGCGCCGCCCTGCTGCACGAGCAAGCCGTCCAACATCGGGTGGAACGCGCCATCGCGCTTGTCGTCCCAACGGCCCGGCTTCCAGTTCGCGACGTCGCTGATCGGCGCGCAATCCGCGATCAACGCGTAGTTCTTCTGGTATTCCGAGTAGTGGATGTTCGTCGTGGCGCCCTTGGTCGAGCCGATGACCGGCTGGATACCGAGAATGCCGCCGAAGTTGTCCATCTTGCCGAGGACGCCAACGCCGCGCTTCTGGCCGACCTTGTACGAGTCGTCCGCGTGAACTGCCGAGACGTCGCCGTAGAACATTGCCGGCGCGTGGAAGTCATACGCGCCCAGACCGAGCAGGTCCTGCGTCGTTTCACCGGCGTAGTCCATGACCGAGGACTGCATCCACATCCAAATCAGGTTGTCGCGCTCGTCCTTGGTGACCGGGTCAAAGTAACGCGGACCGACGCAAGCCGCGGCATCCGCGGTCTTCACGAGGCTCGTGCACTTCTTGCTGATCGTCGCGTCCTGGGTGCGAAGCTGCCAGTACTGCGGGCGATAGTTGAACGCGTCAGCCGACGAAATGAAGTTGTGGCGCAGACCGACCGAGTGACCCATTTCGTGAATCACGACGGCATAGTGCACGCGGCGGGCGAGGTAGCGACGCATCGCTTCCGCGCGCGTCTGCTTGCGGGCGGTGAACGCCGCGTCCGTCTCATTCGCGTCGGTCTTGGTCGGCTCGAACTTGCCGAACTTGTCCTGCAACACGGTGCCGAGACCGGCGATCGAAAGCGGCGCATCGGCCATTTCCATTTCGCAAGCGCCATGCGCAGCCATCGCGTTCGCCTTCAACTGCCGGAAGGAACGCTGCACCGACGGGTTGCCACCGCGCATCGGGGAAACCATGTCCATCAGACCTGACGACATCTGCAGGCCCTGCACGCCGTAGAACTTCTGCATCATCGGGGTCATGAGCGCCAATTCAAACGCCGAGTTGGCCGCAGCCTGACGGCGCGCCATGTACATCGGATTCGAGACCGACGGCGCATCGTTCTGCGCGGTCACGCCGGCGAGCTTCTGGGCGACGCCCGCGACGAGTTCGGCCGCTTCCGGGTGCTGGTTGGCAAACTGCGCGGCGCGGGCCGGGTCAATCTGCTTGCCGCTGGAACGCGAGCGATCGCTCACCTGTTCAGCCGTCAGACCACCGGCGAGGCCGTCCGCGGAGGCAGCTTCAGCAGCGGCGCTCCAGTTGCGGATGTACTTGCCTTCGGTGATTTCCGAAGCCTGCAGTTCGCCGGCGGCGTAACGCGCCATGTCGACGGTGCCCTGGCTCCACAGTTCGTTGATGTACGTCCAAACGTTGATGCTGGCCGAAACCTTCTCGCCGTTGGTCGGGTCGGAACCGTCGACCATGATGCCCCACGGGGACGGCGTGGCGGGCTCGACGATGCCATTGACCTGGTGGTAACGCAGGTCGCCGCGGCGAACGTGCGTGGCGGCCTGGCAGGTCGCGAGCGTGGCCAAGTCGCCCGCGGTCTGGGCGTTGAAGCAGGCTTCCGCCGTCAACGTCGCCGGGAGGCGCTTGTCAGCCGGCGCGCAGACGTCCGGGTCATTGGCTTCCACCGGGCTGTGGCAAAGCACGACCTGCTCCGGGAGCTTGGCGATGGCGATGACGCCCGGCGCGAGGTTACGCTTGGCGGCGCCGCCGAGATCGTCGGCGATCGCGGTGCACGCAGATTCAGCGCGGTTCTTGTCCTTGTAGGCGATGCCGTGGCGGCAGTCGTCGACTTCCTTGGCCAGCGCGATCACGTCTTCGTTGTCGTCCTGCTGACCAAAGAACACCGGGAACTTGGTGAGGCACTCGGCGGCGTCCGTGCCCACGCGCTTGCACTCAGCGTACTTGGATTCCTGCGCAGCGGCGCGGAGCGCGACGTCCCATTCGTGGGTCGCGTCTTCCGTCGGCTGGAAGTACTCGGGGTTGCTGCCATCCGCGTAGTACCACGCGATCGCCTTGGCGGTGCGCAGCTGGTACGGGAGGGTGCAGCGCTGGCGGAACGTGTCGCACTGCGAGCCGCCGATCTTGGTGGCGTCCGTGACGGCCTTGCACTCGTCTTCCGTGCCATCGCCGTCCGTGTCGCGGTGCGGGTCTTCGCCGTACGGCGTGCCCACGCAGATCTTGGTCTTGCCATCGGCGCCGAGGCACTCGCTCTCCGGAACAAAGCACTTGACCTCGCCGGTCATCGCCTTCGCATCGGTGTAGTAGTGGCTGCGTTCCCAGATGTTGTAACGCTCGACAAAGCGGTGCGTCAGCTCATCCGTGAGCCCGTAGTTGCGGGCGTAACCCTGGCGTTCGGTCGTGAAAGCGCCGGCGGACTGGAAGCGGTAGCCGTCCCATTCCTTGGGCTCGTAGTCGCTGTCGACAACCTTGCGGAACGAGTGACGCAGGGTCAGTTCAACCGGGTTGCAGGTCGCGGCAGGCGCTTGGCCACCCGCAAAGTCGGCGTCGAGGAAGCACGCGGGGTAGCTGTTGATGCCCCAGCCCAGCGACGACAGATCGATGATGCCCGGCTTGGCGAACGACTTGGTCGTGACGTCGAAGTAGCTGCCGTCGTCGGCGAAGTACGGCGCATCTTCCTGGCTCGGGTCCAGCACGTCATACGCGAGCGACTCGTAGGTGATGCCGCCGATCACGCCCATCATGGAGAGCGTGTCGAAGTCGTAGCTGTCGACGTTCAAGTTCTTGGACCAGTCAACGCGGAAGTACTGGCGGTCGTACCACGGCGCATCAACGGAGTTTTCCTCCACCACGTTCATTTCTTCGCCCGTGGTCGGGTTGTACGCGTGCTGGATGTTGAAGTGCGACTGAATGCGGAACGCGGCGACGATGATGCCGTTCTGCGTCACCTTGCCAACGCCCTTGCCATCCGAACCCGGGATGCGCTCGTAAGCGAGGCGGGCGATGAGCAAATCTTCCGTGACCTGCCACTTCACGCGCGACAGCGGCTGCGCATACGTCGACGTGAACAAGCCGTCCTGCGCCGCGCCGTAGCCGACGTCAGTGACGGTCGTGCGCGCCCAGAATTCCGGGTCGTCGGTCGTATCTACCAGCTTCTCACCCACGAAGAAGGACTTCTTCAGGGCGTACGGCTGCACACGATTGATGGGCGCGCGTTCCTGGGCGCAACCGACAAACAGCGTCGAGAGCGTCAGGAGGAGGAAGGCGAGCGGGGCAAGAGAGCGACGGGCGGTCATGTTCAGCCTCAGTTCAAGAAAAAATAAATGCTCAGAAACAGTCAGTTATGCACAGAGAACAACAGAATCAGCGCTACCGGCGATTACCAGAATCGCGGCAGCTTGTCAGGCGACAGGTTCAGTTCCAGATAGATCGTCGAGTAGCGGTTCAAGAACGGCGACTCGTACGTGGAATCCGGCTTCAATTGCGCGTTGTACGTTTCCGCACCGACGCCGATGCCCAGCGCGGGGTGCACGCGGAACTCGGCGCCAAGGCCGTAGTACATGAGCGCGCGGAAATTGGTGGCGTTCGGGTCGGCAGCGATCGTCGTCGCCGCGCCGGTCTTTTCGCCGGCGAGGTAGACCGTGCTGGACGGCTGCGCGAACGGGAAGTCGCCGATCTGGCCGCCCGCGACGGAGAACGAGAGCCACGAAGTGGGTTCGTACCCGATCGAGCCGATCGCCATGTAGCGCCATTCCGAGTTGCGCGAGCCGCTGATCTGGAAAGGGTCGCAACCGGTCGCGAGGCCAATGCAGTTGTCGAGCCACGGCTTGTCCATCACCGGATTCTGCGACTCGTAGAAGTAGTGCGTGCCGCGGCCAGTGACGCCGACGGAGAACGGGCCCTTGCTGAAGCCCGCCGAAACACCGATGCCGGTGCCGAGGCGCATGGTCTTGGCCAGTGAGCTCTTGGACGTCGGAATGGTGAACTGACCTTCGACGTTGACCGTCAGGCCGACATCCTTGTTCTTGTAGACGGAATAGCCGAGCGACAGGATCGTGTCCGACAACTGGCCTTCGTTCTTCTTGGTCGTCGAATCCGAGTTGCTCAGCTCGATGTTGGCGTACTGCCAGCCCTTCACGTACAGCCGGCCATCTTCCGTCAGCGCGAACCGCGGCGTCAGCATCAGCGCCAGCACTTCGTTGGGATTCCAGGTCGGGTCCGTCGACTTGATGAAGCTGGTCACACCCGTCATTTGCCGCAGGATGATGCCCGTGCCCGCCCAACGCGACGGCTTCTCGGACTTCTTTTCGCCTTCGGCGGCGACGCCCGCGATCGGCGCAGCGGCAGCATCGGTGGCCGTCGGCGCAGGCGCCACGGCGATCGGCTCGGTCACGACCGGCGAGGTCAGCTTGGCCGGCTCAGCGGTCAGCTTGGCCGGTTCAGCGGGCGGCGCCGGCTCAGCTGCGGGCGCAGTCGTCGCGGCGGGCGCTGGCGGCTCTTCCGCCATCACAGCAGAAGCGGACGCGCACGCAACCAGGGAGGCCAAGACTGCCGCGCATCCGCGGGTGCGGAATAAAATCGAGCAGTGCATGTGTTTCGAGCCGTTGAGCATCACGTTGCAAACCATGGTCCGGGCGCGAGGCATAGTGCAGGCGCATGACAAAACATCCGGACTGAGCCGGAGCAAACCTTGTACACGGGTCTTTTGCCGCGCGCAAGCGGATGTTTCCGTCGCGTATCAACCGCGACACGCCGCTCGGGCATGCGGGCTACAGACGCAATAGCAGGAGATCGACGTCAGTCGCCACTTCAACCGTCAACGTCTCCCCGGTCGGTCCATCGGCGGTTTGCAGGGTCAACGTGGCCTGCCAGACGCCCGAAGCCGGCGATCGCAGCGTGCACGCGTCGGCCAGGCGGCTGCGATGGTCAAACACCAGCGCCCCTTCACTCTCCGCCGCCCGCTTCCACTGCGCCAACCGCTCGACAGTCCAAGGCGTTGCGTCTTCGTCGGGCCGCAGCATCGCCACGGCATCGTCGAGCGCCCCGCTCGCGATCGCCTGCAGCAGTGCCAGCGCCTCCACGCGCGCACGGGCCTTGAGCGCCTTGTCCGCCGCGCGCGGATCGGGCGGCATCGCCGGCATCTCGCTCACGACCTCCTTGCCCGTCCGCAGCCGCTCCCACTCGTCCAGCAGCGATCGGTCGACGCGCGCAAGCACCGCCCGCAGCCACGCGATCAACTCCAGGAGCGCGTCCGTCTTCAGGTCCTCCGGCACGTTCTGGACCAGCACCTTGTAGACCTGCATCAGGTAGCGCAACAGCACGCCTTCCACCGTTTGCAGACCCAAATCGCGCACGTACTCGTCAAAAGTGCACCACGCCTCCGCCATCTCCCGCACCACCCCCTTGGGGCGAATCGCGGTCTGCGCCACCCACGGGTGGTGCTCACTGAATTTTTCAAAATTGGCGTAGATCCAATCCGCCAGCGGCTTGGGCCACGTCACCGCGTCCACCAGCTCCTTGCGCTCTTCGTACGCCATGCCGTCGTTTTTCAGCTCAGCGAGCAGCAGCTGTTTGTCCCGCTGTGCCTGCGCTTTGACGATCTGGGACGGGTTGTCGAGGATCGCCTCGCACAACGCCAACACCTCCAGCGCGTCCGTCGGCCGGCCTTCCTCTTCCGTCTGGGCGTCCAGATCGTCCAGCGCGCCCACCAGCCACAGCGACAACGCGTGATGCAGGGAGAAATCGCGCTGCAAGCCCACGGCCAGCCGCGCGATCTTGCCCCGGCGACCGTCAGGCCGCGCCACCAGATCGACCACGCCATTGCGCCACAGCGCGCGGAACAGCCGCGCCAGATCGCGCTGATGCTGGAGCTTCTGCGTCGGCCGCTCGTGGCTGCGCCGAATCAACGCCACCACGTCGGGCAGCCCGCCCTTGCCCAATTCTTCATCGGTGCGCGGCAGCATCGACAGGATCAGGCCTTCATCCACGCGGAAGATCGACTGCAGCGGCTCCGGTTTGCCATTTTGCAGGCGCTCAAAGCTCTCCGCGTTCCACGGCACAAAGCCAAATTCGGGCGGCTTCTGCTTCACGTACGGCTTGGACCGGCCCTGCTGGTCGATCTTCGCCTCCATTCGCTTGTTGTAGATCACATGCTCGGGCGCTTGGGCCACGACCCAGCCGGCGTCGTCAAAGCCCTTGCGACCCGCGCGGCCGGCCAGCTGGTGGAATTCCCGCACGCTCCAAAGGCGCGTATTTTCGCCGTCATAGCGGCACAGCTTGGTAAAAACCACGGTCTTGATCGGCAGGTTGATGCCCACGCCAAGCGTATCGGTGCCGCAAATCACCGGCAGGAGGCCCTGCTGCGCCAACTTCTCGCACAGCAGCCGATAGCGCGGCAGCAGCCCCGCGTGATGCAGCCCCACGCCGTGCCGCAGCAGCCGCTGGACGTCTTTGCCGTACGGGCTGGGAAACCGTTGACCTTCCAGCACCTGAGCGATCCGCCGCTTTTGATCCTTGTTGCACAACTCCATCGACGTCAGCGCATGCGCCGCCTCGCCCGCCTCGCGCTGGCTCGCGTGCACGAGGTAGACCGGCGCGCGACCCGACTTCAGCAACTCGTCCAGCGTCTCCGTGATCGGCGTCTCGCGGTAGTCAAACGCCAGCGGCACCGGCCGCTCCGTCGCGCTCACCAGCTTCACGTCGCGACCGGTCAGCGCCACGAGCGCGTCGGCGATCCCCGTCGTGTCGCCCAGCGTCGCGGAGATCAGCAGGAACCGCGCGTGCGGCAGCGTCAGCAGCGGCGTCTGCCACGCCATGCCGCGATCCTTGTCGGCGTAGTAGTGGAATTCGTCCATCGCGACGTCCGCGTTCTGGATCGACGGATCGCCGCGCAGGGCCAGTTGCGCCAACACTTCCGCGGTACAGCACAGCACCGGCGCGTCCGTGTGTACCGACGCATCGCCCGTCGCGAGGCCCACGCGATCGGCGCCCAGCCGCTCGCACAGCGCAAAAAACTTCTCGCTGACCAGGGCCTTGATCGGGCTCGTGTAGATCGACCGCCGACCCGCCGCGAGCGCCAGCACGTGCATCCCTTCGGCGACCAACGACTTGCCCGATCCCGTCGGCGTCGCGAGGATG
This sequence comes from uncultured Myxococcales bacterium, assembly GCA_903850505.1. Taxonomy (GTDB): domain Bacteria; phylum Myxococcota_A; class UBA9042; order UBA9042; family UBA9042; genus CAIYBN01. The sequence goes on along the minus strand of CAINLT010000004.1, from coordinate 3,339 downwards.
ACGTGGTGGCCCGCCGCCAGCTCCAGCAGCGCCTCTTCCTGCGCCGGATAGAGCCGCCGACCATCCGCCGTCACAGCGTCAACAAAGGCCAGCACCGCCTCGTCCGGATCCAAGGCGTCCTGCAAAAATTCCAGCGCCATTTTGTCACCCCAAAGAAGTTCTCAACCCAGCGGCAGCGTCACGACGAACTGCGCGCCCTGACCCGACTGGCTCACTGCCCGCACTTGGCCCCCGTGACGCTGCACCACATCGCGCACAATCGCCAGCCCCAGCCCGCTGCCGACGCCGCTTTTGTTGGGTCGATGGAACGGCTCAAAAATCGCCTCGAGCTGATCGGCGGGCACGCCCGGGCCATCATCCGCGATGCGCAACTGCCAGGCATCGGCCTGCCGGACGACGGCGATCGCGACGTGGTGCTGGGCAAACCGCACCGCATTGGCCAGCAGGTTGTCGACGACCTGCCGCAGCGCCGCGCCTTCCACGGGCGCGATCAGCCGCTGCGGGAGGTCCAACTCGAGCTTCACGCCCTTCTCGCCCGCGGTCGCCGCGATCGCGTCCACGGCATCGCCGATGATCGCCACGACGTCCTGCGGCGCCATGAGCCATTTGGCCTGGCGAATCGCCGCCAAATCCAGCAGCCGACTGGCCAGCGCCGCCAGCCGATCCACCTCACCGCGCGTCCGCCCCAGCGTTTCCCGGAGCTCAGTGGGCGAGCGCTCGCGCCGCAGCGTCACATCGATGTCCGTCCGCATCGCGGCCAGCGGCGTGCGCAGTTCGTGCGCCGCGTCAGCGAACAGCCGCTCTTTTTCGTCGCGGGCCACGCGCAACCGCTCCGTCGCCTCCGCGATCGCGTCGCGCAGCTCCATCAGCACGTCGCCCTGATCGTCGGGCGGGGGCACGCTGGTCAACTCGCCCGCGCGCAGGCGCTGCATGTGCGCGTGCAGGCGCATCACCCGGCCATGCAGCGCGCGCGCGTGGCGCAACTGCAGGGCGAACAGGCCAAAGGCAATGAGGAACGCCGTCAGGCTGGCCGCCTTGATGTACGCCAACAGCGTTTGCTGGTTGTGCTGCAGGGACGCCGCGAGCCGGAGCATGTGCGGCCGGCCATCTGGCGCCCGGACCGCGATTAGCAGCTCGCGTACGGTCTGAGCACGGAATTCGGTCGTGTGCAGGTGCGGCTGGGCATCCTGGGACGACCAGCGCAGCGTCGGCGGAACGGCGGCGCTCTCCGGTTCATGCGCCAGCAGCGCGCCGTCGGGACCGTAGAGCGCGCCCGTCGCGGAGGTCAGCCGCACGGAATCCGGCAGCGGCGAGCGATCGAGGTGCAGGTGCGGCGCGTGGTCCAGGCGATCAAAAAGACTGACCGATTCCACCGCGGCCTGGGCCAGCAGCGCGCGATCGACGCTCACCCGCAATTCGCGATCCAGCAGCACGCCGACCAGCACGAACGCGGCGATCAGCAGCACGGACGGCACGAGCGCGCCGTAGAGCCACAGCCGGGTCGAGAGTTTCACGCGCGCGCCTCGAGGCGAAAGCCGATGCCGCGGACGGTGGCGATGCTGAGGCGATCGGCATGGATTTCCGCGAGCTTTTTGCGCAAGTAGCCGATGTAGACGTCGACGACGTTGGGCTCGCCATCAAAAGCCGTGCCCCAGACGCCGCTGAGGAGTTCGGTGCGGGTGCAGACGTCGCCGACGCGCTCGAACAGGAGGCGCATGAGCGCGAACTCGCGGGCCGTCAGCGCGACTTCTTCCGCGGCGCAGGCCAGCACGCGGCGATGGGCGTCGAGTTCGACATCGCCCGCCCGCAGCGCCGCCGCTGTGGTGGAACGCCGGTGCAGCGCTTCCAAGCGCGCCAACAACTCTTCAAAATCAAAAGGCTTACCCAGGTAATCGTCGGCACCCGCGCGCAGCCCGGCAATGCGCTCCGGCACGCTGGACCGCGCCGTGAGCATCAGCACCGGCATCGTGCAACCGCGGGCGCGCCACGTGCGCAGGACCGTCAGGCCGTCGGCGTCAGGCAGCGACCAGTCGAGGATCGCCACGTCATAGTCCAGCGCCAGCCCCTGTTCAATGGCGTCGGTGCCGCGCTCGCACGCGTCCACGGTGTGGCCTTCTTCCGTGAGCCCGCGGGCAATCACCCGCGCCAGCCGGGTCTCGTCTTCCACCAGCAGCAGCTTCATCGCGCCTTTCTCCGGCCGAGCCATGCCACGAGGCTCGGCAGCACCAGCAGCGTCAGCGCCGTCGACGTCACCAGACCGCCGACAACAACCGTCGCAAGTGGCCGCTGCACTTCAGAACCGGGACCCGTGGCCAGCATCATCGGCACAAAGCCGAGCATCGCGACCATCGCCGTCATCAGCACCGGGCGCAGCCGCCCCGACGCGGCGTCCCGCGCAGACGTCACCGCGTCCAAGCCGCTTTCCTGCAGTTTCAACAGCTGCGCCATCAGTACGACGCCGTTGAGCACCGCGATGCCGGACAGCGCGATGAAGCCGATCGCGGCCGACATCGACACCGGCAAGCCGCGGAGCGAGAGCGCCATCACGCCGCCCACGCCAGCGAACGGCACGTTCAGCAGGATCAGCAGCGCGGGTCCCACGCGGCCAAAAGTGAAGATGAGCACGCCGATGATGAGCAGCAACACGATCGGAATCACGATCGCCATGCGCGCCCGCGCGTCCTGGTACGTGCGCCATTGCCCGCCCCACTCCAATCGCAGACCGATGGGCAGCTTCACCTGGCCGACCGCCTTTTGCGCCGCCGCCATCACCGCGCCCAGCTCCGCGCCGCGCACGTTGAAGCCGACGACAAGCCGCCGCTCGCCGGCATTGCGGCTAACCAGACCGGGCGTCTCCTGCAGCTCAACGTGCGCGATCCGGCTCAGGGGAATCAAGTCGCCGCTGCTGTTGGGCAGCGTCATGTCGCGCAGCGTGAACGCCGTGGGCGTCTGGGCGAGCTTGACGCGCACGGGAATTCGCACCGGTCCGTCGTACGTGGTGCCCACCTGGACGCCCGTCTTGACCGCCTGCACGACGTCCAGGATGTCAGCGGCTGAGAAGCCCTGCTGCGCGGCGCCGAGGGCATCGGGCACCACCTGCACGGTCGCGACCGCGGGCGGCGCGAGGATGCGCACGTCTTCCGCGCCTTTCGCCTGGCGAATCGCAGTCGCCACGTGCTCCGCGGCGGTCCGCAGCACCAGCAGGTCATCGCCGTAGACGCTGACGTCGACGTCCGTCACCGAACCGCCGAGCAGCTCGTTGAACCGCATCTGGATCGGCTGCGTGAACGCCGCTTCACTCCCGGGATCGTGGCGCTTCAGCACGCGCTCCATGTCCGC
>CAINLT010000003.1 GCA_903850505.1 uncultured Myxococcales bacterium | reverse complement strand
GCAGGACCTTGATGGCCACCGGCCGCCCCACCGAGACCTGCGTGCCGCGGTAGACGGTGCCCATGCCGCCCTGGCCGAGCAGCGCTTCGACCTGGAATCGCCCGTCCAACCGCGCGCCCACCAAACCCTGGGTTGCATCGCCGCGCTGGACGACCGGTGCGCCGTCGACCGGGCAGGCCGCCAGGGGCTCATCGTACTCGCGGTCGCAGCCGACGCAGACATAGCGCATGAAGCTGCCTCTCGCGCCCGGGGATGCCGGACAGTCTGCACGAAGCAAGCTCAACGGTTGCAGGAGCTACGGGGCAGGGCCCCGAAACTACGCGCGAATCCATCGAGCTCGCCATCGATAGCGTGACAGCAGGAGTGTACCGTCCGCTGCGACTGCGGGCAAGGCAGTCCGACGCTGCGCCCGACCGGCGGCGACCACTGGGGACGTAATTCCACAAAGGCATGGCTTATTGCTGTAAGTCGTCGACTCATTGCAGATGTTCGTTGGCGCACGGGAAAGTGCGGTAATGTATGGAAACCGTGCGGCGGTCTGGGACAGCACGCAGCGTTGGGACGCGTATTTCCTGGCATATGGAGCGTCGCCAATGATTTCCCGGTCGCACACAAGTGGCTGTAAATAGGCGCGAAGATTTGGCGATGCACTGGTTGACGGGACTGCCACGCTCGCGTAGTCTCTCCCGAGAACAACCAAGATCGGGATGAAGCTGCGCGGCGATCGCAAGTCTCGAACCGCGCCATCCGCATGAGCGGATTGGGCTTCGGGGGACTGGCGACTGTCGCCTGGCCATGGGCTGGGACGCCCTGCCAAGTTGCCGTGCGTGGGTCGGATATCGTGTGCTCGAAAACGGTCGATGTGGCGCGGGGGTGATGGGATGTCGTTCCTTCAGGGTCAGGACGAGCAGAATCCGGGGCTCGGCAGTATCGGCTTCGTGTGCGGATCCTCGCGCCGCGTCGCGGGATTGGCGCGCTTGCTGCGCTGGTCCGTCGGCGACGTGGCCGTCAGCGATTCCATCGCGGGAATCGGTGATTGGTCCCAACACGACATGGTCGTGGTGCACTACGACGCGCTGGCGCCAGCGGAACAGACCGAACTCATGGAGAACCAGCGCGCCCTGGCGCGTCCGCCGACGCTGCTGCTGCTGTCGGAACGCGAGGCGGAGCGGGATCTCGCCAAGCTGTTCGGCGCGCGCGTCCTGACCAACATGTTGGTCATCAACGAGACCGGATTCGACGTCGCTGACCTGCTGGTCACCGTGCAGAAGATGCGCCGTGGCGAAATCTTCGGCCTGGAGAAGTACTTCGCTTGGGGGGTGGAGCCGCGCTCCATCCAGATCACGTCGTCCATCGAAAAGGCCAGTGTTCTTGATGCAATCAGTGACTATGTCGCCGGGCTCAGCGTGCCGTCGCGGTTGTCGGGTTCGATCCGTGCCGTCGCCGATGAATTCCTGGCCAACGCCATCTACAACGCGCCCGTGGATCAGTGCGGCCTGCCTCGCTTCGCTTCGCGCTCCAGGACCGTGCCGGTCTTCCTCGACCAGGACGAGTCGATCGAAGTGCGGTTCTGTTGCGATGGCAGGCGGTTCGGCGTCTCCACCACCGATCCGTTCGGCTCCCTGGTGCCTGCGCGGATGCTCGACTCGCTGGCCAAGGCGTACCGTCGCGGCGACGACCAGATCAGCGAAGACATGGGCGGCGCCGGCCTGGGTTTCTACCAAATCCTGGTCTGTCTCTCCCATTTCGTCGTCAACATCGAGCCGGGCGTGCGCACCGAGATGATTGGCCTCGTGGATGTGCGCGGCGACTACAGGACATTCGCGTCAGCCGGCAAGTCTTTCAACGTGTTTACGCGGGGGCAACGGTGATGGGCATGAAGCTGAAGATTGAAGAACAGTCGGGCGCCGGCTGGTTGGTCCGCGTGTCCGGCGAGATTACCGAGCGCGCCGACTTCCGCGCGCTGACCAGCCTCGCGGAGACGGCGTCGCTGCGCCTGGATCTGGCGGGCGTCGAGCAGATCAACTCCTGCGGCGTGCGCGAGTGGATCCACTTCGTTCGCTGCCTGTCCGCCAAGCCGCATCCGTTCGAGCTGATCCACTGCTCGCCGGCGATCGT
>CAINLT010000002.1 GCA_903850505.1 uncultured Myxococcales bacterium | reverse complement strand
GGACGCTGCTGTTTTGCGCGACAGCGTGGACGGCGTGGGAGATGACCCGCCGCGGCATCCGCGCGCACATGACGGGGCGGCACGACGAAGTCTTCCTGATCGGCATCGGCGGCGACAGTGGCGCGGGCAAACACACGCTGGGCCGCGATCTGATGGCGGTGCTGGGCGATCGGCTGGCGCTTGTCGATGGCGACGACGACCACCGCTGGGAGCGCGGCGATCCGGCATGGCAGACGCTGACGCACCTGGATCCGCGCGCCAATCGCCTCCAGACGCAGCTCGAGGCGCTGCAGCGGCTGCGTCAGGGCGCGGACGTGCGCAAGCCGCGGTATGACCATGTGCACGGCCGGTTTACCCGCCCGATGCTGTGGCCCTCGGCGCGTGTGGTCGGGCTCGTGGGCCTGCATCCATTCTACTTGAGCGCGCAACGCCGGCTGCTGGACTTGCGGGTGTTCGTGGACGCCGCTGACGACGTGCGGCGGGCCTGGAAGCTGGCGCGCGACGTGCAGGATCGCGGCAAGACGGAGGCAAGCGTGCTGGCGGAGCTCGATCGGCGCGCGCCCGACGCCCAGCGCTTCGTCCAGCCGCAGATGCAGCACGCGGATCTGGTGCTGGGCCACTTCGCCGAGGTCGCCGAGCCGCAAGTCGCGCTGCGCGTGGAGTTGGCCGGACATCTGGACCCGTTTGCGCTGCTGGCGACGCTGCAGGCTGAGCCGGAGCTGCACGTCGCGTGGCTTGCTGATCCGACGCTGCACCGCGAGACGTTCCAGGTGACGGGCGCGCTGAGCGCGGCGACGGTTGCGCGGCTCGCGGTGGTGCTCCTGCCAGACGCGGACGATTGGCTGGTGGACGACGCGAAATGGCACGCCGGCCAGCGCGGATTGGCGCAGTTGCTGTTGTTGCACGCGCTCGGCTCGGCATGGAATGCCAGCGATGCGCAAGGGACGGCGTCGTGAACGTCCAGCCGCTGATCCAACTCGGCCAGCAGCTGTCCGGCCTCGCGTGGGTGCAAGGTCCCGGCGGCAACTTGTCGGTCAAGGATAGCCACACGCTGGCGGTCAAGGCCTCGGGGACGCGTCTGGGCGACCTGGACGCGCCGCACGCGCTCGCTCGCGTGCCGTTCGCACAGGCGCAGGCTGCGCTCGCGGGCGATCCACACGCTGCGGTCGCGTTGTTCCAGCACACGCCGCGGCCGTCGCTTGAGACCTGGCTGCACGCGCTGCCGGGGCGCTACATCGTCCACACGCATCCGCTTGGCGTGTTGCTGATGGCGTGCAGCCGGCTGCCGGTGCCCGCGGGGATGGTGGATGTGCCGGCCGCGCTGCCAGGCCGCGAGCTCGCGCTGGCCATGCTGGCCGCGGGCAACGTGGACGCTTGGCTGCTCCGCAACCACGGCCTTGTCGTGCGCGCGGGTTCGGCGCGGCAGGCGCTGCAGCGGACGCGCGCGCTGGATCGGGCCTGTCGGGCGGCCCTGGGTGTCGCGCAGCACGCCGTGCCGCGCTTGCCGGCGATCGCCGCGCAGGCAATCCCGGGCGGCGTCATCGCGCCATTGCCGCCTCAGCATCCGGATCCGCCGCGCTACCTGTTCCCCGACGCCGCGGTGCTGGCTGCGCAGACGTCCGTCGCCCAACTCACGATCGCCGCGGCGGCCGCCAAGCTCGCGCTCGATCCGCGCCCGGGCGTGCTCGCGACGCCGTCGGGTGAGCGCTGGGCCATCGCCCGTCACGCGGCGCAACTTCGCGACGTCGTGGAAGTGGTGACGGCGCATGATTGGCTGCTGGAGCGGCTGGGCGCGCGGGCCGTCGCGTTGCCGCTTTCGATGACCGCCGCGATCCTGGCGATGCCGGCGGAGCGCTTCCGGCAACTGGGGACCGCGGGATGACGGGCAAGCCTTGGCAAGCGTTCGTGCCCATGGGCGGCAGCGGTCAGCGCTTCCTGGCCGCCGGCCATCTCTTGCCCAAGCCCATGCTCGACGTCGACGGCCAGCCGATGCTCGCCCATGTGTTCGCGGATCTGGTGGGCTGCGAACGGCTGATTTGCGCCGTGCGGGCCGAACACCTGACGACGACGGGGATTGCCGACGCGATCCGCGCGCTGCGACCGGATGCGACGATCGTGCCGGTGCCGGCGCACAAGGATGGCCCGGTGCGGACGCTGCTGGATGCCGCGCACGCCATCGATCCCGAGCTGCCGCTGCTCGTGCACTACGCAGACTATGCGACGGGCTGGAATTTTCAGCACTTTCGCGCGTGGGTCGATGCGCAAGGATGGGACGCGGCGCTGGACGCCTATACCGGCGCGATGCCGCATCTGGGCGGGGCCACGCGCTACGCCGGCTTGCGCACCGAGGGCGATCGCGTGCTCGAGATCCGCGAGAAACACTGCTTTGCCCCGACGCTGCGGGAAGGCTGGCACTCCGCGGGCAGCTACTGGGTGCGGCGTGCGGGCGATTTGCTGGAAGCCGCGGAAGCCGTCGTGCAAGCCGACGCGCGCGTGGCGGGCGAGTGGTTCGTGTCGACGGCGCTCGGTCATCTGGTTGCGCAAGGCATGGCCACGGGTCGCTTTCCGCTGCAGTTCTTCCACCAATGGGGCACGCCGGAAGACCTGCGCACGTGGCGCATGTGGCACGACGGCATGGCGCAACTGGATGCCCAACGCGCGGCTGCGGCGCAGTCGACTTCGCGGTCGGTGCAGCTCGTGCTGATGGCCGGTCGTGGTCAGCGTTTTGTCGCCGAGGGTCAGCCTGTGCCCAAGCCGTTCGTGCCGGTCGCCGGTCGGCCGATGGTCGCGCAAGGCCTGGCGCTGCTGCCGCGTCCCCCGGCGCGCGTCGTCGTGGTGCGCGCGGAGCATGTGCCGCTGCTGCCGTCGCTGGATTTGGTGGATCCGCCACCCCACGTCGTTGCCCTCGATGGTGTCACCGCGGGGCAGGCGATCTCCGCGGACCTGGGGCTCGCCCACGTGCCGGCAGGCTTGCCGGTGCTGATTGCGCCGTGTGACGCGGGCCACGTCTTCGATCTGGCCCGCTGGCAGGCGCTGGAAGGGCGCGCTGACCTCGACCTCGTCATTTTCACTGCGCCGTGGCACCAGCCTGCGCACTGGAATCCGTCGGGCTATGGCTGGGCGGACGTCGCGCCCGACGGCCGTGTCCGCGCGATCGCCGTCAAACAGCCCGTGCCCGGTCTGCCGTTGGCCGCGCAGCACGTGTTGACGGGGCAGTTCTGGGCGCCCGATGCGGCGGGTTTGCGGTCGGCGATCGCGGACCTGATCGGCGCCGATGAGCGCGTCAACGGCGAGTTCTACCTCGACAGCGTAGCGCGGCGCCTGGTCGCGCACGGCGCGCGGGTCTGGGCGATGCCGGTCGATTTGTGGCTCTCCTGGGGAACGCCGCAGGAGTTGGCGGACTTCAGCTACTGGAACGTGCTGTTTCGCGCGGGCCGATCGATGGGGACGCCATGAAGCCGCCGCGCGATGGGATGCAGCTCAGTATCGTGATTCCGTGCTGGAACGAGGCCGCCAACCTGCCGGCGCTGCTCGCGGCGTGGGCGGAGCTGTGGCAGGAGGGCGACGCGTGGGAGTTGCTGCTGGTGGACAACGGCAGCACGGATGAATCCGCGACCCTCCTAGCGGAAGCCGCGGAGCGCCTGCCGTTTCTGCGCGTGGTCACGGTGCCGCCGCCCAACGTCGGCTATGGCCACGGCATCCTGGCCGGGCTTGCCGCGGCGCGCGGGGACGTCTTGGCCTGGACGCACGCCGATGGCCAGACGCCGCCCGCCGATGTCCTGCGCGCGTGGGACGCCTGGCGCGACAGCCCGACGCCGTGCCAGACGCTCGTCAAAGGCCGTCGCCGCGACCGTCCGCTCGCCGATGTCGCTTTCACCACCGGCATGAGCGCATGGGCCAGCGCGCTGCTCGGGACGCCGCTGCACGACATCAACGCCCAGCCCAAGCTCTTTCCGCGCGCGCTGCTGGCCGAGTTTCGCGATCCGCCGCACGACCTTTCGCTTGATGTTTATCTACTTTGGCTGGCGCGGCGGCTGGGCTTCTCGATCCAGACCATCGACGTGACTTTTGCCGCGCGCGCGCACGGTCAGTCGCGCTGGGCCACGAGCCTGCCGGCGCGGGCGCGGGCGGCGCGGCGGACGATCGGCCTGCTGTGGCGGCTGCGCGGTCAGGTGAGATAGCGCCGACCGCTACTTGGCCAACGGCGCGCCGTCGTGGTCATACGGCACGCCCAGCGCCGCGAGCTTCTCGTACAGCGTGCTCCGGTGCACACCCGCCAGATCCGCCGCCTTCTGCACGTTGTTGCCGGCGCGATCGAGCAGGTGCACAAAATAGCTGTGGTCAAAATCGCGTCGCGCGTCCTTGTACGGCTTCTCCACGTGCGCCGCCGCGGCGAAACCCGCATTGCCCGCGCCGCGCAGCTCTCGCGGCAGGGATGCCGGCGTGATTTCGTCGCCATCGCAGACGAGCGACGCCCGTTCGATGACGTGCTCCAGCTCGCGGACGTTGCCCGGCCACGCGTACTCCAGCAGCAGCGCCATGGCCGCCGCCGAAACCGACCTGGGCACCCGCGGATGGTGCGCAGCGAGACGTTGCAGGAAGTGGGCGACCAGCGCCGGAATATCCTCCGTCCGTTGCCGCAGCGGCGGGAGGTCGATGCGGACCGTGTTGATGCGGTAGTACAGGTCCTGGCGGAACTGACCGTGCTCCACCAGATCCTCAATCGCCCGGTTCGAAGCGCACACGAGGCGGACGTCGGTCTTGGCCAGCCGCCGACTGCCGACACGGTAGTACTCGCCATTTTGCAGCACGCGCAGCAATTTGGGCTGCAACGCGAGGCTCATGTCGCCGATCTCGTCCAGGAACAGCGTGCCGCCGTCCGCCTCGGCAAAAAAGCCTTCACGCGCTTGATTCGCGCCGGAAAACGCGCCTTTCTCGTGGCCAAAGAGCTCGCTTTCCAGCAAGTGCTCCGGAATGGCGCTGCAGTTGATGGACACGAACGACTGCTTGGCGCGGCTGCTCAGTTGATGGATCCGCTGGGCGAAGACGTCCTTGCCCGTGCCGCTCTCGCCCAGCATCAACACGGAGAAATCCGACGGCGCGACGCGGGCGATGAGGTCCATGACCGCGGTCATCGCCGGGGCGGCGCAGATGATGTCCTCTGGACCGGCATGGCGCGCGACTTCGGAACGCAGGCGCTGATTCTCCCGCAGCAGCTGACGGTGCGTGATCGCGCGGTCAATCACGATCTCCAGTTCGGCGGGGTCAAACGGCTTGCGCAGGTAGTCAAACGCGCCGCGCTTCATCGCCTCGACCGCGGTTTCCACGGTGCCAAACGCCGTGATCAGCACGACCGGCAGGTCAGGATCGGTCGCGTGCAGGCGTTCCAGGCCCTCCAAGCCGTCGATATCCGGCATCCGCAGGTCCGTCACCACGACGTCCGCGGTCTCGTGGCGCAGATACTCCTCGGCCGCGGCGACGCCTGACGCGACGATCGGCTTGTACTTGTGCGGGTCCAACAAGCGCAGGAACAGGTCGCGCGCGGATTGTTGGTCGTCAATGAACAGGATGTTGGAGCGTTTCACGCTGCCTCCTCCCTCGGCCCGTTGATGGGCAACTCAATGATGAAGGTCGTGCCCGAGCCCGGCGTGCTCTGGACCGTGAGCGCGCCGCCGTGGACTTCGACGATCTTGTGGGCGATCGACAGCCCGAGGCCCGTGCCGGTCGCGATCTTGGTCGTGAAGAAAGGGTCAAAGATGCGTTCGATGTGCTCAGCGGCGATGCCGGTGCCGGTGTCGCTGAAGCGCAGCGTGACGCGATCGCTATCGCTTGTGGTGCCGAGGATGCGGATGTGCCGCTCCGGGCGCCCGGCCATGGCGTCGGTCGCGTTGAGGATGAGGTTGATGAAGACCTGCACCAACAGCCCGCCGTCGCAGCGCACTTCCGCCGGCACGGCCGTCATGTCCACGTCCAGCGCCACGTCCTCCTTGCGCAGGCGGAACGCGCACATCGCCACCGCCTCGCCCACCAGGCTCTCCAGGGACTCCGCGCCAAAGCGCATGTGCCCCGGGCGTGCGAACTGCAGGAAGCGTTCCAGCAGCGCGATCGCCCGCTGGTTCTCATCGCGAATCGACTGCAGATCGCTGCGCCGCGGATCGTCGCCCGCGGTGTCCCGCAGCAGCAGCGTGGAGAAGCCGTTGATCGCGTGCATGTAGTTGCCCAGCTCGTGGGCCAGCCCCGCGGCGATCGTGCCGAGCGAAATCAGCCGATCGTGCCGGCGCATCCGCACTTCGACGAGTCGCGCGTGGGTCTCGTCCGTCACCATCAGCACGGCGCCCATCGGCCGCTTGTTGGCGCCCTGGATCGGCGAGGCGCGAAAGAGCAGGGTGCGCTGCCCGCCGAGCACTGCGGTGTCGACGGCTGCGTGCGCGGATTCAATCGCCGTCCCACACAGGCGCACCAACTCGATCGACTTGCCCTTGCCGCTGCGCACGACCTCGTCCACGGCGTCCTGCAGCACGCCGCCATCGGGCAGCAGATCGGCGACGCGCACGCCCGACGTCGGCCGGGTAAAGCCGTTCAGGTGCCGCACTGCGCCCAGATTGGCCTCCACGATCTCGCCGTTCAGGTCGCACGTGATGACGCCTTCCTCCATCGCGCGGATGACCGCTTGCAGGTAGCTCGCCGTTTCGCGCAAGTCGCCCGTCACGTCTTCCACACGCTGCCGCAGCCGCGCATTGAGGTGCTGCTGGGTCTCCAGCAGCTTGGCGTTCTCCGCCCGCTCCGCGCGCAGCGCCGTCACCAGATGGCCAAAACTCGCCTCCAGCACGCCCACTTCATCGTCGCTTTGCTGCTGCGGAATCACCACGTCCGCCAGCCGCCCCGCCGTCACGGCCTGCGCAGCCTCCGTCAGCACCGCCAGCGGACGGGTAATCCGCCGCACGTAGACGGAGCCCAGCAGGCCGCCGAGCAGCAGCCAGAACAGCCCCATCGCCAAGGCGATCGCGATGAGGCGCGTGGCCTTGTCGGCGATTTCACTGGAGCGATAGCGCATGCCGACAAAGCCGACGACGACGGTGCCGCGAACGACCGGCGACGAGACCGAGTAAACGATCTAGTTGCCCAGCAGGCCAAGCAGCCCAGGCGTCTCGCGCGGCGCGCCAAAAACGTCAAACTGCGGCTGGACGAAACCCGGCAGCGGATTGGGCCGCCGACGGGCCAGCACAGCGCCAAAACGGTCGGTGATCGTCAGTTCCACCAGGTCGACGCTGCGGCCCACGCGATCCAGCAGCGAATCGAACCGGTGCGGATCAGCGCCGTCCATCAGCACGGCGCAGCTGTTGGCCACGCCTTGCGCGACGATCGTCCCGTGCGCCGCAGCGTGCGCGTCCAGGTCCGTGACCTCGCTGGACAGCCAGAACAGCGTCTGGCCCAGCAGGATCAGGCACGTGATCGCGGACAGCAGAATGATCAGCTTGCGGCGCAGCGTGAAAATCGGCATCCGTATCTTCTGCATCACGCGCCGCATCGCCCAAATCCTCCGCTACTTGCCCTTGTGGCAGCTCTGACACGCAGCGCCGTCGCCATGGGCCTTCATGCCGTCGTGGCACGCCATGCATTCCGTCTTGGTGACCTGCCACGTGTGCGCCTTGTGGCAATCGGTGCAGGTCTGGTGCTCGTCGTTGGCATGCAGGCCTTTGCGCTCCATGTGCGTGTGGCAGGACGTGCACTGGATGAGCCCCTGCGGCGACGGGTCGTGCGGGCGGTGGCACACGGAACACGCGAAGTTGGCCATGTGCTGGTCCTTCGAGTAGTCCTTGAACTTCACGTTGCGCGACGCGTGGCAGTCGATGCAGTCGCGCTGCGAGGGCAGGAGCGTCGTCGCCTGTTTGCGGAAGCTGTGGCAGGCGTTGCAGTGGAGCGGCGCCATGCCAGTGATGCGCACGGTTTCCTTCTCGTGGCAGGCCTTGCACGTCTCGATGGCGTTGGCGTCGCGGTGGATGCCCTTGTCATGGCACGACTTGCAGGTCACTTTTGGCTGCTTCAGGTGCATTTCATGGCCGATCGTGCCGGCGATGCTCGGCGTGCCGCTGACCTTGCCAAAGTGGCAGGTCGAGCAAGCAGCCATTGGCACTTCGGCCTCATGCAGCGGATTGCGATGGCCCGATTTCGGCACCGGCTGGTTGTGCAGCACGTACGCGCGGAACATGTCCGCGGCCTGTTCCAGCGTCTGCTTGTGGCACGCCTGACACGCGACCTTCTGGTGCGAACCTTGCGCCGCGAAGAAGTATTGTTCCTGCGTGACGTGGCATTGCGCGCAGTAGCGCGGGTCGTTTTGGATGTAGTGGGCTGTCGAGCGCCACGCGGCGTACATGCCGATCAGCAGCGCCGGCGTCAGGCCAAACAGCACAAGCCGCCATGCCACTGCCGTGAAAGGCCATCGCGTAGGTGGATCAGTGGCATCCCGCACACGTCTCCTTGCGAACGGTCACTTGAAAGTGACCTTCGAGGGCGTGGCACACATGGCAGTGGCCGCCGACCTCTTGTTGATGGAGTGTATGCGAAAACTCCTTGCTTGGCTCCCCCTCGGCAGGCGCTGGCTGACCGGGCGCCCGCGGTTTTCCCTTCAGGTAGTGCTCGATGTTGTGGCAACCAAAGCACGGCAGGCGTTCCAGTCGTGATTGCGCGGACTTCTTGACCGGCACCGCTGCTGCCACGTGCGGCTTGCCGCTCACATCCTGGGCGCGCAAGGCGACCTGAAGCGAGAAACCGACTGAGATTGAAGTCGCGATCACGCCCAGGGCGATCGCCACGCGTTTGGCGCTCATGACTCCCTCTTTTCTTCGGCAGCAGGCGCCGCCTCATCCGTCGCTGCGTCGTGCGCGGCCTTGGCTTGGGCAGCGGCGAGCCATGCGGCGTGTTCAGCGCCGTGTTCTTCCGCGTGTTCCTCGTAGCTCATGCGCCCGGTCAGGAACACCCAGGACATCGGGAACACGGCGGGCCGCAGGTGCACGTTGTAGAAGTGCCACACGAAGATCGCGAGCCCCGCCAGCAGCGCCTCGTCCGTGTGGGCGAGGTAGCAGATTTCGTACAGCCACGGCGGGGCAAAGCGCATGACCTGAGTCGGGAACCAGCGCACCAGACCTGAGCCGACCATGATGATGCAGCCCCAGAACACCGCCCAGTAGTCGAACTTCTCAAAGTAGCTGAAGCGCGCGTAGTCCGGCTTCTTGGACCGCAGCCCCATCAGCCACGCGAGATTGGCGACGACGTCCTTGGCGTCCTGCCACGTCGGCAGCATCGTGAAGTGCAGGCGGCCGCGCATCAGCGCCACCGTCAGGTACACAAGGTGGTAGACGCACGCCGTCACGAGGCCAATCGCCGCGCCGCGGTGGATGAGGCCAGTCATCTCCAGCCCGCCAAACAGCGCGACAAGATAATGCGACGCGCCGACACCGTGGCTGCTGAGCGGCCAGCCCGTGAACGCCAGGAGCGTGAACGAGAGCGCCATCAGCCCATGGGCGATCCGCTGGTGTACGTCAAACCGCAGGATCGTCCCCTTGGGCTCGACCCGGCCATCGCTGACCTGCGCGAGAATCTTCGGGTCGAGATCGTCGATCTTCGGTCCCTTGGCATGTTTGCGCGGCGTCTTGCGGGCGCGGCGCACCACGTTGAGGATGTCCAACAGCACGTGCAGGGACAGGCCGAGAATCGTCAGGAACGTCAGCCACGCGAAGAATTTCAGCGTGTAGAAGGACGTCGGCCGATCCTTGACCGTCATC
>CAINLT010000001.1 GCA_903850505.1 uncultured Myxococcales bacterium | reverse complement strand
CCGTCGCCGTCGTTGTCCGGATCCGGGCAGCCGTCCTCGTCCTGGAAGCCGTCCTTGTCTTCGGCGTCGTTCGGGCATTTGTCGTCGGCGTCGAGGATGCCGTCGCCGTCGTTGTCCGGATCCGGGCAGCCGTCGTTGTCCTGGAAGCCATCGCGGTCTTCCGGCTGGTCAGGGCACTTGTCGTACGGATCGAGGATGCCGTCGCCGTCGCTGTCGCCCGGCTTGCCGCCGATCGTGTAGACGAACGCGAGCATCGCTTCGAAGTTGCCGGTGACCGCGTGGCCCGAGAGGCCCTTGGTGCTGACGAAGCGCGCGTCCAGGCGGACGCCCATGTCGCTCAGGGCCTGCCACTGCGCGCCGCCGCCGACCATCCAGGCGCTGTCCACGTCGGCCGTGCCCTTGACGTACAGCTTCTTGACCGCGAGCGTCGCCGCCGAGTCAGCCGACTTGAAGATGTCAGCGCCGCCGCCGGCATTCAGGAACGGGCGCACGCTGTAGCTGTCGTCGAGGAACTTGTAGATGGCCAGACCGCGGACGCCAAAGATGTTGGCGCGACCCGTCGCTCCGTTGATGCCGGTGAGGTTGGTCGGGACGTACTTGCCTTCCAGTTCAACGCCCAGATCGCCAGCGCCGAGGTGCGGGAACAGCCACGCGGTGCCGCGGAGGCCGATGAGCACGGCGTCGCCGACCTTGACCAAGCGGTTCGAAGTGACGCTACCGGTCGCCGGGTCAACGTAGTAGTCCGAGTTGCCAAGGCCGGTGTTGCTTGAGATTGCGTTGTAGCCAACGCCCAAGCCCAAATCCCACTTCATCGGCCAGTGATCCGGCTTGGGCTGGTCGCCCGTTTCGGAAATCGCCGGCAGATTGGCCGCCGCCGGAGCGTCAGCAGCAAAAGCGGGCGAGGCCACCACGAGTGCGGCGGGCAGCGAGAGCGTTGCCAGCAGAGCCGACAGGCGACGGGTAATCAGTGAGCGCATGAGTCCTCCCAAGAACAATTCAGAAGCCAGGCAATTGACCGTTAACAGAGCGCTTCAATGCGACGACTTGGCGAACAAGCCGCGCGGCGATTGCGCTGCCCGGGTCGCATCGTCGCGCATGTCAGAGTGACCGCGACGGTGCTGAATAGGCGAACGTGGCGTGAGGATACGCAGGTTTTCCACAACTGGCAACCGGTTGCGTCGGGCGCGCGAGGGCGGATCCGGGCAATCATGTGGCGGTTTGTGAAGCGCGGGATAATGGCTACAGGATGCGCAGGGACACCGGCCGCAAGACCACCGGCACCGCAGGAACCTTGCGGGCCGCTTTCTTCGCTTTCTTCGCCGCCGCTTCTGGCGCTGCAGCCGGAATCGCCACGACCGGTCCCGCTGCGCACGTGATGCGGTCGGCCTCAATGCCTTTGCCGCCAAACGCCGCACGCACAGCCTGCGCGCGCGCCTCAGCCATCGCCTTGCCAGCCGCATCGTCCGTTTCCGCCGCGACGGTGATGGCCATCTTCACGCCCTCGTGCTCCAGCAGCAGTTCAAGCAGCGGGTCAAACACGTCGTCCGCGCCCTTCATCAGCTCCGCGCCGCGGAACCGCATTTCAATCGGCTGGTCGAGCAAGCGCTGTGCCGCCGGCGGCAGGGAATCCGGGCAGCCGTCGTCGTCGTTCAAGCCATTCTTGGTCTCCGGCTGGTTCGGGCACTTGTCATTGACGTCGAGAATGCCGTCCTGGTCATTGTCCGGGTCCGGGCAGCCGTCATCGTCCTCAAAGCCGTCCTTGTCTTCTTTCTGCTTCGGGCACTTGTCCTTGTCCTCGGGAATGCCGTCGTCGTCCGAGTCCGCCACGTCCGGGCAACCGTCGTCGTCCTTGTAGCCGTTGCGCGTCTCGGGCTGGTTCGGGCACTTGTCCTGCGCGTCCGGAATGCCGTCCCGGTCGTTGTCCGGCTCCGGGCAGCCGTCATCGTCCTGGAAGCCGTCCTTGTCCTCAGCCTGGTTCGGGCACTTGTCCTTGTCGTCCGGAATGCCGTCGCCGTCGTTGTCCACGTCCGGGCAGCCGTCCGCGTCCTCAAAACCGTCCTTGTCTTCGGGCTCGTTCGGGCACTTGTCCATTTCGTCGGGAATGCCGTCCTTGTCGCTGTCCTCGGGCGCGCCGCCAAAGGTCCAGGAGAGGCCGGCGAGCATGTCCCAGTTGCTGGAGACCGCCGTTGCGGGAATCGGCGGCGTCGCCTGATCATCCTTGGCGCGGCCCTGCTGCAGCAGCCAGTGCACGTCAACCCGCGCGGCCAGACGATACGTCAGCGGAATCCGCACGCCCGCGCCCAGCACGCCGGTCAGGATGTTGTGCGGCGTCTTCATCGGCAGGCAATTCGCGGTCGGCGCGGCATTCAGCGGGCATTGCGGCTTGCTGTTCAGCAGCAGCTCCTCGCCCACGCCCAGCAGCGCGAACGGTTGGACGCGCGCTTCCGGCATGAAATTCCACAGGCCTTGCAGGCGAAAACCGAGCACCTGTCCGTGGGCATTGCCCGAACGCAGCTTGTAGAACGCATCGCGCGCCTCCACTTCCACGCCAAGGTGTCGCTCCAGGCCCACCCAACCGGCGCGCAGGCCCACTTCACCTGAATTGCCTGGGACATCCAGCGGATCGTGGGCGAGACCGAGGCGCGTCTTCGTGCTGAACAGCGCGGCGCCGCCAAAAATGCCGACGTCAAACTGCGGCGGGATTGCGACCTCCGCGGGCTGCGGCACGACCGGCGCGATGTAGGCGGGCTTGGCCGGGGCAACGAGGACGGGCGCTGCAACCGCTGGCGTCTTGGCGGCGGGCGCGGCAGCGGCGGGTGCCTTGGCGGCTGGCGTCTTGACCGCGGGCGCGGTGGCGACTGGCGCTGTGACGGTCGGTGCCGCGGCGGGAGCGGCGTTGTCCGCGTGAACCGGCAGCGCCAGGAGCACGCCCACCGCCGTGAGCAGGGCGCCCAAGCCGCGACCGTGCATCATCGCGTCGCCCAGAGAAGATGCCGTCCGTTTCGCCATTGTGTCCTCGTTCGTCGACTGGCCGACACGCCGGTGCCGGCGCGCCTCAGCTTTGCATCGCGCCGATTGAATCAGCATTTGCTGCGTCACTCAAGCAGGCCGTTGGCAGAGCGCCCAGAAACTCAGGCCTGGCAACGGCAGCCCGGCGCGTGCGGCCGCGTGCGACACCGCGTTGTCCACATCCAGCGCCGCCTGCACCGCGCGCGTCACAAGCGGCCCGTGCGTCCAGGCGATTGTCGGCTTGTGCGGCTGAGTCGTCGGGCGCATGCGCTCCAGGCCCAAAGTCAGGATCCGCGGCGCCAGCAGCGAGTGGAACAGCCCACCCGATTGCACCACGTTCAGGCCCGCGCCCCTGAGCACCGCGTTGGCCTGCGCCGGCGCATAACGGCGGAAATGTTGCAGCCATTGGTCGTGGCGGGAAAACAGCGGCTGCCAGGCCGGCACTGTGAACAGCACCCAGCCTCCGGGCTTGACCGACTCCGCGACCAGCGACGCGAGGAAGGCGCGATCGTCGTCGACGTGCTCCAGCACATCCAACAGCAGCACCAAATCGTGCTCCGTCGTCGGCCGCGTCGCGCTCAGCGTGATGTTGTGCGGCAGATCCGCGGACAATTCACCTATGGAGTCAGCGGTATACTCGGTGTCCCAGCAGTCAATGCGTGACGTTGGATCCAGCAAGCCCAAGAGACAATTGGCAAACCAGGCATCGCCCGATCCGGCGTCCAGCACGCTGTGGACCTGCGACAGCAAACCGCGACGCCGCAGGACCTGGGCGAGGAACTGGAAGCGCGCGACTTCCCATGGATGCCGCTGCGCAGTGGATCGGTGTTCGCGTAGGTCCATGATCTAAAGGTTCGCCTGATAGTTGGAAAAGCCATGAAATAGAAGGAACACTTGGCCAACGTGCCAAATGGACCGATCGTTGAAACCGCCGAGGTCGAACACACCGCCGCCCAGCGGCTGGGGAATGTACAGCACCGACTGCCAGCCCACGCTGACGTGGAAGTCCCTGGCGACCGCGATCTCCCATTCGAGCTGCAAGTCGACGCCCGGCCGCAGCAGGAACATCCACGAGAAACCCAGTGAATCCGAGTGGATGAACGCTGCCGTCAGATCCAGACCAGCGGACAGGGAAACCGGCGACGGACCGCTCACCAGACTGAGCCCCAACTGCAGCGGCCGCCACGTCGAGCCGTACATGCCGGTGTGGGCAAATTTCGGAGAGATAATCAGCTCTTCAGGGATGAACATTGACGGCCGGAAGCGGACCTCGTTCATCTGCAGGGCCATCTGCCGGTAGTTCGCCGGGACCTGGTTGATGTGCGCTTTGATGAGCTCGCGGGAAATGATCGCTTCCAGCCGAATCTTGAGGCCCAAATGGCCGACCTGCTCGCGGCCGATGTCATCGGAGAACCACAGGCCCGCGGGACCGACCGCGATGTCGACGGGGACCGTGATTGGCGCGGCCGCGGCGGGCAAGGCGAGCGCGCCCAACGCAATCGACACAAGCAGCGCGGCGAGACGGCGAACCAACACAGACGACCTCCGGGACAGAGCGTGACGGATGGCCGCCGCGCGCGTCAATCAGCGACTCGCGACGAGCGCCCGCCCGACGTGCAGGCCCAGCGCGTAGATGCTGAGCTGCGGCGGGCCGCCGATCGACGTTGGAAACAGCGAGCCGTCCGCGACCCACAGTCCGCGCATGTGGTGATGCCGGCCCTGACTGTCCACCGCCGCGATCGTCGCGTCGTCGCCCATCGGCACGGTGCCCATCGGGTGCACGGCGGTCAACTGCAACAAGCCGGGCCGCCACTGCAGCGCGTCGAGCTTGCGGATCTCATTGGGTGACTCCAGCACAATCGGCGTCTCCGTCGGGATGCACACGCGCCGCGCGCCGGACGCAAACAGGAGCTCCGCGCACGCGCGCAGGCCAACCAGCAGCTCCTTTTGGTCATCCGGAATCGGCTGGTAGTCGATGCGCACGCCGGTCTCACCGTCCGGCCGCACCTGGCCGCGCGTATGGTCGTGCAGCATCGCGGTCAGCACGCTCAGGTGGCCGTAGCGGCCCATCCACCGCCGGTGATCGCCGCCTTGCCCGGGCAGCATCGTCGCCGTCGCGGCCGGGTGGCCAAACGCGGGAACGATCCAGAGCCGGGTGGCGCGCTTGCCGTGCGACTGGCCAGAAATATCCAGCAATTCCGTACATTCGACGGTCTGCGGAATGCCCTGCCACGCGTTGACGGGTTCATCAAACTCGCCCGCCGCGACGACAGCTGGATGGATGCGCAGCGACTGGCCGGTCTCACCGCCGGGATCCGGCACGCGCGACCGCATCAGCAGCGCGGCCGTGCCGGTCGCCGAAGCCGACAAGCACACCGTCGACGCCTTGATGCGCACGCGCCCGAACGCGCGGCCCGTCACAGGATCCAGCGCCCGCGCCAGCACGCCGGTGACGCGTTCGCCATCGTGCTCCACCGTCACGGCCTGGCAGCGCGTGAGCACCTGCGCGCCCGCGTGGATCGCCCGGGGCAGCGCGACCTTGGCGGCGTTGTTCTTGGCGTCAAAGGCGCAGCCCAGTGCGCAAAAGCCTGAGCCGACGCAGCCGGTGCGGTTGTGCGACAGCGCCGCCCAGCGCCAGCCGAGCCGTTCGCACGCCGTCTGCAGCAGCTTGTTGGAGGCATTGCGCAGTTCCGGCGGCACTTCTGAAACCGACAGCAGCGACTCCACTTCCCGGTACAGCTTGTCCCACGTCTCCAGCGGCAGGTGCGCCAAACCGCGATCGCGCCGCCAGGACGCCAGCAGACCGGAATCGATGCGCTTGCACAGGTTCAGATTGTGCAGCGTGGATCCGCCCACGCCCTTGCCCTGATGAATGTGAATCTGCCGGTCGACCGTCGTGCGCCCGCCGCCATCCCAGTACAGCTTGGGCAGCATCTGTTCTTCGCGCTGGGTCATGTCGTCGGGCGTGATGAACTCGCCCGCTTCCAGCACGACGACGCGCATCCCGGCTTCTGCCGCGACCATGGCGACCATCGCGCCGCCCGCGCCGCTGCCAACGACGCAGAGGTCGACGGTCAATTCACCTTCGGGCAGCGTGGAAGCGTCAAAAATCACGCGGACTCCGGGGCAGAGGTGGCAGGCGTTGCAGTCATTCTGTGCGCATCCCGGCCGGCAGACGCCCCGCTGGCGCGACGAGCAGCGCGTAGATCGCCCGACGCGGCCGCGGCGTGTCGGGCACGAGCGGCCCGGAGAAGCCAATCGAACTCCACGCCATCGGCAGGGCGTAGTAGCCAAGCACGACGAGATCGCGCAGGCCTCGCGCCGCGTCGCCCGCGACGTCCCGCCGCTGCACCATCCCGCTCAGATACGCCGTGCGCGTCGCCAGCGGGAGCTCGCTCATCCGATGCAGTTGCGCCCCCAGCGGCGTTGACGCCTGCTCGACCAGCCAAATCAAGGCGTGAATTTCCGTCCGCAGCTTGGGCGGCAGCGCGGCGACATAGCGATCCAGCGGCTCAGCGATCGCGGTGCGATCGTCAGGCAGCGGCGCCCCGGCCAACAGCGCGGAGGCCGCCGCGGCAAGGATGTGCGCTTCAGACGCCGTGAATTCCTTGCCGCGCCAATGCGGCAGCGTCGGATAGCCGGACATCCGCACGAGCGCCGTGACGCCCGCGACAGTCGCCATCGTGCCAAGCAGGAACCAGCGCCGACTCCGCTGCGCGGCCCGAACGGACCCGCTGACACCTTCAACCTGCTGCAGCCGGGCGATCAGCGCGGGCGGGAGCCGGGTCCGCCAGCCGTCAACCACTTGCATCGGTTCGGGACGCCGCACTGTGTTCCAGAACAGCCACGCGTCCATCGGGCGATTCTCGCGGCGCGCGATCTCCGCGTCCACGAGCAGCGCCGCCATGGCTTTGCCGGTGTAGATCGGCTCCAGGCCGATGCCTTGCCGTTTCAGCACGCCGACGGCGTCCAGCGACGAGCCCGACGCGCGACCATAGCCCGGGCCGACCTGCGAGTAGTTGATGACGACGGCGTTGGGCTCGACGTCCGCGAGCTCCGGCAAGCCGATTTCCCGCAAGTATTCGAGCAGCCCGTGCATCTGCCGCCGCAGCCGGGTGCGGGTCGCGAGCGCCCGTTCAACCGCCGCGACCGCATGGACGACCGTGCGCAGGCCGCCAAGCGCCAGGCCGACCGCAAGACCCACGGCTGTACCGCCTGAGCCCAGCGAAACGTAGATGCGCTGTGGCTCTGGCAGCTCGCCGCGGTGAACTTGCCCGGCGAGTTCAAGTCCTGCCCGCACGAGGCCCAGCATCGCGACCGGCGTCGTCCCGCCCGGCGGAATGACCGGAACGCCCGCCATGTGCAGCGCCGTCAGCACGCCGGGTCGCCGCAGCGCCAGCGCGATGCGCGAGCTGTGGTAGATGAGCGTCGTCGGCCCGCTGGCAGTGTAGGCGAGGTTGTCCAGCACGCCGGCTGACATGGGCTCCCAGAACAGGTGCGCTTCCAGTTGCCGGCCGAGCCGGGTCGCGGCTGCCGTACAAGCCACCAGATGGCCGGAGCCGATGGCGCCCACGGAGATCCACTTGGGGGCATCGCGCCACGGCGGAGACGCCAGCAGAAAGTCCAGCTTGCGGGTCTTGGTGCCACCGGAACCGGGCTGCGTCAGGTCGTCACGCTTGCACCCCAGCCAGCCAATCCCAAGCTCCGCGGCCAGCTCCGGCATCGCCTGGATCGGCGTCGGCTCCGCCGCCCAGCCCAAGCGCGGCAGGCCGTCCAGGATGTCCAGAGGTGGCACGGTGCGTTGCGCGGGCGCGGTCAAGACCGGACTCCAAGGGCGGCAAGTTGTGGGCCGCGGTGGCATAGCATGCCGCCGGAATGCGCTGGCGCAAAGCCCCATCTGACAAGCCCCAAGAACCGGCGGCGTCGCTCACAGGTCTACACACTGGCAATTGCCTGAAAAGAGTAGGATAGTTGGCTGCGGCGGTGGGCGGACCGCCAGCACTTGTCATTCGCGATTGCGGAGTCGGCGCGGCGAATGCTACAGAGATGATGTGGGTGTCCGTCTTGCGTCTGGAACGGGGAGAGCTGCGTCATGCGCGAACAAAGCTGGTGTCTGGGGCAGATCTGTTATCGTTTCAATGGATTGCGTCAGCAGATCGGCGTGCTTGCGCTTGTCGCCCTGGCGGCGTGCGGGCAGCAGGCTGGCGCGACGGGCGAGGATGCCGCCGTCGCAACGGACACGCCACAGACCAATGGCGACATCGCCAAGACCGATGATGGGCTCGATGGCGCCGCCTCCGACACGGCGGCAACGGACGCCGCTGACAGTGAAATTCTCGCGGATGCGCTGACCGACGCGGTGTCTCCGCCCGATGCGACCGATCAGGACGCGCTCACCGATGCGATTGCCGACGAAGCGGACAGCCAGGATGTGGGCTCGGACGCCGCGCCGGACGCCGCGCCGGACAGCGCGACGGACGCCATTGACGTGGCGCCTGATGCGCCGACGACCGCTTGTGAGTTTGCCGCCAATCCGGCAGCGGGTGCGGCGGGCGCGACGTGCAAGAGCGACGGCGACTGCAGCTCAGGCGTGTGCGCGACTGCGCCCGAGGGCAAGCGCTGCGCCCCTGCGTGCGCCGGCAGCTGCTGTCCGGGCGGCTGGTCCTGCGACAAGACCGCGATAACGCCGACCTGCATGCCAAAGTGGACCGCGGAATGCGCGCCCTGCATCACGGACGAGGAGTGCGACGCGCTGACGCCGGGCAGCTTGTGCATCAAACACGGCGCCACGGGCTTCTTCTGCGCCACGCCGTGCGCCAAGACGGCGGACTGCCCGACCGACTACAAATGCTCGTATAGCTACGGCGTTTCTGGCCAGAACCTCGTCTGCACCACGCCCGGCGCGTGCGAATGCAACGGCGCGGCGATCGCGATTTCCGCCAAGACGACTTGCTACAACACCAACTCCGCCGGTTTGTGCAAAGGCGCGCGCATCTGCGGCGCGGGCGGACTGGAGTTGTGCGACGCGTTGATCCCGTCGCCTGAGATCTGCAACGGCATCGACGACGACTGCAACGGCAAGACCGACGAAGGCATGCCCGATCTGGACAAGGACGGCATCCCGGACTGCGACGATCCCGACATGGACGGCGACGGCGCGCTCAACGCCGTAGATTGCGCGCCGATGGACCCGCAGGTCTTCCCGGGCAACAGCGAGAAGTGCAACGGCGCGGACGACAACTGCAACGGCACGACCGACGAAGGCTACCAGGACACGGACGGCGACGGCATCGCCGATTGTGTGGACAACGATCTCGACGGCGACGGCGTCCCCAACGTGCAGGACTGCTCGCCGACCGACGGCGGCGTTTTCCAGGGCAACGTCGAGATTTGCGACGGCAAGGACCAGAACTGCAACAAGAAGATCGACGAAGGCTTTCCGGACACTGACAAAGACGGAATCGCGGATTGCGTCGACCCGGACATCGACGGGGATGGCGTCGCCAACGCCGCGGACTGCTCGCCGACCAACGCCGCGATCCATCCCGGCGCGACGGAAATCTGCAATGGCATCGACGACAACTGCGACGGCGTCACCGACGTTGGCGACAACCTGGGCGGCTGCACGCCGTTCTTTCTGGACGACGACGGCGACAGCTACGGCACGGGCGAGAGCGTCTGCCGCTGCATGGCCGCCGGGCTCTACACCGCGACGGTCGCCGGCGACTGCAACGACGCCAACGCGGCGATCCACCCCGGCGCGCCGGAGCTCTGCAACGGCGTGGACGACAACAGCGACGGCGCAACCGACGTCAGCGCGACCGATTGCACGAAGTGGTACGTCGACGGCGACAACGACAGCTACGGCGCGGGCGACCCCGTGTGCGCGTGCGCGCCGACCGCGAGCCACACCGTCGCCAAGGCCGGCGACTGCGACGACAGCAGCGGCGCGATTCATCCCGGCGCACCGGAACTCTGCAATGGAATCGATGACAACTGCGACGGCGTGACGGATGGCCCGGGCGCGAAAGGCTGCACAACTTTCCACGCGGACGTGGACGG